>NZ_JBFUHS010000002.1:54967-444303 GCF_056402255.1 Pseudomonas sp. P4_B4
GTCAGTCGTCACATCGATGTTGGATGTGCCGCCGTCTTCGCGAGCAAGCCCGCTCCCACAAAGGATCAACTGTGTTCTTTAGGTCCGGTTACAACACCGAAGCCGTCTGCGGCATTTTCGGTTGTCGGTACAGGTCCAGCAGCACCTGATCGAGCACCGACGAAGCGCCGAACGGGGCCTTGTCGTTGAGGATCGCCACCACCGCCCAGGTGTTGCCGTTGACGTCGCGACTGAAACCGGCAATCGCCCGCACGGTGTTCAGGGTGCCGGTCTTGACGTGGGCTTCACCGCGCATGGCAGTGGTCTTCAGGCGTTTGCGCATGGTGCCGTCGGTGCCGGCAATCGGCATCGAACTGATGTACTCGGCGGCATACGGGCTGTGCCACGCAGCTTCGAGCATCGAGGCCATTTCCCGGGCGCTGACGCGCTCGGCACGGGACAGGCCGGAGCCGTTCTCCATCACCAGGTGCGGCGCGGTGATGCCCTTTTTCGCCAGCCACTGGCGCACGACACGCTGGGCGGCCTTGGCGTCGTCACCATCGGCATCGGTGCGGAAGCGTTGGCCGAGGCTCAGGAACAACTGCTGGGCCATGGTGTTGTTACTGTATTTGTTGATGTCGCGGATGATTTCCGCCAGGTCCGGCGAGAACGCCCGGGCCAGGACCTTGGCGTCTTTCGGAGTTGGCGCCAGCACATCCTTGCCCTGAATGCTGCCACCCAGCTCCTTCCAGATCGCGCGGACGGCGCCGGCGGTGTAGGTCGCGTGGTCGAGCAGCGACAGGTAAGTCTGCGAGCTGCAGCCTTCACCCAGTTGGCCGCCGACCGTCACGGTCACGCTGCCATCGGCCTGTGCCACCGGGTTGTAGCGCACGCCACCGGTGCATTGCTTGGAGTTGAGGGCCTTGACCTGGTTGTCGATGCGGATGGTCGCAATCGGCGGCTCCACCGAGACCAGCACCTTGCCCGAGTCATTGCGCGCGACGAAGCGCAGCGCCTTGAGGTTGACCAGCAGCGAGTCGGGTTTGACCAGGAACGGCTTGTTCTCGTCGTTGCCGTCGTCATTGAACTCCGGCAGTTGCGGTTGCATGAAGAAGGTTTTGTCCAGCACCAGGTCGCCGGTGACCTGGGTGACGCCGTTGGCACGCAGATCGCGCATCAGCAGCCAGAGTTTTTCCATGTTCAGCTTCGGATCGCCCCCACCCTTGAGGTAGAGGTTGCCGTTGAGAATGCCGCCACTCAAGGTGCCGTCGGTGTAGAACTCGGTTTTCCACTGGTGGTTCGGGCCGAGCATTTCCAGCGCCGCGTAGGTGGTGACCAGTTTCATGGTCGACGCCGGGTTGACCGACACGTCGGCGTTGAACACCGTCGGGGTGCCGGGGCCGGTGAGCGGGATCATCACCAGCGACAGGGCGTTGTCCTGCAACTTGCTGGCTTTCAGGGCTTTTTCAACGCTGGGCGACAACGCGGTATTGATTGGAGCGGCGGAAACGGAGAGGGCCAGGGGGAGAAGAAAACCGGCCAACAGCAATGGACGCAAAGATTTGATCATCTGAAATAAAACCCTACAGTCGAGGGGAAAAAAGACGAGGGCATGGAGATAAATTCCCTCAATGGTCATGAAAGTGTCGGCATTATGCCCCAAGGTGTCACGGCTTGTGCCGTGCGCGGGCATTCTGATCGGCTATTTTTTTACCGACGGTAGGCGTGGTGGCCCAGAGAGTCAGGCAATCGGCGGCTTAAACTGCTAAAGTGCCGCCCGTTATTACTTAAGAGGATTGTTCCAATGGCGACTAACCGTTCCCAGCGCCTGCGCAAAAAACTGTGCGTCGATGAATTTCAAGAGCTGGGTTTCGAACTGAACCTGGATTTCAAAGAAGATTTGGCTGATGAAGCCATTGATGCTTTCCTCGATGCGTTCCTCAAAGAAGCCATGGAAGCCAACGGTCTGGGCTATGTTGGCGGCGACGACTACGGTCTGGTTTGCCTGCAGAAGCGTGGCTCGGTCAGCGCTGAACAGCGCATTGCCGTTGAAGCCTGGCTCAAAGGCCGCACCGAGCTGACCAGCGTTGAAGTCAGCCCGCTGCTGGACGTCTGGTACCCGGAAAAGCCGATCAATCCGGTAGCTTGATGTTCTAAAAAAACGGCGACCCAAGGGTCGCCGTTTTTTTATGCCCGGGTTTTGTGTATTTCAGGCCTTGCGCCAGTTCAGAATCACCAGCGTCACTACCCCCGCGACAATCCCCCAGAACGCCGAACCGATGGAAAACAGCGTCAGCCCCGATGCCGTGACCATGAAGGTGATCAGCGCCGCTTCACGTTCCTTCACTTCGCTCATGGCGATGCTCAAGCCGTTGATGATCGAGCCGAACAGCGCCAGCGCCGCAATCGACAGCACCAGTTCCTTGGGCAGCGCGGCGAACAATGCCGCGAGCGTCGCACCGAACACGCCGGCGATCCCGTAGAAAATCCCGCACCAGACGGCTGCGGTGTAGCGCTTGTTGCGATCCTCATGGGCGTGCGGCCCGGTGCAGATCGCTGCGCTGATCGCCGCCAGGTTGATCCCGTGGGAGCCGAACGGTGCCAATAGCAAACTGGCGATGCCGGTGGTGGTGATCAGCGGCGAGGCAGGCACCGTGTAACCATCGGCGCGCAATACGGCGATGCCGGGCATGTTTTGTGAGGTCATGGCGACGACAAACAGCGGGATGCCGATGCTGATGGTCGCGGCCAGTGAGAAGTGCGGCGTGGTCCAGACCGGCGTGGCCACTTCCAGGTGGAAACCGCTGAAGTCCAGCAACCCCATGAAACCTGACAATGCCGTGCCGATCAGCAATGCTGCCAACACCGCGTAGCGCGGCGACAGGCGCTTGACCACCAGATAACTGACAAACATCCCCAGTACCAGGGCGGTGCGGTGTTGCGCCGCGACGAAAATCTCGCTGCCGATCTTGAACAGGATCCCCGCCAGCAGGGCGGCGGCCAGGGATGCCGGAATCTTTTTCATCAGTCGTTCGAAGCTGCCGGTCAGCCCGCAAATCGTCACCAGCACCGCGCAGGTGATGTAGGCGCCGATGGCTTCGCCGTAGCTCACGCCGCCCAGGCTGGTGATCAGCAGCGCGGCGCCGGGGGTCGACCAGGCAATGGTGATCGGCGTGCGATAGCGCAGGGACAGGCCAATGGAGCACACCGCCATGCCGATGGAAATCGCCCAGATCCACGACGAAATCTGCCCGCTGCTCAGGCCCGCCGCTTGCCCGGCCTGGAACATCAGCACCAGGGAGCTGGTGTAGCCGGTCATCATGGCGATGAAGCCGGCAACGATGGCCGAGGGCGAGGTGTCGGCCAGAGGGCGGATTTGCGTGTGGGTGGCGTCGTTCATGACGGTGGTGTTCCTTTTACAGATGAAGATGTCCGCTCCCACAGGGATTACGTCAAAAGGCGGATTCTGCGAACAAGCCTAAACTCAAAAGTAATCAGGCGTTGCGATACAGCCGAGGCAACATTCAGCCGTACAGTCGTGTTGCCACCCTCCATTGTGTACAATCGCAGTGTTTTTTACGCGATACTTGCCAGCGACCCACTGTGCCGTATTACAGTCGCGGTCAATTCGCCGCAGTTCTTCCGACTCGAGTGCCCATGAACGAACAGTTGCAACCCCTAAAGAAACAACCGCGAGCAGGCAAAGCCGGCCGCAGCGGTACCCAGGACGATATTGTCTACGCGCATATCTTCGAGGCCATCCTCGAGCAGCGTCTGGCGCCCGGCACCAAGTTGAGCGAAGAAGCGCTGGGGGAAATTTTCGGGGTCAGCCGCACCATCATTCGCCGCGCCTTGTCGCGCCTGGCCCATGAAGGCGTGGTGTTGCTGCGTCCGAATCGCGGCGCCGTGGTCGCCAGCCCGAGCGTCGAAGAAGCCCGCCAGGTGTTCATGGCCCGCCGTCTGGTGGAGCGAGCGATCACCGAGCTGGCCGTTCAGCACGCGACCGCCGAGCAGATTGCCGAATTGCGCCAGATGGTCAACGACGAACGCGACAGCTTCTCCCGTGGCGATCGTGGTGCCGGCATCCGCCTGTCGGGCGAATTCCACCTGAAACTGGCCGAAGCGGCGAAAAACGCGCCGCTGATCAGCTTCCAGCGCAGCCTGGTGTCCCAGACGTCGTTGATCATCGCCCAGTACGAAAGCGGCAACCGTTCCCATTGCTCCTACGACGAGCACACCCAGTTGATCGACGCCATCGAAAAACGCGACGCTGAACTGGCGGTCGACCTGATGATGCACCACATGGATCACATCGACAGCAAGCTCAACCTCGACGAGGAAAGTGCGTCGGATGATCTGCATGCGGTGTTCTCGCATTTACTGCAGACCAAGAAGCCTGGGCGGTCGACTGCGAAACTCTGATCTGTAGGAGCGAGCTTGCTCCGGGCGGCGTTCCGACGATGGTCGTGAACGATAACGCGGGGCGCTTGAATTGCTGCGGCGCTCTCGGGTTCTTCGCGAGCAAGCTCGCTCCTACAGAGGATCAAAAAAATCCCCCGGAATCTGATGATTGCGGGGGATTTTTTATGTCTTGAGAAAACTAGCGCTGATGCACCAGATTCCCCGCCGCATAAGTCTGCTGAACAGTCCGGTCATCCCCCAGGGTCATCAACACAAACAACGTCTCGGCGATGTTATTGGCCTGCTTCAGGCGATAGCCCAGCAACGGCGTGGCGTTGTAGTCCAGCACCAGGAAGTCGGCGTCGGTGCCTGGTTGCAGGTTGCCGATCTTGTCTTCCAGACGCAGTGCGCGGGCGCCGCCGAGGGTGGCCAGGTACAGCGACTTGAACGGGCTCAGGCGTGCACCTTGCAGCTGCATGACCTTGTAGGCTTCGTTGAGGGTTTGCAGGAGCGAGAAACTGGTGCCACCGCCCACATCGGTGCCGATGCCGACATTGAGCTTGTGCTTCTCGGCCATCGGCAGGTTGAACAGGCCGCTGCCGAGGAAGAAGTTCGAGGTCGGGCAGAATGAGATGGCCGAACCGGTTTCCGCCAGGCGCGCGCACTCGTCATCGCACAGATGCACGCCGTGGGCGAACACTGAGCGCTCGCCGAGCAACTGGTAGTGATCGTAGACGTCCAGGTAACCCTTGCGCTCCGGGAACAGTTCCTTGACCCACTCGATTTCCTTGAGGTTTTCGCTGATGTGGGTCTGCATGTACAGATCCGGGTATTCGGTCAGCAATTGGCCGGCGAGGGTCAGTTGTTCCGGGGTGCTGGTCGGTGCGAAGCGAGGGGTGACCGCGTAGTGCAGGCGACCCTTGCCGTGCCAGCGCTCGATCAGCGCCTTGCTTTCGATGTAGCTGGATTCGGCGGTGTCGGTCAGGTAGTCCGGGGCGTTGCGGTCCATCATCACCTTGCCGGCGATCATCCGCAGGTCGAGCTGCTCGGCGGCTTCGAAGAACGAGTTCACCGATTGCGGGTGCACGCTGCCGAATACCAGCGCAGTGGTGGTGCCGTTGCGCAACAGTTCCTTGATGAAAATGTCCGCGACCTGGTCGGCGTGGGCCTTGTCGGCGAATTGGCTTTCGCACGGGAAGGTGTAGGTGTTGAGCCAGTCCAGCAATTGCTCGCCATAGGCGCCGACCATGCCGGTTTGCGGCAGGTGGATGTGGGTGTCGATGAAGCCGGGGGTGATCAGTGCGTCCTGATAGTGGGTGATTTCGACGTCAGCCGGCAGGGTCGGCAGCAGTTCGCTGGCGTGGCCCAGGGCGCTGATCTGGCCGTTATCCACAACCAGCAGGCCGTCTTCGAAATACTCGTAGGAGGCTTCGATGCCCACGATGGCTGGGTCGGCGATGCTGTGCAGGATGGCGGCGCGGTAAGCTTTGCGAGTCAGAGTCATGGGCGTTCTCAAGTTGTGGCTCTTTAGTTCGAAGCGTGGCTGCGGCGTGACGCAGGCAGCAGTTTGGCAATCGATCCGGCGCTGACGGTGTGCTGGCCGAAGTTCGCGTTATAGGTGGCGATGATCTCGCCGGCGATGGAGATGGCGATTTCCACGGGCAACTTGCCTTTGACTTCGCCGATGCCCATCGGGCAGCGCATGCGTTGCACGACGCTGTTGTCGAAACCGCGGTCGCGCAGGCGATGTTCGAACTTCACCCGTTTGGTCTTCGAACCGATCAGGCCGAAGTAGGCGAAGTCGTTGCGCTTGAGGATCGCTGCGGTCAGCTCGAGGTCGAGTTGATGGTTGTGGGTCATCACGATGCAATAGCTGCCGGCCGGCAGATCATCGATTTCATCCACCGGTTCTTCGCTGACGATCTTGCGTACGCCATGGGGGATCTGCTCGGGGAATTCATCTTCCCGCGAATCGATCCAGCGCACCCGGCAAGGCAGGCTGGCCAGCAGCGGCACCAGGGCGCGGCCGACGTGGCCTGCACCGAACACGGCGATCTGCGCCTGAACCTGGCCCATCGGTTCGAACAGCAAAACGGTTGCACCACCGCAGCACTGGCCGAGGCTGGCACCGAGGCTGAAGCGCTCCAGATGGGTGTCCTGCTTGCCACTGGCGAGCATCTCGCGGGCGATCTTCATGGCCTTGTATTCCAGGTGCCCGCCACCGATGGTGTCGAAGCTCTGGTTCGCGCTGATGACCATCTTCGAGCCAGCGTTGCGCGGCGTCGAGCCGAGCTCTTCGATGATGGTGACCAGCACGCAGGGCTCACCCCGGTTTTGCAGGTCGGCGAGGGCGTCGATCCAGTTGTACATGTTTCACCTCAACATCTCTGTTGTCTGTACCGGCCTCTTCGCGGGCAAGCCTCGCTCCTACAAGGATTGTGCAAAACCTGTAGGAGCGAGGCTTGCCCGCGAAGGCCGCACTTCGGTCTTAGAGCGAAGCCAACTCGGTCTCAGCCTCGACAGCCTTCGCCGCCTTCAGCTGGCGCATCTGCTCACAGCCCCACAACACCCGCTCCGGGGTCGCCGGTGCGTCGATTTTCGGTTGATGCCTGTAATCGCCCAGGCTCGCCACGGCGTCCTTGATCGCACACCACGAGGCGATGCCGAGCATGAACGGCGGCTCGCCCACGGCCTTGGAGTGGAACACCGTGTCTTCCGGGTTCTTGCGGTTTTCCACCAGCTTCACCCGCAGGTCCAGCGGCATGTCCGCCACGGCCGGGATCTTGTAGCTGGCCGGGCCGTTGGTCATCAGCTTGCCCTTGTTGTTCCACACCAGCTCTTCCATGGTCAGCCAGCCCATGCCCTGGATGAAACCGCCCTCGACCTGACCGATGTCGATGGCCGGGTTCAGCGAGGCGCCGACGTCGTGGAGGATGTCAGTGCGCAGCATCTTGTATTCGCCGGTCAGGGTGTCGACCAGCACTTCGCAGCACGCCGCRCCAAAGGCGAAGTAGTAGAACGGACGGCCGCGAGCCTGGCTGCGGTCGTAGTAGATTTTCGGGGTCTTGTAGAAGCCGGTGCTCGATAGCGACACCTGGGCGAAGTACGCCTGCTGGATCAGTGCTTCGAAGGTCAGGATGTGATCGCGAACCCGCACGTGGCCGTTGTGGAATTCCACGTCTTCTTCGCTGACCTTGTACTGGCGAGCCGCAAATTCCACCAGGCGTTGCTTGATGGTTTCGGCGGCGTTCTGCGCGGCCTTGCCGTTCAGGTCGGCACCGCTGGAAGCGGCGGTTGGCGAGGTGTTCGGTACTTTGTCGGTGTTGGTCGCGGTGATCTGCACGCGGTCCATTTCCACCTGGAACACTTCGGCCACCACCTGCGCGACCTTGGTGTTCAGGCCCTGGCCCATTTCGGTGCCACCGTGGTTGAGGTGGATGCTGCCGTCGGTGTAGACGTGCACTAGCGCGCCGGCCTGGTTGAGGAAGCTGGCGGTGAAGGAAATGCCGAATTTCACCGGGGTCAGCGCCAGGCCTTTTTTCAGGATCGGGCTGTTGGCGTTGTAGCGACGGATCGCTTCGCGACGTTCGGCGTACTGGCTGCTTTCTTCCAGTTCCGCGGTCATCTCTTCGAGCATGTTGTGCTCGACGGTCTGGTAGTAGTGGGTGACGTTGCGCTCGGTCTTGCCGTAGTAGTTGGCCTTGCGCACGGCCAAAGGATCCAGGGCCAGATGGCGAGAGATGGCGTCCATCACTTCTTCGATGGCGACCATGCCTTGCGGGCCGCCGAAACCACGGTAGGCGGTGTTCGACGCGGTATTGGTCTTGCAGCGGTGACCGTTGATGGTCGCATCGCCCAGGTAGTACGAGTTGTCCGAATGGAACATCGCGCGGTCGACGATCGACGCCGACAGGTCAGGGGAGCAACCGCAGTTACCGGCCAGTTCCAGGTTGATGCCGTGCAGCCGCCCGGTGCTGTCGAAGCCCACGTCGTACTCGACATAGAACGGGTGACGCTTGCCGGTCATCAGCATGTCTTCGACCCGCGGCAGGCGCATCTTGGTCGGCTGGCCGGTGAGGTGAGCGATCACCGCACACAGGCACGCCGGGCTGGCCGCCTGGGTTTCCTTGCCGCCGAAACCGCCGCCCATGCGGCGCATGTCGACAACGATCTTGTTCATCGACACGTCCAGCACTTCGGCCACCAGCTTCTGCACTTCGGTGGGGTTCTGCGTGGAGCAGTAGACGATCATGCCGCCATCTTCGGTCGGCATCACCGAAGAGATCTGGGTTTCCAGGTAGAAGTGTTCCTGGCCACCGATGTGCAGCGTGCCCTGGATGCGATGTTCGGCAGTGGCCAGCGCCGTGGCCGAATCGCCGCGCTGATGGGTGTGGCTGTCGAGTACGAAGTGGCGCTTGCGCAGGGCTTCGACCACGTCCAGCACAGGCTCCAGGTCTTCGTATTCGATGATCGCGGCCATGGCCGCCTTACGCGCGGTTTCCAGGTCTTTCGCCGCCACGGCGACCACCGGTTGACCGACGAATTGCACGGTATCGATGGCCAGCAGCGGATCGCCCGGCAGCAACGGACCGATGTCTTTGAGGCCCGGTACGTCTTCGTGGGTGATGGCGATGCGCACGCCTTCGAAGGCGTAGCAGGGCGCGGTGTCGATGCTGATGATCCGGGCGTGGGCACGGTCCGACATGCGCGCATAAACGTGCAACTGGTTCGGAAACTCCAGGCGATCGTCGATGTACTGCGCTTCACCGGCCACATGTTTGGCGGCGCTGTCGTGCTTGACGCTGCGGCCGACACCGGTGGTCAGGTCCTTGGCGAACAGTTCAGCCAATTCGGCTTGGGTCTTCTCTACGGCGTGATGATTAGACATAAGCGGTCACCCGAGTCTCGATGTGCGGTGTTTGCAGTTCGATGAAGTATTTGCGCAGCAGGTTCTGCGCGCTGAGCAGGCGGTATTCCTTGCTGGCGCGGAAGTCCGAGAGCGGTGTGAAGTCTTCGGTCAGGGCAGCGCAGGCACGTTCAACGGTGGCGTTGTTGAATGGCGAGCCGAGCAACGCGGCTTCGCAAGCAGCGGCACGTTTCGGGATGGCCGCCATGCCGCCGAAGGCGACGCGGGCTTCGGCGACCACGCCGTTTTCCAGGCGAATGTTGAAGGCGGCGCAGACGGCAGAAATGTCGTCGTCCAGGCGCTTGGAAACCTTGTAGGCGCGGAACAGTTTTTCGACGCTGGCGCGCGGCACGATGATCTTCTCGATGAACTCGCTTTCCTGGCGCGCAGTGACGCGGTAATCGATAAAGTAATCTTCCAGAGCCAGGGTGCGGCGGGTTTCGCCTTTGCACAGCACGATTTGCGCGCCCAGGGCGATCAGCAGGGGCGGCGAGTCACCAATCGGCGAAGCGTTGCCGATGTTGCCGCCCAGGGTGCCCTGGTTGCGGATCTGCAAGGAGGCGAAGCGGTGCAGCAATTCACCGAAGTCCGGGTACTCGGCGTTCAAGGCCTCGTAGCAATCGGAAAGGGAGGTGGCGGCACCGATTTCCAGGCGATCGTCAAAACGCTCGATGCGCTTCATCTCGGCGACGTTGCCGACATAGATCATCACCGGCAGGGTGCGGTGGAACTGCGTGACTTCCAGCGCCAGGTCAGTACCGCCGGCCAGCAGGCGGGCCTGTGGATAAGCGTCGTAGAGATCGGCCAGGTCGGCCACGGTCAGCGGCACCAGGCAGCGTTTGTCACCGCTGTTGAGTTCGCCGATATCGGTCGGGGCAATCGCTTTGAGGCGCGCGATGGTGTCGGCCTCGCGGGCGTCGAACTGGTCCGGTTGCTTGGCGCAGCAGGACTGCTCGGCAGCTTCCAGGATCGGCCGGTAGCCGGTGCAACGGCAGAGATTGCCGGCCAGTGCTTCGTGGGCCTTGGCATGATCCGGTGCATCGCTGTTCTTTTGCAGGGCAAACAGCGACATCACGAAGCCTGGGGTACAGAAGCCGCATTGCGAGCCGTGGCACTCGACCATGGCTTTCTGCACACTGTGCAGCTGACCCTTGTGCTTGAGGTCTTCAACGCTGATCAGTTGTTTGCCGTGCAGGGACGACACGAAGGTCAGGCACGAGTTGAGGCTGCGATAGCGAATGTGTTCGCGACCGTCGTCATCGGTCTGCAATTCGCCGACCACCACGGTGCAGGCGCCGCAGTCACCGCTGGCGCAGCCTTCTTTGGTGCCGGGTTTGCCCACATGGTCGCGCAGATAATTGAGCACGGTCAGGTTCGGGTCCAGGGCGTGCTCGCTACGGAGTTCCTGGTTTAGTAAAAACTGGATCACGGAAGGCCTCGCAGACTCATTATTGTTGTTAACCGATAGGAACTGAATTTAGCAGGTCTGACTTTTCGGTCAATGATTTTCTGACTTAAAGGTCAGGAAACTGCAATTTGTCGATTAACCACCTGTTCCTTAATTATTGTCGTTGGTTCGATAGCCTGCCTTTTTGCTTGAATTTGCTTGAATCGTGCCAAAAAACCTCCGGGCGGGCACTCCGCCCTGACGCAGCAATTGCGCTACACTGCGCCGCTTGTACAGATCAAAGAGTTTGAAGGACAACCATGACGTTCAAGGCGCCGGACAGCCTCGCCGAGCAAATCGCTCACCACCTCGCCGAACGCATCATTCGCGGCGAAATGAAGCCCGGGGAGCGCATCCAGGAACAGAAGGTCACGCTGGCCCTCAACGTCAGCCGTGGTTCGGTCCGCGAGGCCTTGCTGATCCTCGAGCGTCGGCACCTGATCGCGATCCTGCCGCGACGTGGCGCCCACGTTACCGAGCTCACGCCGCACAAGGTGCAGAGCCTGTGCAAGCTGATGAGCGAGCTCTATATTCTGCTCGGTAACTCGGTGGCCAGCGGCTGGAAAACCCAGGCCGACATGGCGCCGTTCGTGCAGATCCAGCAACGCCTGACTGCCAGCTACGAGCGTCAGGACATCCGCTCTTTCGTCGATGACAGCTTCAATGTGATGCGCGCCGCGTACCCGTTCGCCAACAACCCGTACTTGCAGGAAACCGTCGAGAATCTGCAGCCGGCCATGAGCCGTGCGTATTTCCTCGCGCTGGACCAGCGCAAAGCGTCGATGAGCGAATTCCTCGAACTGTTCGAACGCTTGCTCGCTGCCGTGCTGGCCCGTGACTTTGCGCAGATTCGCGTGGTGCTGACGGCTTACGCCCAGCGCAGTTGCGATCTGGTGATCTCTGCCCTGACGGACGCCTGAGGGTGCGGCTCAAGTGCATCAAACTGGCGGGGTTCAAGTCCTTCGTCGACCCGACCACGGTGAACTTCCCCAGTAACATGGCGGCGGTGGTCGGGCCCAATGGTTGCGGCAAGTCGAACATCATCGACGCCGTGCGCTGGGTGATGGGCGAGAGTTCGGCGAAGAACCTGCGCGGCGAATCGATGACCGACGTCATCTTCAACGGCTCCACCAGCCGCAAGCCGGTGAGCCAGGCGAGCATCGAACTGGTGTTCGACAACTCCGACGGCACCTTGCTCGGGGAGTACGCCGCTTATGCGGAAATCTCCATTCGCCGCAAAGTGACCCGCGACAGCCAGACCACCTATTACCTCAACGGCACCAAATGCCGGCGCCGCGACATCACCGACATCTTCCTCGGCACCGGCCTTGGCCCGCGCAGCTACTCGATCATCGAGCAGGGGATGATCTCCAAGCTGATCGAGTCCAAGCCCGAAGACCTGCGCAACTTCATCGAAGAAGCCGCAGGCATCTCCAAGTACAAGGAGCGCCGGCGCGAGACGGAAAACCGCATCCGCCGCACCCACGAAAACCTTGAGCGCCTGACTGACCTGCGCGAAGAGCTTGAGCGTCAGCTCGAACGCTTGCACCGCCAGGCCGAGGCCGCCAAGAAGTATCAGGAACTCAAGGGCGAGGAGCGTCAGCTCAAGGCCCAGCTGTCGGCCCTGCGCTGGCAGGCGCTGAACGATCAGGTCGGCCAGCGTGAAGCGATCATCGGCAACCAGGAAGTTTCTTTCGAAGCCCTGGTGGCCGAACAGCGCAATGCCGACGCAAGCATCGAGCGCCTGCGTGACGGACACCACGACCTCTCGGAACGCTTCAACCTGGTGCAGGGGCGCTTCTACTCGGTCGGTGGCGACATTGCTCGGGTCGAGCAGAGCATCCAGCACGGTCAGCAGCGTTTGCGCCAGTTGCAGGATGACCTGAAAGAGGCCGAGCGCGCACGCCTGGAAACCGAATCGCACCTGGGCCACGACCGCACGCTGTTGCTGACCCTCGGCGAAGAGCTGGACATGCTCACCCCGGAACAGGAAGTCACCAGCGCCGCCGCCGAAGAGGCCGCTGCCGCGCTGGAAGAATCCGAAACCACCATGCACGGCTGGCAAGAACAGTGGGATACGTTCAACCTCACCGCCGCCGAGCCGCGCCGTCAGGCCGAAGTGCAGCAGTCGCGGATCCAGCAGCTGGAAACCAGCCTGGAGCGCCTGGCCGATCGCCAGAAGCGTCTTGGCGAAGAACGTGCCTTGCTCTCGGCGGACCCGGAAGACGCAGCGATCATGGCGCTCAGCGAGCAGCTCGCGGAATCCGAAGCGACCCTTGAGGATTTGCAGACCAGCGAAGAAGCGCAGGTCGAAAAGCTTGAGCAATTGCGTCAGGAACTGCAGCAGGCGCTGTCGGCGCAACAGCAGGCCCAGGGTGATTTGCAGCGCCTCAACGGTCGACTGGCTTCGCTCGAAGCCTTGCAGCAAGCTGCGCTCGATCCGGGCACCGGCACTGCTGAATGGCTGCGCGAACAGAATCTTGCGAATCGCCCGCGCCTGGCCGAAGGCCTGAAGGTTGAGGCCGGTTGGGAACTGGCGGTGGAAACCGTGCTCGGCGCCGACCTGCAAGCGGTGCTGGTGGACGATTTCAACGATTTCGATCTGTCCGGGTTTGCCCAGGGCGATTTGCGTTTGCTCAGCCCGGCCAGCGATGGCGTACGAGTGCCGGGCAGCTTGCTGGACAAGGTCGAGGCGCAGCTCGATCTGTCGCCATGGCTGGGGCAGGTCAAGCCGGTGGACAGTCTCGAACAGGCCTTGGCCTTGCGGGGTCAATTGGCTGTCGGGCAGAGCCTGATCAGCCGTTGCGGTTACTGGGTCGGACGGCATTTTCTGCGGGTGCGTCGGGCCAGTGAAGCGGAAAGCGGCGTGCTCGCCCGTGGTCAGGAAATCCAGCAACTGGGCCTTGAGCGTGAAGAGCGCGAAGCCGCCGTCGAAACCCTGGAAACCCAACTGCAGAATCTCAGGGCGCAGCAGCGTCAGCAGGAGAACGGCCGCGAACATTTGCGCCGTTTGCTGCAGGACGAAGCGCGTCAGCAAGGTGAATTAAAGGCTCAATTGTCCGCCGGCAAAGCCAAGGCCGAACAATTGACCCTGCGCCGCACCCGCCTCGACGAAGAGCTCACCGAGCTGGACGAACAGCGGGCCCTGGAGCACGAAAACATCGGCGAAGCGCGCCTGCAATTGCAGGAAGCCCTCGACAGCATGGCGCTGGACACCGAGCAGCGTGAGTTGCTGCTGGCCCAGCGCGACAGTCTGCGGGAGCGTCTGGACCGGGTGCGTCAGGAAGCACGGCAGCACAAGGATCACGCCCACCAGCTGGCGGTGCGTCTGGGCTCGCTCAAGGCCCAGCACGATTCGACGCGCCAGGCGCTGGAGCGACTGGAGATGCAGTCCGAGCGCCTGACCGAAAAGCGCGAGCAACTGAGCCTCAATCTGGAGGAGGGCGAAGCACCGCTGGAAGAACTGCGTTTGAAGCTCGAGGAGTTGCTCGACAAGCGCATGACCGTCGACGAAGAACTCAAGACCGCGCAGATCGCCCTCGAAGACGCCGACCGCGAACTGCGCGACGCCGAGAAGCGCCGCAGCCAGACCGAACAACAATCCCAGTTGATTCGCAGTCAGCTCGAAACCCAGCGTATGGAATGGCAAGCCCTGACCGTGCGCCGCAAGACCTTGCAGGACCAATTGCTGGAAGACGGCTACGATCTCCACGGCGTACTCGCAACATTGACCGCCGAGGCCAGCGAGAAGGATGCCGAGGAAGAACTCGAGCGCATCGCTGCGAGGATCCAGCGCCTGGGCGCGATCAACCTGGCGGCCATCGATGAGTACCAGCAACAATCGGAACGTAAACGTTATCTGGATGCGCAGAACGACGATCTGGTGGAAGCGCTCGATACCCTTGAGAACGTGATTCGCAAGATCGACAAGGAAACCCGTAACCGTTTCAAGGATACCTTTGATCAGATCAATGGCGGTTTACAGGCGCTTTTCCCAAAAGTTTTCGGTGGAGGCCGCGCGTATTTGGAACTGACGGGCGAAGATCTACTCGATACAGGGGTAACAATCATGGCGCAGCCACCAGGAAAGAAGAACAGCACCATCCATTTGCTCTCCGGCGGCGAAAAAGCCCTGACCGCATTGGCCCTGGTTTTTGCGATCTTCAAATTGAACCCGGCGCCGTTCTGCATGCTCGATGAGGTTGACGCGCCACTGGATGACGCTAACGTTGGACGCTACGCGCGATTGGTAAAAGAGATGTCACAGACAGTGCAGTTCATCTATATCACCCACAACAAGATCGCCATGGAAATGGCCGAACAACTGATGGGTGTGACGATGCACGAACCCGGTTGTTCACGTCTGGTGGCCGTGGATGTCGAGGAGGCGATGGCGATGGTGGACGCCTAGCGGCGAGCATCAAGCTGCAAGCTTGAAGCTTGAAGCTTGAGCTGTGTGGGCCATACGACGCTCTACCGGTGGAATGAAGATGGCAAATCGACATAATTTGCGCAGCGATTTTGGTAGACGGTGTAAAGTTGCCTTTGGTCGTGCTAGTTTAATGTCAATTTTTCGTATACGTGGGCAAAACGCCTGTCAGAACATAGAGTTGGCGCCACGTTTTAAAGCGGTTTGCAGGTTGTAAACCCCTTATTTTTCAGCATTTTTTATAGAGGCACGGGATTACATGGAAATCGGTCTGCGCGAGTGGCTGATCGTCATCGGCATTATTGTCATTGCCGGTATTCTTTTCGATGGCTGGCGCCGTATGCGCGGCGGCAAGGGAAAACTGAAGTTCCGTCTTGATCGAAGTCTGTCCAATCTGCCGGACGAGGACAGCAGCACCAGCGCCGAACTGCTGGGCCCGCCGCGCGTGCTGGACACGCATAAAGAGCCGCAACTGGACGAGCACGATCTGCCGTCGGTGAGCATGCCGGCCCGCGAGCCTCGCGAGTCGGGCTCCAAGCGCGGCAAGCGTGGCCACGGCGAGCCTTCCCAGGGCGACATGAACCTCAGCCTGGATCTGGACGGCGGCCCGAGCTTCAGCAGCCGCGACGACGATTTCCCGGATGACACCAAGGCTTCGCCAGCGGTCAACGACAAAGAGCAACCGCAAGCTGAAGAAGTGCTGGTGATCAGCGTGATCTGCCGCGACGCTGCCGGCTTCAAGGGCCCGGCGCTGTTGCAGAACATTCTGGAGAGCGGTTTGCGTTTCGGCGAAATGGACATTTTCCATCGCCACGAAAGCATGGCCGGCAACGGTGAAGTGCTGTTCTCCATGGCCAACGCCGTCAAGCCTGGCGTATTCGACCTGGATGACATCGACCACTTCAGCACTCCGGCGGTGAGCTTCTTCCTGGGTCTGCCAGGCCCTCGCCATCCGAAGCAAGCCTTCGACGTGATGGTGGCAGCGGCGCGTAAATTGTCCCAGGAGCTCAACGGCGAACTGAAGGACGACCAGCGCAGCGTACTGACCGCCCAGACGATCGAGCACTACCGTCAGCGCATCGTGGAATTCGAACGTCGCGCCTTGACCCAGAAGCGCTGATTGAAAAGGTTGGAGCGAGCTCTTGTGGCGAGGGAGCTTGCTCCCGCTGGGCTGCGAAGCAGCCCCAAAACCATCCCCCTCGTTGTGTCAGGTTCAACGCGATTGCAGGATTTACGGCGGCTTCGCCACCGAGCGGGAGCAAGCTCCCTCGCCACAATGGCCATAGCCTTGAGCTACTGTATTTAAAAAATTGAGCAGCCTCGGCTGCTCTTTTGCTTTATGAGAGAACACCCATGACCGCCGCCAAGAACCGTATTTTAGAGCTGCGCGCTGAGCTGGATCAGCACAACTATCGTTACCACGTGCTCGACGAGCCGAGCATTCCGGACGCCGAATACGACCGCTTGTTCAACGAGCTCAAGGCTCTGGAAGCGGCCAATCCCGAACTGATCACCAGCGACTCGCCAACCCAGCGAGTGGGCAGCGCGGCGCTGTCGGCGTTTACTCAGGTGCGTCACGAAGTGCCGATGCTCAGCCTCGGCAACGCCTTCGAAGAAACCGACATGCGTGAGTTCGACCGCCGGGTGACCGAAGGCCTGGACCTGCCGGCCGGCGACCTGTTCGGTGGCGGCGCGACAGTCGAGTACAGCTGTGAACCCAAGCTCGATGGTTTGGCCGTCAGCCTGCTGTATCAGGATGGCGTCCTGGTGCGCGGCGCGACCCGCGGCGATGGCACCACTGGCGAAGACATCAGCGTCAACGTGCGCACCGTGCGCAACATCCCGCTCAAGCTGCACGGTACTGGCTGGCCGGCGACTCTGGAGGTGCGCGGCGAAGTGTTCATGTCCAAGGCCGGTTTCGAGCGGCTCAACGCCACGCAACTGGAAGTCGGCGGCAAGACCTTCGCCAACCCGCGCAACGCAGCGGCGGGCAGTTTGCGTCAGCTGGATTCGAAGATCACCGCCAATCGTCCGCTGGAGTTCTGCTGCTACGGCATCGGCCAGGTGTCGGCGGACATTGCCGATACGCACATCGGCAATTTGCAGCAACTCCAGGCCTGGGGCATGCCGATCAGCCATGAGCTGAAACTGGCGCACGGCATCGCTGAGTGCCTGGATTACTACCGCGACATCGGTGAGCGTCGCAGCGCGCTGCCGTATGAAATCGACGGCGTGGTGTTCAAGGTCAACAGCATTGCCTCCCAGCGCGAACTGGGTTTTCGCGCCCGTGAACCGCGTTGGGCCATCGCCCACAAATTCCCGGCGATGGAAGAACTCACCGAACTGCTCGATGTGGAGTTCCAGGTCGGCCGCACCGGGGCGGTGACGCCGGTGGCGCGTCTGAAACCGGTCAAGGTCGCCGGTGTCACGGTGGCCAACGCCACACTGCATAACATGGATGAAGTGGCACGCCTGGGCCTGATGATCGGCGACACGGTGATCATCCGCCGTGCCGGTGACGTGATTCCGCAAGTGGTGCAAGTGGTCATGGAACGTCGCCCGGAAAACGCCCGGCCGGTACAGATTCCCGAGCAGTGCCCGGTGTGCGGTTCCCATGTCGAGCGCACGCAGCTTATCAAGCGCAGCAAGGGCCGTGAGACGGTCAGCGAAGGCGCGGTGTATCGCTGCGTCGGTCGTCTGGCCTGTGGCGCACAACTCAAGCAGGCGATCATTCACTTCGTTTCCCGTCGTGCCATGGACATCGAAGGCCTGGGTGAGAAGAGCGTTGAGCAACTGGTCGACGAAGGCCTGGTGAGCTCGCCGGCCGATCTGTACGCCCTCACGTTCGAGCAGATCGTCGATCTGGAAGGCTTTGCCGAACTGTCGAGCAAGAACCTGCTCGGCGCCATCGAAGACAGCAAGAAGCCGGGCCTGGCACGGTTCATCTACGCCCTCGGGATTCCCGATGTCGGCGAGGAGACGGCCAAGGTTCTGGCGCGCTCCCTGGGCTCGCTGGAACGGGTGCAACAGGCCTTGCCGCAGGTGCTGACGTACTTGCCGGACGTCGGGCTGGAAGTCGCGTACGAGATCCACAGCTTCTTCGAGGACGCCCATAACCAGCAGGTGATCGCTGATTTGCTCAAACACGGCATGCAGATTCAGGAACAGGGCGAGTTGGGCGCCGAGTTTTCAGCGAGCACCACGCTGGGTGGTTTCCTCGACAAGCTGCATATCCCGTTGGTTGGGCCGGGCGGGGCGCAGAAACTGGCGGACAAATTCGGCTCGCTGCAGGCGGTGATCGGTGCTGACTGGCTGGATATGCGCCAGGCGCTGCCGGAAAAACAGGCCAATTCGGTTCGCGATTTTTTTGCGGACGAACAAAATCGCCAGCGTTCGATCACTGCTGAGGCGCAACTGGCTGATTTCGGCATGCATTGGCAGAGCGAGAAGAAGGTCGTCGAAGGCTTGCCGCTGGCCGGGCAGACCTGGGTGCTGACCGGCTCGCTGGAGCTGATGAGCCGCGATATCGCCAAGGACAAACTCGAAAGCCTTGGGGCCAAGGTAGCGGGCTCTGTGTCGGCCAAGACCCATTGCGTGGTCGCAGGGCCCGGTGCCGGTTCGAAGTTGACCAAGGCCAATGAGCTGGGGCTGAAGGTGCTGGATGAAGAGGCGTTTGTGGTGTTCCTGAAGGATCACAACATCCCGATCTAGCCGGAGAACCTGTGGCGAGGGAGCTTGCTCCCGCTGGAGCGCGAAGCGGTCCCTATAGTTCTGGCGCCTGCTACGCAGGCGAACGGGAGCAAGCTCCCTCACCACAAAAAAGCGGAACGATGTGCGAGCAAGAATGATCTAGTCTCTGCAAGCCTCAGGGAGAGATCGCCATGTACCCGTTCTTCGAGCAGCTCAGCTCGCGCATCGCCGCGCCGTTCATGGGCGAAAGCTCGCGCAACAGCAAGGTCTGGCACTGTCGTTGCGGGCAGTCCCTGTTCTTTCGCAACAGCCAGTGCCTGGCCTGTTCGGCGGCGTTGGGTTATCAGCCGGAGCAGAGTCGCCTGTCTGCGCTGCAACCGGGTGTGCAAGCGGGCACCTGGCAGCTTGATGTCGATCCGGGGGCTGGCCTGTTTCGACGCTGCGCCAACCTCGACTCCCCGGCGGCCTGTAATTGGTTGCTGCCTGCCAATGACCATGACGTCTTGTGCATTGCCTGCAGCCTCAATCGCACCATTCCTGACCTGTCGTTAGACGACAACCACGAGCGCTGGCGCAAGGTGGAAACCGCCAAACGGCGTCTGGTCGCGCAATTGCTCAGCCTGGGGTTGCAGGTAATTCCCAAGACCGTCGATGAAGAGATAGGCCTTGCCTTCGATTTCATCGGCGTGGACCTTGACGGAAAAACACCGACCACCGGCCATGCGAACGGCTTGATCACCCTCGATATCAAGGAGGCGGACGATGCCCACCGCGAACAGGTACGGGTGCAAATGCACGAACCCTATCGCACGTTGCTCGGGCATTTTCGTCACGAAGTCGGGCACTACTACTGGGACCAATTGATCGCCAATAGCCAATGGCTTGAGCCTTTTCGCGGATTGTTTGGCGATGAGCGCATCAGTTATGCCGACTCCCTCGAACAGCATTATCAACAAGGCGCGCCGCTCGACTGGCAGCAGCACTACGTCAGCGCCTACGCCACCATGCACCCGTGGGAAGACTGGGCTGAAACCTGGGCGCATTACCTGCACATGATGGATGCGGTGGATACCGCACTGGGCTTTGGCATGAGTGCCCGGGAAATGGACTTCGACTATCAGCCGTTTCCGTTGGATACCCTCTACGATCCACAGCGCCCCGGCGGCGCGGCGTTCCTGTCGTTCGTCAACGCCTGGATCGAACTGGCTGGCATGCTCAATGAGCTATCACGCAGCATGGGGCAGCCGGATTTCTATCCGTTCGTCCTGCCGCCAGCCGTCATTGCCAAGCTGCACTTTATCCATCTGGTGATTCAGCAGGAGGGCGGCAGGGCGCATGAGGTGCTTGAGGCGCAATAGCAAGTGCTTGAACCCCCTCATATTTTTAATCCGAAACCAACGGTTGTAACTTCGCCTCAGATAGGTACAATGGCGCGGCTCGCCGACAGGTGAGCGTCGTTATGGTGACCCCATCGGTCCCCCCGCAACGATCAACCGTGAACCCGGTCAGGCCTGGAAGGGAGCAGCCGCAGCGGTGACATTGTGTGCCGGGGTGTGGCTGGTGGGGTTACCACCTTAACGCCACGCGAGTGTTCTCTCGCGTTATCTTTCTGAAATCAGACTTTCGCTAGCTGCCAGGATCTTGTCCGGGGTGGTTTTTTGTCGTTTCCGATTTATCCACAGCCGCAGGCTCGCCACCGATATACAGCCGGACAATCTGATCGATCTCCCCGGACATCTTCATCCGAACCAGGGTGCGCAGAATGCGCTGCACCGGCACTTGCGGGTCGTTGCGCACGTAGCAGCCGACATTCTGCTCCTGCAGCACCGACACGCTGTGCAGTTGTTGCTCTGGCAGCAGGCGCTGATTGAACCAGTTCAGGCTCCATTGATTACTGACGGCATAGCGATTGCGGCCGGCCAGGAGTTTTTCCAGCACTTGTTCCTGATTGCGTGCGTCGTCGCGATACAGTTGGCCGGCGTCGAACAGCGGCTGCAGGGTCGGGTAGCTGTAACCCAGCACGGTGCCAATGGACTGTTGCGGCAAGTCGGCGGGTTTGACTGCGGTGGACGGTGCTTGCCGGGTGATCAACACGTCAGGTTGGGTGAAGAGCGGGATGCTCCAGAGATAATCGCCAGACTGATTGGGCAGCCACGATTGCGCGGCATAACAGCGGACATCGACCTCGCCTTGCTCCATGGCGTTTTGCACTCGTGCGCGGGGCAATACATGGAATTCGGCCGGCACGCCGACCTGGGTCGCGAGACTGAGCATCACGTCATACAGGATGCCCTGGGTCGGTTTACCCTGTTCAAGCTGCACCATGGGCATGCTCCAGCTGTCGGTTATCACGAAGCGCAGCGGTGCTTGCGCAGCCACGCTGTCCAGGCTGATCAACAGCAATGCCCCCAAGGCCAGCCGCATAAACACTCCGTTAAAAGCCCCCGATGTGCAGCTTGGCCAGAATACACGAGCGCACCGGATGCAATTTGTCCCTTGCTCCGCTAGCATTAGCCGCTTCTGCTTCCTTCGCTGCGACGGTTTTCGATGAGTTATCAGGTTCTTGCACGTAAATGGCGTCCGCGCTCGTTCCGCGAAATGGTCGGCCAGACCCATGTGCTCAAGGCTCTGATCAATGCCTTGGACAGCCAGCGGCTGCACCACGCCTACCTCTTTACCGGTACCCGTGGGGTCGGCAAGACCACCATCGCGCGGATCATTGCCAAATGCCTTAACTGCGAGACAGGTATCACTTCGACCCCCTGTGGCGAGTGTTCGGTGTGCCGCGAAATCGATGAAGGCCGCTTTGTCGACCTGATCGAGATCGACGCCGCGAGCCGCACCAAGGTCGAAGACACCCGCGAATTGCTCGACAACGTGCAGTACGCCCCGAGCCGCGGGCGCTTCAAGGTCTACCTGATCGACGAAGTGCACATGCTCTCCAGCCATTCCTTCAACGCACTGCTCAAAACCCTCGAAGAGCCGCCACCCTACGTCAAGTTCATCCTGGCGACCACTGATCCGCAGAAACTTCCGGCAACAATTCTGTCGCGGTGCCTGCAGTTCTCCCTGAAGAACATGACGCCAGAAAGGGTAGTCGAGCACTTGACCCACGTGTTGGGTGTCGAGAACGTGCCGTTCGAAGACGATGCACTGTGGTTGCTGGGGCGTGCCGCCGACGGGTCGATGCGTGACGCCATGAGCCTGACCGACCAGGCGATTGCCTTCGGAGAGGGCAAGGTCATGGCCGCCGACGTGCGGGCGATGCTCGGGACCCTCGATCACGGGCAGGTCTACGACGTCCTGCATGCGCTGATCGAAGGCGATGCCAAGGCGTTGCTCGAAGCCGTCCGCCACCTGGCCGAACAAGGCCCGGATTGGAACGGCGTGCTTTCGGAAATTCTCAATGTGCTGCACCGCGTCGCCATCGCCCAGGCCTTGCCGGAAGGTGTCGATAACGGTCACGGCGACCGTGATCGCGTGCTGGCACTGGCCCAGGCGTTGCCGGCCGAAGACGTGCAGTTCTACTACCAGATGGGCCTGATCGGCCGCCGCGACCTGCCGCTGGCGCCGGATCCCCGGGGCGGATTTGAAATGGTGTTGCTGCGGATGCTGGCGTTCCGGCCCGCAGACACCGCGGACGCCCCGAGGCAACCGCTAAAGCCAGTGGGGATCAGCCAGGCCACAGTTGATTCCGCAAACTCAGTGGCTGCCGCGCCGGTGGTTGTGCCGGTAGTCGCTGCGGCCGTTGCTCCGGTAGCAGCCGCGCCAGTGGCGGCTCCAGCGCCTGCACCGGAACCGGTTGCGCCGGTCGTTGTGCCAGAACCTGCGCCTGTGCCTGTGGTTGAAGCGGTCGTAGTCGAAGAGGTTGTCGACCTGCCGTGGAATGACCCGGTCGAGCCAGCGCCCGTTCAGCAACCGGCAGTGGAGCCGCTGCTGGAAACCGCCAGCGAACAACCCGAATTACCACCGATGCCGTTGCCGACGCCGGACAGCGTGGTGCCGGACGCCCCGGAGTGGGCCGCCGCGCCGATCCCGGAACCATCGGTGGCCGACGTCGATGCCGCGACGCCGGGCATGGACCTGGACGACGAGCCGCCGCTGGACGAGGATTACATCGAGCCGGACATGGATTCGGCCTACAGTTACCTCGACGAGCTGGCCAGCGAGCATGCCGCCGACCCGGCTCCGGAGCCCGAGCCTGAGCCCGCAGCGATGCCGGCCACCGGTCTGGCCCTGCAATGGCTGGAGCTGTTCCCGAAATTGCCGATCTCCGGCATGACCGGCAGCATCGCCGCCAACTGCACGCTGATCGCGGTGGATGGCGACAATTGGCTGATGCACCTGGACCCGGCCCACAGTGCCTTGTTCAACGCCACTCAACAGCGTCGCCTCAACGATGCGCTGAACCAGTATCACCAGCGCACGCTGACCCTGAGCATCGAGTTGATCAAGCCCGAGCAGGAAACCCCGGCGCAAGCGGCTTCGCGCCGCCGCGCCAACCGTCAGCGCGAGGCGGAGGAATCGATCCACGGTGATCCGTTCATCCAGCAAATGATGCAGCAGTTCGGTGCGGTGGTCCGTAACGATACTATTGAACCTGTCGACGCCCTGGTCACTCAGGGCTAATAACTGAAGGCGCCCGGCCGCATGGGCCGGGCGCTGTTTTAATCCAAGTACTTTTGAGGTGATTACCATGATGAAAGGTGGCATGGCCGGCCTGATGAAGCAGGCGCAGCAGATGCAGGAAAAAATGGCCAAGATGCAGGAAGAGCTGGCCAACGCCGAAGTCACCGGTAAGGCCGGTGGCGATATGGTCACCGTGGTGATGACCGGTCGTCATGACGTCAAGAGCGTGACCATCGACCCGAGCCTGGTTGAAGGTATGAGCGAAGACGACAAGGAAATGCTGGAAGCGGTCATCGCATCCGCGGTCAACGATGCCGTGCGCAAGATCGAAGCCAACAGCCAGGACAAAATGGGCAGCATGACTGCCGGCATGCAACTGCCGCCGGGCATGAAACTGCCATTCTGATTCGCCTTCAGGCGGCAGATGAGTTACAAAAATGCCAGGCATAGCGCCTGGCATTTTTGTTTCTGGCTGACAGGGATGCGGTGCCTGTGAAGTCGCGAAGAATTCACCCCGGTGTAACTGAAAACACATCGAACGCCATACCGCCACAAAGGTCTGCTCCCTATATCACCGAACCCCATCGATCACAGGAGACGCTGCCATGTCCGACCCCATGACCCTCAATCAACGCATTGTCCTGGCTTCTCGCCCGGTAGGCGCGCCAACGCCGGAAAACTTCCGCATGGAGCGGGTGGCGCTGCCGGACCTGGCCGACGGTCAGGTGCTGCTCAAGACCGTTTTCCTGTCGCTGGACCCCTACATGCGCGGACGCATGAGTGACGCACCTTCCTACGCCGCGCCGGTGGAAATCGGCGAAGTCATGACCGGGGGCGCTGTCAGCCGGGTCGAGCGGTCGCTCAATCCGAAGTTTCAGGAAGGTGATCTGGTGGTCGGTGCCACCGGTTGGCAAAGCCACAGCATCAATGACGGTCGCAGCATCATCCCGGTGCCGTCGGGGTTGCCAAGTGCGTCGATGGCCCTCGGGGTGCTGGGGATGCCGGGCATGACTGCGTACATGGGCCTGATGGACATCGGCCAGCCAAAGGCCGGCGAAACCCTGGTGGTTGCAGCGGCGTCCGGGGCGGTGGGCTCGGTGGTCGGCCAGGTGGCGAAGATCAAGGGCCTGCACGTGGTCGGTGTGGCGGGTGGTGCGAACAAGTGCCGCTATGTCGTCGAAGAACTGGGCTTCGATGCCTGCATCGACCACAGGAGCCCGGATTTTGCCGATGAACTGGCCAAGGCCTGTGGCAAGGGGGTCGACATCTACTACGAAAACGTCGGCGGCAAGGTATTCGACGCCGTGGTGCCATTGCTCAATTCCAAGGCGCGGATTCCACTCTGCGGCCTGATTGCCTCTTATAACGCCTATGAAGCGCCGAGCGGCCCGGATCGCCTGCCGCTGTTGCAGCGCACCCTGTTGACCAAGCGGGTGCGCATCCAGGGCTTCATCGTGTTCGATGACTATGGCGATCGCCAGCCGGAATTCCTCAGTGCCATGGCGCCCTGGGTACGCGATGGCAAGGTGAAGTTCCGCGAAGACGTGGTCGATGGCCTGGAACAGGCGCCTGATGCGTTCATCGGCATGCTGGAAGGGCGCAACTTCGGCAAGCTGGTGGTTCGGGTTTCCCGGGACTGAGTAATTGACGCTGCAATTTGACGCTCAACCGAGGCGCGGGTATAAACCGCGTCTCGTTGTTTTGTCGGACTTTTCCACCATGAGCTTCAGCCCTTTGATTCGCCAACTGATCGACGCCCTGCGAATTCTGCCCGGCGTGGGTCAGAAAACCGCCCAGCGCATGGCGTTGCAGTTGCTCGAACGCGACCGCAGCGGCGGCTCGCGACTGGCGCTGGCCCTGAGCCAGGCCATGGAAGGGGTCGGTCACTGCCGCTTGTGCCGTACGCTGACGGAAGATGATCTTTGCCCGCAATGCGCCGATACCCGTCGCGACGACACCTTGCTCTGCGTGGTGGAAGGCCCGATGGACGTCTATGCGGTGGAGCAGACCGGTTTTCGCGGGCGCTATTTCGTGCTCAAGGGGCATCTGTCGCCGCTCGACGGCTTGGGGCCGGAAGCCATCGGCATTCCCCAGTTGATGGCGCGGATCGAAGAGGCCGGCACATTCGCCGAAGTCATCCTGGCCACCAACCCGACCGTGGAAGGTGAAGCCACAGCGCACTACATCGCCCAATTGCTCAGCAACAAAGGCCTGATCGCCTCGCGCATCGCCCACGGCGTACCACTGGGTGGTGAGCTGGAACTGGTGGATGGCGGGACGCTGGCGCATTCGTTTGCCGGGCGTAAGCCGATTTCGCTCTGAGTCTTGTGGTGTCTTGACTGACGCCTTCGCGAGCAAGCCCGCTCCCACAATGTGACCTGTATTCGCAGATCAACTGTGGGAGCGGGCTTGCTCGCGAAAGGCGCACCTCGATCTATCGAGTTCACACAATCCTGTTGAAAACCAAGCAAGCGCTCGGTTAACTTCACTGACCCCTTCAGTGGAGCTCGCCGATGTCTGCCTTTCAGGAATACTTCGACCCCAGCCACCAATTGGTCCGCGACAGCGTCAGACGTTTCGTCGAACGCGAGATTCTTCCTGATATCGAGCAGTGGGAAGAAGCCGAAAGCTTTCCTCGCGAGCTCTATCTCAAGGCCGGCGCGGCGGGGATTCTCGGCATCGGTTATCCGGAAGCTTACGGAGGCAGCCATGAAGGGGATCTGTTCGCCAAGGTTGCCGCCAGTGAAGAGTTGATGCGCTGCGGCTCAGGCGGGTTGGTTGCCGGCCTGGGGTCGCTGGATATCGGCCTGCCGCCCATTCTCAAGTGGGCCCGCCCCGAAGTGCGCGATCGTGTACTGCCCCAGGTGCTGTCGGGCGAGAAGATCAGCGCCCTGGCCATCACCGAGCCTGGCGGCGGCTCCGACGTCGCCAACCTGCAAACCCGTGCCGTGCGCGACGGCGATTTCTACCGGGTCAGTGGCAGCAAGACCTTTATTACCAGCGGCGTGCGCGCGGATTTCCATACCGTCGCGGTGCGAACGGGCGAACCGGGTTTCGCCGGCATCAGCCTGTTACTGATCGAGAAGGGCACGCCCGGTTTCACCGTAGGACGGCAGCTGAAGAAAATGGGCTGGTGGGCGTCAGATACCGCTGAACTGTTCTTCGATGATTGCCGAGTGCCCGCAGGCAATCTGATCGGTGCCGAGAACATGGGCTTTGCCTGCATCATGGGCAATTTCCAGAGCGAACGCCTGGCCCTGGCGTTGATGGCCAACATGACCGCACAGCTTGCGCTGGAAGAGAGCCTGAAATGGGCGCGCCAGCGCGAAGCCTTTGGCAAACCGATCGGCAAGTTTCAGGTGATCAAGCACCGCCTCGCCGAGATGGCGACCGCGCTGGAAGTGTCCCGGGAATTCACTTACCGCCAGGCGGCGAAGATGGCGGCGGGGCAGAGCGTGATCAAGGAAATCTCCATGGCCAAGAATTTTGCGACGGATACCGCAGACCGGATCGTGACCGATGCGGTGCAGATACTCGGTGGGCTGGGTTATATGCGCGAGAGTCTGGTGGAGCGGCTGTACCGCGACAACCGGATCCTGTCGATTGGCGGCGGGACGCGGGAAGTGATGAACGAGATCATCAGCAAGCAGATGGGGCTTTGAGTTTGGCGGTGTAGCGGCTGACGCCTTCGCGAGCAAGCCCGCTCCCACAGTGAATTGCATTCTTCCTGACAGAACGCAGTCAAATGTGGGAGCGGGCTTGCTCGCGAATGGCGTCAGTACAGGCGCCAGATTACTTGTCGCTCAACGCAAACTGCGTCAGGCAAAACGTAGGAATGCCCATGTCTTCCAGGCGCTGCGATCCACCCAGCTCCGGCAGATCGATGATCGCCGCCGCTTCATGCACCCGCGCGCCCATGCGACGGATCAGGTTTGCGGCGGCAATCAGGGTGCCGCCGGTAGCGATCAGGTCATCGAACATCACCACCGAATCCCCTTCGCACAGGCTGTCGGCGTGCACTTCCAGGAAGGCTTCGCCGTATTCGGTCGCATAGCCCTCGGCCAACACTTCAGCCGGCAGTTTGCCTTGCTTGCGGAACAGCACCAGCGGCTTGTTCAGCTGATAGGCCAGTACCGAACCGATCAGGAAACCACGGGCGTCCATCGCGCCGATGTGGGTGAAGTCAGCCTCGACGTAACGGTGGGCGAAGCTGTCCATCACCAGGTGCAGGGCCGTGGGCGACTGGAACAGCGGGGTGATGTCGCGAAAGATCACACCCGGTTTCGGGAAGTCGATGACAGGGCGGATGAGGGATTTGATGTCGAAGGAGTCGAAGACCATCGTCGTGGTGTCCTGGCAGGGCTGCAATCAACGAAGTATAACGGCGGCTGAACCGTTTCGCTCAGCCGCAACGTTTTGTTTCAGCCTTCCAGCGAGCCACCGGCCAGGGCGCACAGCTGGATCGGGTCGATAATCCGGATTTCCTTGCCTTCTGCCGCAATCAGTTCGTTTTGCTGGAAGCGGGTAAAGACGCGGGACACGGTTTCCACCGCCAGGCCAAGGTAGTTGCCGATTTCGTTGCGCGACATGCTCAGGCGGAACTGATTGGCGGAAAAACCCCGGGCGCGGAAACGTGCCGAGAGGTTGACCAGGAAGGTGGCGATGCGTTCGTCGGCGGTCTTTTTCGACAACAGCAGCATCATCTGCTGGTCGTCACGGATTTCGCGACTCATCACCCGCATCAGCTGACGGCGCAACTGCGGCAATTGCAGGGCCAGTTCGTCGAGGCGTTCGAAAGGAATTTCACACACCGAGGTGGTTTCCAGGGCTTGTGCCGACACCGGGTGCTTTTCGGTGTCCATGCCCGACAGGCCGACCAGCTCGCTGGGCAGGTGGAAACCGGTGAGCTGTTCTTCACCGGTGTCGCTCAGGCTGAAGGTCTTGAGGGCGCCAGAACGGACTGCGTAGACAGAATCGAAGGTATCGCCCTGGCGAAACAGAAATTCGCCTTTTTTCAGCGGCCGGCCGCGTTTGACGATTTCGTCCAGCGCATCCATGTCTTCCAGATTCAACGAAAGTGGCAGGCAAAGAGGGGCCAGGCTGCAATCCTTGCAATGGGCTTGATTATGAGCGCGCAGTTTTACTGGCTCGGACATTTCTTCAATCCTTGTGGGAATTCACACATAAGACGTAAGGGTAACTCACCCGAGGACATTGAGGCCAGCTTGTGGCGCTTTTGTCGCAGCGCACTAGATCACCCGTGAAAACCGTTGCCGGTTGTGTTGTTCCAGGTATGCGTCGAACACCATGCACACCGAGCGCACCAGCAGCCGCCCGGCGGGCAGGATGGTGATTCTGTCGCGATCGAGTTCGATCAGCCCGTCTTTGGCCATGTCTTGCAGTTGGGGCCAGAGATCGCCGAAATAGCCTTGGAAATCGATGTTGAAGGCCTGTTCGATGTCGGAAAATTCCAGGCTGAAGCTGCAGATCAATTGCTGGATGACTGCGCGCCGCAAACGGTCGTCCGCGTTGCACAGCAGGCCGCGGCTGGTGGCCAGTTGTGACGTGGCAAGGACGTTCTGATACTCGGTCAGGTCGCTGCTGTTCTGGCAGTACAGGTCGCCGATCTGGCTGATTGCCGACACGCCGAGGCCGATCAGATCGCAATGACCGTGGGTGGTGTAGCCCTGGAAATTGCGTTGCAGGGTCGACTCTTCCTGGGCAATCGCCAGCTCATCGTCGGGCAGGGCGAAGTGGTCCATGCCGATGTAGCGGTAGCCGGCGCTCATCAGTTGCTCGATGGTGCGCTGGAGCATTTCCAGCTTCTGCGCGGGCGTCGGCAGTTCATTGCTGTTGATGCGCCGCTGCGGCATGAAGCGTTCCGGCAAGTGGGCGTAGTTGAACACCGATAACCTGTCCGGTTGCAGGTTGATGACCTCTTCGACGGTGCGGGCGAAGTTCTCCGGCGTCTGTCTCGGCAGGCCGTAGATCAGGTCGATGTTGATCGAGCGAAACTGCAAGGTGCGGGCGGCGTCGATCACCGCGCGGGTTTCTTCCAGGCTTTGCAGGCGATTGACTGCACGCTGAACCGCCGGGTCGAGGTCTTGCAGGCCGATGCTGACCCGATTGAAGCCCAGTTCGCGCAGCAGGCCCATGGTCGACCAATCGGCCTCGCGCGGGTCGATCTCGATGCCGTAGTCGCCAGAGTCGTCGTCCAGCAAATTGAAGCATTTGCGCAAATGCGCCATCAGTTGGCGCAGTTCGTCGTGGCTGAGAAAGGTCGGTGTGCCGCCACCGAAGTGCAGTTGTTCGACTTTTTGCGTGGGGTCGAGGTGGCAGGCGATCAACTGGATCTCCTGTTCCAGGCGCTGCAAATACGGCTGCGCCCGCCCGCGATCCTTGGTGATGACCTTGTTGCAGGCGCAGTAATAGCAAATGTTCGCGCAGAACGGCACGTGCACGTACAACGACAACGGGCGTTGGGCCTTGCGGCTGTCGCGCAGGGCATGAAACAGGTCGAAGGTGCCGACCTGGCTGTTGAATTGCACGGCGGTCGGGTACGAGGTGTAGCGTGGTCCCGCCAGGTCATAGCGGCGGATCAGATCGGTGTCCCAACGAATGGCGTCGAGCATCATGCGGGCATTCCCCGGATAGGCTGGCAATGTCAGCCACTTTATGCGAGGGCGGGGTGGGGCATCTTGATTTGCATCAAGGGTGGTTGTTGGCATTGATGGGTTTTTGTGGCGAGGGAGCTTGCTCCCGCTGGACTGCGCAGCAGGCCCATCTCTTTTGGGGCGCCTCGCGCCCCAACGGGAGCAAGCTCCCTCGCCACAATGTCAGTGCCCCATGAGCCAATGCTGATGCGGCCCCGGCAAGGTCCAGATGCCGAACAGCATCACCAGCAATCCGCCCGCCATGCGCACGCTGCGTTTGCGCAACAGTGCGGTGATGCGCTCGGCGGCAAGGCCTGTCGCCAGCAGCACCGGCCAGGTGCCGAGCCCGAACGCGAGCATCAACAATGCGCTGTCCAGCGCGTTGCCCTGGCTGGCCGACCATAGCAAGGTGCTGTAGACCAGGCCGCACGGCAGCCAGCCCCAGAGCGCGCCCAACAGCAGCGCGCGCGGCACGCTCGACACCGGCAGCAACCGGTTGGCGACTGGCTGGATATGCCGCCACAGGCCGCGACCGAGGCTTTCGATACGGGTCAGGCCGCTCCACCAGCCGGCCAGGTACAGGCCCATGGCAATCAACAGCAAGCCGGCGAGGATGCGCAGGAACATCGCCGCCGGGCTGCTGGCCACGGCCCAGCCGGCCAGGCCGATCAGCAGTCCGGCGCAGGCATAGCTCAGAATCCGGCCCAGGTTGTAGGCCAGCAGCAGGCGAAAGCGCCGGCTGCGTTGTTCCTTGGGAATCGCCAGGGTCAGCGCGCCCATCAAGCCGCCGCACATGCCCAGGCAATGGCCGCCGCCGAGCAAGCCGAGGATCACCGCAGACACCAGCAGTGGCGCCAATTCAAGCATGGGGCGGGGCCTTGTCTTGCGGCTTGGCCGGTTGGCCGCTGGCCTCATCGACGGCGGCGGTGTGGTTCGGGTCCTGGTCGTCGAACAGGATGCTGTGGGCCGGGCCGTCGAGGTCGTCGTACTGACCGCTGTCCACCGCCCAGAAGAAGATATAGACGGCGATGGCCACGATCAGCAGCGCAGCGGGAATCATCACGTAAAGAGCTGGCATCTGGACTCCATGCCCGCGCGGCTCAGGCCGGCAGCGGGCGGGTTTCTGGCGTGGCGCAGAGGGCGGGCGCGCTCGGCATGCGAGTCAGGCGCAGCGCGTTCAACACCACGGTCAACGAACTGATCGACATGCCCACCGCCGCCCAGACCGGAGTGATCCAGCCGAAGGCGGCGAAGGGCAACATGAGGCCATTGTACAACCCGGCCCACAGAAGGTTCTCGATAATGACCCGTCGGGTGCGCCGCGCCAGGCTGAAGGCTTGCACCAGCGCGTCGAGGCGGTTGGACAGCAGCACGGCGTCGGCACTGGTTTTCGCCAGGTCGGTGGCCGAGCCCATGGCGACGCTGATATCCGCAGCCGCCAGCACCGGCACATCGTTGACCCCGTCCCCCAGCATCAACACCTTGCGACCTTCTTTGTGCAGCTGTTGCAGGACTTGCAGTTTATCGTCCGGACGCAAGCCGCCACGGGCTTCATCGATGCCCAGTTCCGCCGCCACGCTGGCGACCATCGGCGAGCTGTCGCCGGACAACAACAGCGTGCGCCAGCCCCGCGCCTTGCACACGGCCAGCAGCGCGGGCGCATCGGCCCGCAAGCGATCATCGAGGACGAGCCAGGCCAGTGGTCCCTGGCTGTCGCCGAGCAGCAGCCATTGGCCGGCTTCTTCGGGCATCGACGGCATCACGGCGCCGCTGAGTTCGCAGACGAAACGCGGTTGGCCGATGCGCAGGCGTCGCCCTTCAACCAGCCCCTCCAGGCCAAGGCCCGGTGTGCTGTGAACTTCTTCGGCAGCCATTGGCGCACGACCGAAAGCGCGGGCGATCGGATGTTCGGAGCGGTTTTCCAGGGCGGCGGCGAGGCCCAGGCATTGATCGCTGTCGAGCGCGCCGAGGGGGCGGATTGAGCGCAGCGCCAGGCGACCTTCGGTGAGGGTGCCGGTCTTGTCGAAAATAACTGTGTCGATCTGGTTCAGGCCTTCCAGCACGTGACCACGGGTCAGCAACAGACCGAGTTTGTGCAGTGTGCCGGTGGCCGCAGTGAGGGCGGTCGGCGTCGCCAGCGACAAGGCGCACGGGCAGGTCGCCACCAGCATCGCCAGCACGATCCAGAATGCCCGCGATGAGTCCACTTCCCACCACAGCAGGCCAATGGCCGCAGCAGCAATCAACGACAACAGCAGGAACCATTGCGCGGCGCGGTCGGCGATTTCCGCCAGGCGCGGTTTTTCGGCCTGGGCACGATCGAGCAGGCGAACGATGGCCGAGAGGCGAGTGTCCTGGCCCAAGGCCTGGACCTCGACGGTCAGTGCGCCTTCGACGTTCATTGTGCCGGCGGTGACCGCGTCGCCAAGGGTGCGGGGTTGCGGCAGGTATTCGCCGGTCAGCAGCGACTCGTCGACACTCGACTGGCCGTCGAGGATCTTGCCGTCAGCCGGGAGAATGGCGCCCGGATGAACCAGAACCTGATCGCCGACACGCAGTTCACTGAGCAGAATGCGTTCGCTCTGGCCATCGGCAGTCAATCGCAGGCACGAGGCGGGCAACAGATTCACCAGCTGCGCGGTAGCGGCGGCAGTGCGCTCGCGGGCGCGGCGTTCCAGATAACGCCCTGCCAGCAGGAACAGGGCAAACATGCCGACGGCATCGAAATACAGTTCGCCGACCCCGGTGATCGACGTCCAGATCCCGGCGACGTAGGCACTGCCAATGGCCAGTGACACGGAAACGTCCATGGTCAGGTGGCGGGTGCGCAGATCGCGCATGGCGCCTTTGAAGAACGGCGCGCAGCTGTAGAACACAATCGGGGTGGTGAGGAACAGCGCGACCCAGCGCAGGATGGTGTGCAGTTCAGGGCTGAGGTCGATGTTGAATTCAGGCCAGGTGGCCATGGTTGCCATCATCGCCTGGAACCACAGCAACCCGGCCACGCCGAGCTGGCGCAGGGCCAGGCGGTTTTCGCTGGCCAGTTGTTCGCTGGCGCGGTCGGCCTGGTACGGGTGTGCGGCGTAACCGATGTGGCGCAGCTCGCTGAGGACCTGGCTCAGCGGCAATTGCCCATCGGCCCAGCGTACGTGCAGGCGATGGTTGGACAGGTTCAGGCGCGCTTCGACTACGGCAGGCAAAGTGCGCAGGTGTTTTTCGATCAGCCAGCCGCAAGCCGCGCAGCTGATGCCTTCCATCAACAGTGTGGTTTCGGCGAGTTCGCCTTCGTGGCGAACGAAGGGTTGCTGCACATCGGCGCGGTCGTACAGCGCCAGTTCATCCACCAATTGCACCGGCAGCGCTTCGGGGTTGGCCGAGGCTTCGCTGCGGTGCTGGTAATAGCTTTCCAGACCGCCGGCGACAATGGCCTCAGCCACGGCCTGGCAACCCGGGCAGCAGAATTCGCGGGGTTGCCCGAGGACCGCAGCGGTGAAGCGGCTGCCGGCCGGGACGGGCAGGGCGCAGTGGTAGCAGGGGAGTGGGGTGGTCATTTCTGTAGCCATGAAAGCCTTTGTGGCGAGGGAGCTTGTCGGATCGCCGCATCGTCCCGCTCGGCTGCGAAGCAGTCGTAGTGCTGCGGACTCGCTGTACCTGAAAGAACTGAGTTGCAGATTTTAGGGGTGCTGCGCACCCCAGCGGGAGCAAGCTCCCTCGCCACATTCGATGGCATTTTTACTTCTTCAGGTCTTCGGCACCTTGCAGCGGTTCGTCACCCAGCAGCAGATCCTTGTCATGGCTGACCAGTTCCTCTTCGAACATGCGCCAGATGTGCTCGTCCTGAGTGCCAAGCAACTCGACAAAGCGCCGGCCTTCGATCTTGTCGCTCAACTGGCCGATGTAGCGGCCCTGTTCGGTTTCGCTGCGGGTCAGGGTGATCTTGCGATCCTTTTCCGGCTGGGTCGGCGAGATCAGGTTCAGCTCCAGGGTCCCGGGCTGGCTGTCGCCGCTCAGGCGCAGGTCAACCTCGCCGGTCATGCCATCGAGATGAACGCTGGCGCGCATTTTCAGGGTCTGGGCCAGCAGCTCACGGTCGAGGGAGCGGTTGATGCCTTTGCCGGCCTCGTAGTAGTTGTCGTTGACCAGGTTGTCCGGGTTCTTCACCGCGATGGTCACCATGGACAAGGTCAGGGTCACCGAGCAGGCCAGGATCCCGATGATGATCCACGGCCAGAGGTGCTTGTACCAGGGACTAGCGGCAGTTGCTGCGGGCATGTTCAGTTCTCTCAACGAATTTGTGGGCCGATGAACCGGCTCTTGGCTTCAATGTGGACGCTGTCGTCATCGGCGTCCTTGAGGATGAATTTCACCTCGTTGGTGCTCGACGGCAGTTTTTCCGGTGCGACGGAGAGCTCGGCAGGCTGGCTGATGATCTCGCCGGCCGCGACCTTGATCTCGCGTCGACCCTGCAATTTGAGATCCGGCAGGCCGGAGGCTTCGAGCAGGTAGGTATGGTCGCGCTGGTCCTTGTTCATGATTTTCAGGCTGTAGACGTTTTCGATCCGGCCTTCGGCGTTCTCGCGGTACAGCACGCGGTCCTTGCTGACATCGAAGCCCACCAGCGCACGCATGAAGAATGCAGTCACCAGCAAGCTGATCATCGCCAGCAGCACAATGGCATAGCCAATCAGGCGCGGGCGCAGTTTATGGGTTTTCTGCCCGGACAGGTTGTGCTCGGTGGTGTAGCTGATCAGCCCGCGCGGGTATTCCATCTTGTCCATGATGGCGTCGCAGGCATCGATGCAGGCGGCGCAACCGATGCATTCGATTTGCAGGCCGTCGCGGATGTCGATACCGGTCGGACAGACCTGGACGCACATGGTGCAGTCGATGCAGTCGCCCAGGCCCTGAGCCTTGTAGTCGATGCCTTTTTTACGCGGGCCACGGCCTTCGCCACGGCGCGGGTCGTAGGAAACGATCAGGGTGTCCTTGTCGAACATCACGCTCTGGAAGCGCGCGTACGGGCACATGTAGATGCACACCTGTTCACGCAGCCAGCCGGCATTGCCGTAAGTGGCGAGGGTGAAGAAGCCGACCCAGAAGTACGACCAGCCATCCGCCTGGCCGGTGAAGAAGTCGAACACCAGTTCGCGGATCGGCGAGAAGTAGCCGACGAAAGTCATGCCGGTGACGAAACCGATCAACAGCCACATGGTGTGCTTGCTGAGTTTGCGCAGGAACTTGTTGGCGCTCATTGGCGCCTTGTCGAGCTTGATGCGTTGGTTGCGGTCACCTTCGGTGACTTTTTCGCACCACATGAAGATCCAGGTCCAGACGCTTTGCGGGCAGGTATAGCCGCACCAGACCCGTCCGGCGTACACCGTGATGAAGAACAGGCCGAACGCGGCGATGATCAACATGCCGGACAGCAGAATGAAATCCTGGGGCCAGAAGGTGGCGCCGAAAATGAAGAACTTGCGCTCCGGCACGTTCCACCACACGGCCTGATGACCGCCCCAGTTCAGCCACACCGTGCCGAAATACAGCAGGAACAACAGGGCTCCGCCGGTCATCCGCAGATTGCGAAACAGGCCGGTGAAGGCGCGGGTGTAGATTTTTTCCCTGGAGGCGTAGAGGTCGACGCTGTTGTTTGCGTTCTTGGCGGGTGGAGTGACGTCGTGTACCGGAATCTGGTTGCTCATCATTGCATCCCACGGCAGTGGAAAAGTGCCTCGGTCAGTACGTGCCGACCGCGGTCAAAAAGGGGTGTTGCAGTGGCGCAATGATACGCCTGTCGCTCTAGTCCAAGGGTGCGACCTTTGGTCACGTTTGGCAAAATCATTTGATGGTGTAATGACTTGAATCAATTGACTTGGAAATTATGGACGACTTTTCGGTGTGAGGCGTTCAATCCTGTTTTCTTTCATGATCGCTCTTTGCGATGGAGCGCCTGAAGATCGACGCCTGGCCTTAAACAAAACGGCCCCGCCAATTCACATTGGCGGGGCCGTTTTTTGTTGCTTCAAGCGTTTGCCTTACTCGGCGCCCGCTGCCTTCTCACCGTGAGACAGGCTGTAGACGTAAGCGGCCAGCAGGTGAACCTTGTCGTTGCCTTGCAGCTGTTCTTGCGCAGGCATCTGGCCCTGACGGCCATAACGGATGGTCTGCTGCAGTTGAGCGAAGCTCGAACCGTAGATGAACGCTGCCGGGTGAGTCAGGTCAGGCGCGCCCATCGCTGGGGTGCCTTTGCCTTCCGGACCGTGGCACGCCACGCAGTTGGTGGCGAACAGTTTCTGCCCGGCAACCGGGTCGGCCTTGGTGCCTTCCGGCAGCTTGCGGCCATCGAGGTTGGTCAGGACAAACGCGGCCACGTCGGCCACGCCTTGCTCGCCAATCACTTCAGCCCACGCAGGCATCACTGCATGACGGCCGCCCATGATGGTGGTCTTGATGGTTGCCGGCTCGCCGCCCCAGCGCCAGTCGGCGTCGGTCAGGTTAGGGAAGCCGTAGGCGCCCTTGGCGTCGGAACCATGGCAAACCGAGCAGTTGGAGGCGAACAGGCGGCCACCCATCTTCAGGGCTTGCGGGTCCTTGGCCACTTCTTCAATTGGCATGGCCGCGAATTTGGCGAAGATCGGACCGAACTTGGCGTCCGACTTGGCCATTTCCTTTTCCCACTCGTGAACGCCGGTCCAGCCGGTCTGGCCGTTGGCGAACGGGGTCTGCTTCTCGTTGTCGAGGTAGCCGTAACCCGGCAGCAGGCCTTTCCAGTTACCCAGGCCCGGATACAGCGCCAGGTAGCCCAGTGCGAAGATGATGGTGCCCACGAACAGCATGAACCACCATTTCGGCAGCGGGTTGTCGTACTCCTCGATGCCATCGAAGGAGTGTCCGACGGTCTCGTCTGTCTGTTCGCTGCGCTGGCCCTTGCGGGTCGACAGCAGCAGCCAGGTCAGGGCGAAGATCGTACCGAGACTGAGGACTGTGACGTACAGACTCCAGAATGTAGTCATTCTTTGTTACTCCTAGAAGCTTGCTCGACGTGCTTGATGGCTTCGGGATCATCCGCGAAAGGCAGCAAGGTCGCGTCTTCAAACTCCGACTTGCGCTTGGGGCTGAACACCCACAGTGCCAGTCCGATGAAGGCCACCATCACGACAACGGTGCCCAGGCCACGAATCATCCCGATATCCATCTAATTCACCGTTTGCTTTTGATGATGGTGCCCAGGCCTTGCAGATAGGCCACCAGCGCGTCCATTTCGGTTTTGCCCTTCACAGCATCCTTGGCGCCGGCGATGTCTTCGTCGGTGTAAGGGACGCCGAGCGTGCGCAAGACTTCCATTTTCTTGGCGGTGTCTTTGCCGTCGAGCTTGTTTTCCACGAGGAACGGGTAGGCCGGCATTTTCGACTCGGGCACTACGTTGCGCGGGTTGTACAAGTGCGCACGCTGCCAGTCATCGGAGTAACGACCGCCGACACGGGCCAGGTCCGGACCGGTACGCTTGGAACCCCACAGGAACGGGTGGTCCCAGACGCTTTCACCGGCAACCGAGTAGTGGCCGTAGCGTTCGGTTTCGGCACGGAACGGACGGATCATCTGTGAGTGGCAGCCGACACAACCGTTGGCGATATAAACGTCCCGGCCTTCCAGTTCAAGGGCGGTGCGGGGCTTCATGCCCTCGACCGGCTTGTTGGTGACATCCTGGAAAAACAGCGGAACGATCTGGGTCAGGCCGCCGATGCTGACGGCGATGACCATGAAGAAGGCCAGCAGGCCAATATTCTTCTCGACTGCTTCATGCTTCATCAGTGAGCTCCAACTACGGCAATCTTGGCGGCGGCTTCGGCTTCAGCCGGGTTCGAGGCGCGTACGGTACGGAATACGTTGTAGGCCATGAACAACATGCCGGTGGCGAAGAACGCACCGCCCAGGGCGCGAACGATGAAACCAGGGTGGCTGGCTTGCAGCGCTTCGACGAACGAGTAGGTGAGGGTGCCGTCGTCGTTGATTGCACGCCACATCAGGCCCTGGGTGATGCCGTTGACCCACATCGAGGCGATGTAGAGCACGGTACCGATGGTCGCGAGCCAGAAGTGGGTGTTGATCAGGCCGGTGCTGTGCATCTGCGCACGACCGAACAGTTTCGGGATCATGTGGTAGATGGCGCCGATCGAGATCATCGCAACCCAGCCCAGGGCGCCGGCGTGTACGTGGCCGATGGTCCAGTCGGTGTAGTGCGACAGCGAGTTGACGGTCTTGATGGCCATCATCGGGCCTTCGAAGGTCGACATGCCGTAGAACGCCAGGGAGACGACCAGGAAGCGCAGGATCGGGTCGGTGCGCAGCTTATGCCAGGCGCCCGACAGGGTCATCATGCCGTTGATCATGCCGCCCCAGCTTGGAGCCAGCAGGATGATCGACATCGCCATGCCCAGGGACTGAGCCCAGTCCGGCAGTGCGGTGTAGTGCAGGTGGTGCGGGCCGGCCCAGATGTACAGGGTGATCAGTGCCCAGAAGTGCACGATCGACAGGCGATAAGAGTAGATCGGACGCTCGGCCTGTTTCGGCACGAAGTAGTACATCATGCCCAGGAAGCCGGTGGTCAGGAAGAAGCCCACGGCGTTGTGGCCGTACCACCACTGAATCATCGCGTCCGTCGCACCCGAGTAGGCCGAGTAGGACTTGAACAGGCTGACCGGCAGCGACATGTGGTTGACGATGTGCAGCATCGCGGTCACGACGATGAACGCGCCGTAGAACCAGTTACCCACATAGATGTGCTTGGTCTTGCGCTTGACGATGGTGCCGAAGAACACCAGGCCGTAGGTGACCCAGACAATGGCCAGCAGAATAGCCAGGGGCCATTCCAGTTCCGCGTATTCCTTGGTGGTGGTGAAACCCATTGGCAAGGTAATGATCGCGCCGACGATCACCGCTTGCCATCCCCAGAAGGTGAAGGCGGCGAGGCTGTCGGAAATCAGTCGCGTTTGGCAGGTTCGCTGCACGACGTAATAAGAAGTGGCAAACAGTGCACATCCACCGAAGGCGAAAATCACCAGGTTGGTGTGCAACGGGCGCAGGCGTCCAAAGCTCGTCCATGGCAGACCGAAGTTCAACTCCGGCCAGACCAGTTGCGAGGCAATGAAGACACCGAGCCCCATGCCAAGGATCCCCCAGACCACCGTCATGATGGCGAACTGGCGGACTACCTTATAGTTATAAGCAGTCGGACTGATTGCTGTGCTCATTCTAAGGTTCCACGGTTTGGGTGTTTTATTAGGATTAAAAATCGGCCGCAAGTATGGAGAAAGCAAGGGGTCATTGCAACGCGCCATGACCTGGGTCAATGCTTTCAAAAGCTGATTCTGCGGCCTTTCCATGCGCCGCGTAAGGACAAATTTGCCCGCGGGCAAAACATCCCGGCGGACTGATCAGGCGAGGGGGTCAGGTCGGATGTAACGGGGTGTGTTCAAACGCAACGTTTGGCTGACCGAAGGCAATTGGTGCGACAGCCGGTATCTACCAGCCTTTGCGGCCTGTCATCGGGCAGATTCGTCGAACACATCGTTCAGGGTCGACCTGGAACCGGCACCGGCCAGTCCGCATCGGGGGAAGCTTAGACCCGAATCCGGTGATCCGAAAGGAAGAGTCAAAGAGGGTGCGACAATGCGTCGCAAAGAGGCAGCGGCAAGCTTCAAGCTGCAAGCTTCAAGAGAAATCCCGTTGCTTGCAGCTCTGGCTTTTGACTTTACTTGCCGCTTGTAGCTTGAAGCTTGCCGCTCAACTGCTCATCACCTCTGGAAAGGCTGTACACGTATGCCGCGAGCAGCTGCACCTTATCGTTGCCGAGCAGTTCGTTCTGCGCCGGCATATGGCCCTGACGGCCATGCCGAATCGTCTGTTCAAGTTGTGTCAGGCTCGTCCCGTAGATGAAGCCGGCCGGGTGCGTCAGGTTCGGCGCGCCCATGGCTTCAGTGCCCTGGCCGTTTGCCCCATGACAGGCGACGCAGGTGGTGCTGAACGCTTGCTGTCCGGCCTGCAGGTCGGCTTTGCTGTCGGCAGGCAATGGCAGCTTGGCCAGGCCATGGCGCACATACGCGGCGACGTTCTTCACACCGTCTTCCCCCAGGACTTCACCCCAGGCCGGCATCATCGCCATCCGGCCACCCATGATGGTGGTCTTGATGGTTTCTGCATTGCCTCCCCAGCGCCAGTCGCTGTCGGTCAGGTTGGGGAAGCCATATGCACCCTTGGCATCCGAGCCGTGGCACACCGAGCAGTTGGAGGCAAACAGGCGGCCGCCCATTTTCAGTGCCTGCGGGTCTTTGGCCACTTCTTCCACGGGCATCGCCGCGAACTTGGCGAAGATCGGCCCGAACTTCGTGTCAGCCTTGGCCATCTCCTTTTCCCATTCGTGCACGCCGGTCCAGCCGTTTTCGTAGCCGGGGAGGATGCCTTTCCAGTTACCGAGGCCCGGATAGAGGATCAGGTAGCCGACGGCGAATACCAGGGTGCCGGCGAACAGCATGAACCACCATTGCGGCAACGGGTTGTCGTACTCCTCGATGCCGTCGAAGCTGTGGCCCATGGTCTGGTCGACGCTGCCCTTGGTTTCACCCTTGCGGGTGCCGATCAGCAGCCAGGTCAGGCCAATCAGGCTGCCGATGGTCAGTACGCAGATCCACGTACTCCAGAAGGTGGTCATGGCCGGGTACTCCTTGTTGCTGATTCTTCTGTGATGTCGGGTTGTGGCTCGTCAGCGAACGGCAGCAGGCGCGCTTCGGCGAATTCCGGGCCGCGCTTGCTGTTGAAAACCCACAGGGTCAGGCCGACGAAGGCCACGAATACGACGACGGTGCCAAGGCCGCGGATCATTCCAGTGCTCATTTCGCTCTCTATAAAAGACATGGGCATGGCTCACCTCTTGCTCTTGATGGCAGTGCCGAGCACTTGCAGGTAGGCGACCAGCGCATCCATTTCGCTCTTGCCTTTGAGCGAAGCGACGGCGCCGGTGATGTCCTCGTCGGTGTACGGCACGCCCAGGGTGCGCATGGCCTTGATCTTGGTTTCGGTATGACTGCTGTCGAGCTGATTGGCCACCAGCCATGGGTAGGCCGGCATCTTCGACTCGGGCACGACGTTGCGCGGGTTGTACAAGTGCGCGCGGTGCCAGTCATCCGAGTAACGCGCGCCAACCCGCGCCAGGTCCGGCCCGGTGCGTTTCGAACCCCACAGGAACGGGTGGTCCCAGACGCTTTCGCCTGCCACCGAGTAGTGCCCGTAGCGTTCGGTCTCGGCGCGGAACGGGCGGATCATCTGCGAATGACAGCCGACGCAGCCTTCGCGGATATAGATGTCGCGACCTTCCAGTTGCAGCGCGGTGTAGGGCTTCATGCCTTCCACCGGTTTGTTGGTCACGTCCTGGAAGAACAGCGGGACGATCTGGGTCAGGCCGCCGATGCTCACGGCCAGGATCATCAGCAGCAGCAACAGGCCGACGTTTTTCTCGATAGTTTCGTGTTTCATGGCGGACTCCTCAGGCCATCTGCGCGGCAGCGGCGACTTCGGCAGGCTGCGAGGCCCGCACGGTGCGCCAGGTGTTGTAGGCCATCAGGAACATGCCACTGAGGAAGATCGCACCACCCACCAGCCGCACGACGAAGCCAGGGTGGCTGGCCACCAGGGTTTCGACGAAGGAGTAAGTCAGCGTGCCGTCCTCGTTCACTGCACGCCACATCAGGCCCTGGGCGATGCCGTTGACCCACATCGAGGCGATGTACAGAACGGTGCCGATGGTGGCGAGCCAGAAGTGCGCGTTGATCAGGCCGATGCTGTGCATCTGCTCGCGGCCGAAGACTTTCGGGATCATGTGGTACAGCGCGCCGATGGAAATCATCGCCACCCAGCCCAACGCACCTGCGTGTACGTGGCCGATGGTCCAGTCGGTGTAGTGGGACAGGGCGTTGACCGTCTTGATCGCCATCATCGGCCCTTCGAAGGTCGACATGCCGTAGAACGCCAGCGACACCACGAGAAAGCGCAGGACCGGGTCGCTGCGCAACTTATGCCAGGCCCCCGACAGGGTCATCATGCCGTTGATCATCCCGCCCCAGCTCGGCGCCAGCAGGATCAGCGACATCACCATGCCCAACGACTGCGCCCAGTCCGGCAGCGCGGTGTAGTGCAAGTGGTGCGGACCGGCCCAGATGTACAGGGTGATCAGCGCCCAGAAGTGCACGATCGACAGGCGATAGGAGTAAACCGGGCGCTCGGCCTGTTTCGGCACGAAGTAATACATCATGCCGAGGAAACCGGCGGTGAGGAAAAAGCCGACGGCGTTGTGTCCGTACCACCATTGCACCATCGCATCGGTGGCGCCGGAGTACAGAGAGTAGGACTTGGTGAAGCTGACCGGCAATTCCATGTTGTTGACGATGTGCAGGATCGCCACGGTGATGATGAACGCACCGAAGAACCAGTTGCCGACATAAATGTGCTTGGTCTTGCGCTGCATGATCGTGCCGAAGAACACGATGGCGTAGGCGACCCAGACGATGGTGATCAGGATGTCGATCGGCCATTCCAGCTCGGCGTATTCCTTGGAACTGGTGTAGCCCAGCGGCAGGCTGATGGCTGCCAGCAGGATCACAAGCTGCCAGCCCCAGAAACAGAACGCGGCGATTTTCGGCGCGAACAATTGGGTCTGGCAGGTGCGTTGCACCGAATAGAACGAACTGGCGAACAAGGCGCAGCCGCCAAAGGCGAAGATCACCGCGTTGGTGTGCAGCGGGCGCAAGCGGCCGAAGCTGGTCCACGGCAAATTGAAGTTGAGTTCGGGCCAGACCAACTGGGCAGCGAGAAAAACCCCGAGCCCCATGCCGACGATGCCCCACACCACCGTCATAATGGCGAATTGGCGGACCACCTTGTAGTTGTAGGCGGTACTGATAGAAGTGTTCATGGTTCCCCATCCACGGTTCAGCCGAAGTGAGCGCACTCGCGCAAGGCAGCGCACCCTTCGGCCGGAGTTATAGGCAGACTAAAAGCGAGGCAAGCATGGACAAAGGGCACAAGGCCGGTATTGACGGGGATCAATGGGCGCAGTGCGTGCGGGATCATGGTTGGTTGTGGAATGCCGCGACTGGCAAGGCTGCGGCGACGCTGATCCTCGCCCATGGCGCCGGCGCACCGATGGACAGTGACTGGATGAACGACATGGCTGCACGCCTCGCCGCGCAAGGCGTCAACGTGTTGCGCTTCGAGTTTCCCTATATGGCACAGCGGCGCCTCGATGGCGGCAAACGCCCGCCGAACCCGGCACCGAAACTGCTGGAATGCTGGCGTGAGGTGTATGCCCAGGTGCGACGCCATGTCACTGGGCCGCTGGCCATTGGTGGCAAGTCCATGGGCGGGCGGATGGCCAGTTTGCTCGCGGATGAATTGGGTGCGCATGCGCTGGTGTGCCTGGGGTATCCGTTTTATGCGGTAGGCAAACCGGAGAAGCCAAGGGTTGAGCATTTGGCCGGGCTGAAGACGCGAACCTTGATCGTGCAAGGTGAGCGCGATGCGTTGGGCAATCGCGAGGCGGTCGAGGGTTATGCGCTATCGCCGGGTATCGAGGTGTTCTGGCTGGTGGCGGGGGATCATGACTTGAAGCCGTTGAAGGCTTCAGGGTTTAGTCATGAGCAGCATGTGGCGGCAGCGGCGCAGAAGGTGGCTTCATTTCTTCAGTGAATTCTTCATTGCCTTTCATGGCCTCATCGCGAGCAGGCTCGCTCCTACATTGGATCTACGGTGGGCACAGATTTTTGTGTCGACAACGATCAACTGTAGGAGTGAGCCTGCTTGCGATGAGGCACTCCTGGGCAACATCACTTTCACAGGCTCAATAAAAAACCCGGAAGCTCTTACTGTCCGGGTTTTTGTCATTCCCGCCTCTATCAGCGGTTAAACCGCTCCACCAACGAATACTGGGTATTGGCAGTCTTGGTCAGCTCTTCACTCAGCAACGCCGAGTTCTGCGCCTGTTCCGCGGTCTGGTCCGCCAACTCAGAAATGTTGCTGATGTTGCGGCTGATTTCTTCGGCCACGGCGCTTTGCTCTTCGGTTGCGGCGGCGATCTGGGTGGTCATGTCGGTGATGTTGGCCACCGCTTCGCTGATCCCCACCAGTGCCTGGTCCGCTTCCAGTACCCGCGCCACGCCTTCTTCCGCCTGGCGATGCCCGGCTTCCATGGTTTGCACCGCGGTGCCGGCGGTTTGTTGCAGTTTGGCGATCAGCGCGTGAATCTGCCCGGTGGACTCGCTGGTGCGTTGCGCCAGTTGACGGACTTCGTCGGCCACCACCGCAAAACCACGACCCATCTCGCCAGCACGGGCCGCTTCGATGGCAGCGTTCAGGGCCAGCAGGTTGGTCTGGTCGGCGATGCCTTTGATCACGTCGACCACGCCACCGATTTCGTTGCTGTCCTTGGCCAGTTGGGTCACGGTCACGCCGGTTTCACCGACGACTACCGACAGGCGCTGGATGGCTTCGCGGGTTTCCCCGGCGATGTCACGACCACGACCGGTCAGGCGATTGGCTTCCTGGGTGGCGTCGGCGGTGCGTTGCACGTGGCTGGCGACTTCCTGGGTGGTAGCGGCCATCTGGTTGACCGCGGTGGCCACTTGTTCGGTCTCGACCCGTTGACGTTCCAGGCCGCTGGAGCTGTTGTGCGCCAGGGCATCGGATTGCCTGGCCTGATCGGTCAGGTGTTCGGCCGTGTCCTGCAGGCGCGTCAGGCAGGTTTTCAGGCGTGCTTCCTGACTGAGGATGGACATTTCCAGACGCGCCTGGGCGCCGCGACTGTCGGTGTACATCTGGGCGATCAACGGATCGGAGGTGGTCTGCTCGGCCAGGCGCAGCAAACGCTTGAGGCCACGCTGTTGCCACTGGAGGCCCATCAGGCCCAGCGGCACCGAAAGACCCGCAGCCAGGGCAAACCCCCAATGGGAGTTCAGGGAGGCACCGATCATGAAGCTCAATTGGCTGACCAGGATGAACGGCAGCCAGTCCTGCAGGATCGGCAACCATTTATCCGAGGAGGGAATGGCCGACTTGCCTTGGTTGATGCGTTGGTAGAGCGCTTCGGCGCGGCGGATCTGTTCGGCGCTGGGCTTGACCCGCACCGACTCGTAACCGATCACCTGATTGCCTTCGAAGATCGGTGTCACATAGGCGTTCACCCAGTAATGATCACCGGTCTTGCAGCGATTCTTGACAATGCCCATCCATGGCAAGCCTTGTTTCAGCGTGTCCCACATGTGGGCGAACACCGCGACCGGGACGTCGGGGTGACGGACCAGGTTGTGCGGTGCACGGATCAGCTCCTCTCGGGAATACCCGCTGATCTCGACGAAAGCGTCGTTACAGTAGGTGATCATGCCCTTGGCATCGGTGGTGGAAATCAACCGTTGCTGAGCCGGGAAGGTCCGCTCGCGTTGTGTAATAGGCTGGTTGTTACGCATGGCTTTTTTAATCCGCAAGGCTTTCAAGTGCTGTATCGGCAAGGCCGGCGGATTGTTGAGATTATTTTTCGATAGTCAGCGATGCGTCGCAAAATGACCCTTGCGTCAGCCGGCGAGCATCGGATAGGTGAACAGGCCGAAGTGCAGCAGGTTCAAGCCAAAGTGGCTGGCAATGGCGGCGCCCAGCCCGCCGAATCGGTAGGCCAGGCCATAACCGACCCCGGCCAGCGTTGCCAGCAATACCCACTGCCATCCCGCGCCAACATGGGCCAGGCCGAAGATCAATGATGCCAGCAGCAGGGCGAGGTGTTCACCGTGGGGCCGGTCTTTGAGGTACCGGCTCAGGCCGCCCTGGATGTAGCCACGGAACAGCGCTTCTTCGACCAGCGTCACCAGCAGCAGATTGTTCAGTAACCACAGCCAGGCTTGATCCGGCCATTTCGGCGCCCAGGCGATTACGCCCAGCAACAACGCGCCACCCAACGCCAGCACGGCGCTCAAGGTCAATGCCAGTGCGGTGGCATACAGCGATAGCCGAAGCGAACGGCGGCCGACAATCCACGGACAAACCAGTAACAGCCAGAAGCCGATCAGCGGTTTGTCCAGATTCAGGTGCATGGCGAATGACACGGCATTATCGGTAAAACGTTGGGGATCGATACCGCGACCGTTGTAGAAACCGGGTAGCCAATGCGTCGCCAGGGCCAGAGCCAGGACGATGAACAGTCCGTGGCCGAGGTAGCGGACAAAAGGGATCTCGCGCTGGCGAACCGCTGCGCCAGCGACCAGCAACAAGAACACCGAGATTGCCGAGAGCCAGCCGAGATGGCCGTAGGTCAGCGCCAGACCGTAGCCGAAGGAAAGCAGGGCCAGAAGCATCCATGGCAGGGCAATCATTTGAAGTCCTTAGAGATGTAGAGCTTTTGTGGCGAGGGCTGCGATTATAAGCAGAGCTCAAACAAAAACACCGCCCGAAGGCGGTGTTTGTGTCAGTCGTCCGTTACGAAGCGATCAACTGCCGCAACACGTAATGCAGAATCCCCCCCGACTTGAAGTACTCAACCTCATTGAGCGTATCGATGCGGCACAACACCTCGACTTTTTCGCTGCTGCCGTCTTCGCGAGTGATGACCAGCGTCAGGTTCATCCGTGGCGTCAACTCGACGCCGGTCAAGCCGAGGATGTCCAGGGTTTCACTGCCGTTGAGCTTCAGGCTCTTGCGGTTCTGATCCAGCTTGAACTGCAGCGGCAGCACGCCCATGCCCACCAGGTTGGAGCGGTGAATCCGTTCGAAGCTTTCGGCGATGACCGCTTTCACCCCCAGCAGATTGGTGCCTTTGGCCGCCCAGTCGCGACTCGAACCGGTGCCGTATTCCTGGCCGGCGAACACCACCAGCGGCGTGCCTGAAGCCTGATAACGCATGGCGGCGTCGTAGATCGGCATTTTCTCGCCGGTGGGAATGTAGCGGGTGTTGCCGCCTTCTTCGCCGCCGAGCATTTCGTTGCGTATGCGGATGTTGGCGAAGGTGCCGCGCATCATCACTTCATGGTTGCCACGCCGCGAGCCGTAGGAGTTGAAGTCCCGGGGCTCCACGCCTTTGTCGCGCAGGTATTGCCCTGCCGGGCTGTCGGCCTTGATGTTGCCGGCCGGGGAGATGTGGTCGGTGGTCACCGAGTCGCCGAGCAGAGCGAGGATCCTGGCGCCGTTGACATCCTTGACCACGGGCGGCGGGCCGCCGATGTCGTCGAAGAACGGCGGGTGCTGGATGTAAGTCGAGTCGTCCTGCCAGACGTAGGTCGCCGCCTGCGGAACCTTGATCGCCTGCCATTGCGCGTCACCGGCAAACACTTCGGCGTATTCCTTGTGGAACATGGCGGTGCTGACCTGATTCACGGCGTCGGCAATTTCTTTGCTGCTTGGCCAAATGTCCCGCAGGTAAACCGGTTTGCCGTCCTTGTCATCGCCCAACGGCTCGCGGCTGAGGTCGGTGCGCACGGTACCCGCCAGCGCGTAGGCCACCACCAGCGGCGGGGAGGCCAGCCAGTTGGTTTTTACCAGCGGATGCACCCGGCCTTCGAAGTTGCGATTGCCCGAGAGCACGGAGGCCACGGTGAGGTCGGCTTGCTGGATGGCTTTCTCGATGGGTTCCGACAGCGGTCCCGAGTTGCCGATGCAGGTGGTGCAGCCATAGCCGACCAGGGCAAAGCCCAATTCGTCGAGGTAATGGGTCAGCCCGGCCGCCTTGTAGTAATCGGTGACCACTTTCGAGCCGGGGGCCAGCGAACTCTTCACCCAGGGTTTGCGTTTCAGGCCTTTTTCCACAGCCTTCTTCGCCACCAGCCCGGCCGCCATCATCACGCTGGGGTTGGAGGTGTTGGTGCAGGAGGTAATCGCGGCGATGACCACGGCGCCGTTTTTCAGGCGATAGGTCTGGCCTTCGTAATCGTAATCCACTTCGCCGGCCATATCGGCATTGCCGACGGCAACACCGCCACCGCCTTCGCTTTCCAGGCGGCCTTCTTCCTTGCTGGTGGGCTTGAATTGCAGGTCGGCGAAGTCGCTGAACGCTTGCGCGACGTTGGGCAGCGACACCCGGTCCTGTGGGCGTTTTGGTCCGGCGAGGCTGGCTTCGACGCTGCCCATGTCCAGCGCCAGGCTGTCGGTGAACAGCGGTTCCTGGCCGGGCAGGCGCCACAGGCCCTGGGCCTTGCTGTAGGCCTCGACCAGTTGCACCGTTTCCAGGGGCCGGCCGGACAGGCGCAGGTATTCCAGCGTGATGTCGTCCACCGGGAAGAAACCGCAGGTGGCGCCGTATTCCGGGGCCATGTTGGCGATGGTCGCGCGGTCGGCCAGCGGCAGGTCGGCCAGACCGTCGCCGTAGAATTCGACGAATTTGCCCACCACGCCTTTCTTGCGCAGCATCTGGGTCACGGTCAGCACCAGGTCGGTGGCAGTGATGCCTTCCTTGAGCTTGCCGGTGAGTTTGAAACCGATGACTTCCGGAATCAGCATCGACACCGGTTGCCCGAGCATTGCCGCTTCCGCCTCGATACCGCCGACGCCCCAGCCGAGCACGCCGAGGCCGTTGATCATGGTGGTGTGGGAATCGGTGCCCACCAAAGTGTCGGGGAAGGCGTAGGTCCGGCCGTCCTCGTCCTTGGTCCAGACCGTGCGGCCGAGGTATTCAAGATTCACCTGGTGGCAGATCCCGGTGCCCGGCGGCACCACGCTGAAGTTGTCGAAGGCACTCTGGCCCCAGCGCAGGAACGCATAGCGCTCGCCATTGCGCTGCATTTCAATGTCGACGTTCTGCTCGAAGGCGCTGCTGGTGGCGAACTTGTCGACCATCACCGAGTGGTCGATCACCAGGTCCACCGGCGACAGCGGGTTGATCCGCTGCGGATTGCCGCCGGCCTTGGCCATCGCCGCGCGCATGGCGGCCAGGTCGACGACCGCCGGTACGCCGGTGAAGTCCTGCATCAGCACCCGCGCCGGGCGGTACTGGATTTCGCGGTCGGAGCGACGCTCCTTGAGCCACGCGGCCAGTGCCTTGAGGTCGGCACCGGTGACGGTTTTTTCGTCCTCCCAGCGCAGCAGGTTTTCCAGCAGGACTTTCAACGACATCGGCAGCTTGTCCAGATCGCCCAGGCTTTTGGCGGCATCGGGCAGGCTGAAGTAGTGGTAGGTCTTGTTGCCGACTTGCAGGGTCTTGAGCGTTTTCAGGCTATCGAGGGACGGCATTGCGATCACTCCTTTGAGTCCGCACGGCTACGGACAGAGGGAACGGATAGAGGACTAAACCTAGCCCTCTTTGGTGCTTAAGGCTAATAACTGGACTCTATGGGCAAGTCCAGGGTCTGTTAACGCTTGCTGTCGAACCGCGTTGCGATGCCAAAGTGTGCGAGGCAAGGCGCGGGATGCCGCCAATGGTTGTTCCCTTGGCAAATCCCGCAACGCGGCCTCGCACACTTGGGGCTGCGTCGCGGTCGACAGCAAGCGTTAACAGACCCTGGGTTCCGAAGTCGGCTATCATGCGCGGGTTTTCGTGACAGGCTTTGCTTCAACGCAAGCCTGGGCATCGTGCAGTGGCCGAAATTCCTCGCCATTGCCCAGGAGTAAGAATGAACACCCTCTTTATGCATTGCCGGCCGGGCTTCGAAGGCGAAGTCTGTTCCGAGATCTCCGACCTCGCCGCGTGCTTGAACGTTGCCGGTTATGCCAAGGCCAAGGCGGCAACCGCCTGCGCCGAGTTTGTCTGCACCGAAGAAGACGGCGCCGAGCGCCTGATGCGCGGGCAGCGTTTCGCCGAGCTGATCTTCCCGCGCCAGTGGGCCCGGGGAATTTTCATCGATCTGCCGGAAACCGACCGCATCAGCGTGATCCTCGCGCATATGGCGGACTTTCCGCTGTGCGGCAGCCTGTGGCTGGAAATGGTCGACACCAATGACGGCAAGGAACTGTCGAACTTCTGCAAGAAATTCGAAGTGCATCTGCGCAAGGCGCTGATGGCGGCCGGCAAATTGGTGGAAGATGCCCACAAGCCGCGCCTGTTGCTGACCTTCAAGAGCGGCCGCGAAGTGTTCATGGGCCTGGCGGAGTCGAACAACTCGGCGATGTGGCCGATGGGCATTCCCCGTTTGAAATTCCCCCGCGAGGCGCCGAGCCGCTCGACCCTCAAGCTGGAAGAGGCCTGGCACCACTTCATCCCGCGTGACCAGTGGGACGAGCGCCTGCACAGTGACATGACCGGCGTTGACCTGGGGGCCGCCCCCGGCGGTTGGACCTGGCAATTGGTCAACCGTGGCATGCTGGTGACCGCCATCGACAACGGCCCGATGGCCGAAAGCCTGATGGATACTGGCCTGGTGCAGCACTTGATGGCCGACGGTTTCACCTTCAAGCCCAAGCAACCGGTGGACTGGATGGTCTGCGACATCGTCGAGAAACCGGCGCGCAACGCCGCGATGCTGGAAGAGTGGATTGGCGAGGGGCATTGCCGCGAAGCGGTGGTCAACCTCAAGCTGCCGATGAAACAACGCTATGCCGAAGTGAAGCGTTTGCTCGAGCGCGTTGCCGATGGCTTCAAGGCACGGGGCATCAAGGTCGAGATTGGCTGCAAGCAGCTGTACCACGACCGCGAGGAAGTGACTTGCCATTTGCGTCGGATGGATGTGAAGAAGCCGAAATCCCGCTGATACCGACGGACCAATGTGGGAGCGGCGGTGCGGCGATCCGACTTGCTCGCGAAGGCGTCGTGTCAGTCGACGTCAACGCTGCTGACACACCGCTTTCGCGAGCAAGCCCGCTCCCACAGGTCAGTGGTAATCCCACAAGGGCGGCGTAATGCCACAGGTGACTGAACACCCGGCAATGCGCGACAATGCCGGCCAGTTTCAGGAGTGAATCATGAGTGAAATGCTTGATACGCCGGTAGACGGCACCCTCGACGCCACCGGCCTCAACTGCCCCGAGCCGGTGATGATGCTGCACCAGCACATCCGTGACCTGGTGCCCGGCGGCCTGCTCAAGGTGATCGCCACTGACCCGTCGACCCGTCGCGACATTCCCAAGTTCTGCGTGTTTCTCGACCATGAACTGGTGGCGCAGCACGAAGATGAGGGCACCTACCTCTACTGGATTCGCAAGAAGTCCGTTTAACGGTAGCCAAAAAAAGACCTGCAGAAGCAGGTCTTTTTGTTTGTGCAGTCAACCCGCCGAGCGGCTGTTACGAATTCGCCTGCGCGCACTGAGCGTCAGGCGGATCGACAGCATCAGCGCCGCGCAGCTCAAGCCGGCAATCAACCCTTCCCATAGCCCGCTCGGGCCGCTGGCCGGACCGAACCAGTCGGTCAGTCCCAGCACGTAGCCGACCGGCAGGCCGATGCCCCAATAGGCGAACAAAGTCAGGATCATCGTTACCCGGGTGTCCTGGTATCCACGCAGCGCGCCCGCGCAGATCACCTGGATGGCATCGGAAAACTGGTACAGCGCGGCATAGACAATCAACATCGACGCAATCTGGATCACGGCCTTGTCAGGCGTGTAGATCGAGGCGATAGGTTCGCGCAGGAGCAGGATCAGGCTCGCCGAGAACGCCGCGAACACCAGTGCCGCACCGAGCCCGACCTTCGCCGCGAAGCGCGCCTGCCAAGGATTGCCGGCCCCCAGTGCCTGACCGACGCGCACGGTCACCGCCATGCCTAGCGAGTAAGGAATCATGAACAGCAACGAGCTGATATTCAGGGCGATTTGATGCCCGGCCACCACGGTGGAGCCGAGACTGCCGATCAACAGGGCGATGACCGCGAAGATGCTGGACTCGGCGAACACGGCGATACCGATCGGCAGGCCGATGCTGACCAGGCGCTTGATCACGGCCCATTTCGGGCGATCGAAGCGCACCAGCACACGGGTGCGGGCATAGAACGGCGCCCAGAAGGTCCAGCCGGCCATGCTCAACGCCATGAACCACATCACAATGCCGCTGGCCCAGCCGCACCCGACGCCGCCCAGAGCCGGCGCGCCGAAATGGCCATAGATCAACGTGTAGTTCAGGGGGATGTTCAGCAGTAGCCCGCACAAGCCAATGACCATGCTCGGACGGGTACGACCCATGCCATCGCTGTAGCAGCGCAACACGTAATAAAACGCCATGCCCGGCAAGCCGAAGGCGATCCCGTGCAGGTAACCCATGCTCGGCTCGATCAATTGCGGATCGACTTTCATCCAGTGCAGGATCGGCTCGGCGCCGAGCAGCAGGCCGCTGCCGATCAACCCGACACACAGTGCCAGCCACAGCGCCTGGCGCACCAGTGGGCCGATTTCGTCAAACTGCCCGGCGCCAAAGCGTTGCGCGACCTTGGGTGTGGTGGCCAAAAGGACGCCGGACATCAACAGGTAGACCGGAATCCAGATCGAATTGCCCAGGGCCACCGAGGCCAGGTCTCGCGGGCTTACACGGCCGGCCATCACCGCATCGACGAAGCCCATGGCCGTGGTGGCCAGTTGCGCGATCATGATCGGCAGGGCCAGGCCGAGCAGGCCTTTGAGTTCCAGGCGAACGGGCGTCGTCCGCGCCGGAGCAATGGCGGCGGTATTCTCAATTACAGGATTCAATGGCGAAACGTCCAAAAAGGTATTGATGCACAGGCGCGCATTCTACGCGTTGACGCGCCAGTCAGGAAAAGACCCATGTTACCGATTTGTAATCAAAAACCTGTGGGAGCGGGCTTGCTCGCGATAGCGGCCTGTCAGCCGCCATTGATGTTGCCTGACACCCCCTCTTCGCGAGCGGGCTCGCTCCCACACGGTAACTGGTGTACTTCAGGTCCGGGTGAACAATGCCCGCTGGCCCACCACCCGCATCTACGCCTACACTGCCGATCCGCCAAAGGAGCCTGCCATGCTGATTGTTGCCGACGAAAATATCCCCCTGCTCGATGCCTTCTTCGAAGGTTTCGGTGAAATCCGCCGGGTACCGGGTCGCGCCATCGACCGTGCCACGGTCGAGCAGGCCGATGTGCTGTTGGTGCGTTCGGTGACCAACGTCAATCGTGCGCTGCTCGAGGGCAGCAAGGTGCGTTTTGTCGGTACGTGCACCATCGGCACCGATCATCTGGACCTGGATTACTTGCAGCAGGCCGGTATCACCTGGTCCAGTGCACCGGGCTGCAATGCCCGCGGCGTGGTCGACTATGTGCTCGGCAGTCTGCTGACCCTGGCCGAAATCGAAGGTGTCGACCTGACCCGGCGTACCTACGGCGTGGTCGGTGCCGGCGAAGTGGGTGGACGGCTGGTCAAGGTCCTGCAAGGCCTGGGCTGGAAGGTGCTGGTGTGCGATCCGCCACGGCAAGCTGCGGAAGGTGGAGACTACGTCAGCCTCGAGCAGATCATCGACGAGTGCGACGTCATCAGCCTGCACACGCCATTGACCAAGCAGGGGCAGCAATCGACCTGGCATTTGTTCGATGAAAAACGTCTGAACCAGCTCCGATCCGGTACCTGGCTGATCAACGCCAGTCGCGGGCCAGTGGTCAACAATGCGGCACTGCGCGATGTGCTGCTGGAGCGCGAAGACCTGCAAGCGGTGCTCGATGTCTGGGAAGGCGAGCCTGAAGTCGACGTGGCACTGGCCGAACTCTGCGTGCTGGCAACGCCACACATTGCCGGTTACAGCCTCGATGGCAAGCAGAGGGGCACCGCGCAGATTTATCAGGCGTATTGCGATTTCCTCGGGCAACCGGCCCGCGTCAGCCTGAGCGATTTGCTGCCGGCACCGTGGCTGTCGCACGTGACCCTCAATGCGCAAAGCGACCCGGCCTGGGCGTTAGCGATGCTGTGCCGTGGCGTGTATGACCCGCGTCGTGACGATGCGGATTTCCGTCGCAGCCTTGTCGGCAGCGTCAGCGAGCAACGTGCGGCATTCGATGTGCTGCGCAAGCAATACCCGTTGCGCCGTGAGATCGACGGGTTGCAGGTGCGGATCGAGGGTGACTCGGCTGAGTTGCAGAGGATTGTCGCGGCGTTGGGGGCGACGGCAATCTGATAGACCGTGGCGGCCCCTTCGACTTGCCCGCGAAGGGCGCGACACAGTCCCGGATTGGATCAGCAGGCATAAAAAACCCGGCCAACAAAGGGCCGGGTCAAGAAGACGGTGGCTATATCACTTTTGTTCGGCAGGTTTGACCAATCGCTTTTCCAGTTCGCTGCAAGCTTTCTGGATCATCTTTTCAGTGATCGGTACTTCGCGGCCCTGCTCGTCAATAATCGAGCAACCCAGAGACTGGTCTGGTTGCGTGCGGATCACTTGAATCTTGTCATCGCTGCTGTGTTGCAAGGACATGGCCTGTCTCCTCATCAGGTTGTGTGCTTACTGTAGAACCGCCAGGTGACCGGGCTATGACAACTCCCTGCGATCTTTCCGGGGGACAGTACCAGTCCACCAGAAATGCCTTCACGTGGCTACCCGAACTTTAGACCAATAGCGTCTAGCCTCTAGTGTTGGTGGACATAATTAACCTGACTCATTGTGATTTGCAGCGAGCCACCCCATTGAGCGGTGTAGGCTGACCCTAATGACTGCTTTGTCCTGGATGATTGCGATGCTCTCTGCCCGTCACCGCCGTGCTGTTCGCCTGGCCAGTCGTTTCATCGCGCCGTATCGCTGGCAGGCCTTTGGCGCCTTGCTGGCGTTGATCGCCACCGCGGGCATCACCTTGTCCATGGGGCAGGGCATCCGCCTGCTGGTGGACAAGGGGTTCATGACCCAGTCACCGCATCTGCTCAATCAGTCCATCACACTGTTCATGTTGCTGGTGATGGGGCTGGCGATCGGTACGTTTGCACGGTTTTACCTGGTGTCGTGGATTGGCGAACGCTGCGTCGCCGATATCCGGCGCAACGTGTTCAATCATCTGATTTACCTGCACCCGGGGTTTTACGAAGACAATCGCAGCTCGGAAATCCAGTCCCGCCTGACCGCCGATACCACGCTGCTGCAATCGGTCATCGGCTCTTCGTTGTCGTTGTTCTTGCGCAATCTGTTGATGGTGATCGGCGGGATCGTCCTGTTGTTTGTCACTAACCCCAAGCTCACCAGCATCGTGGTGGTTGCCTTGCCCCTGGTGATCGCGCCGATCCTGATCTTCGGTCGCCGGGTGCGTAACCTCTCACGCCTGAGTCAGGACCGGATTGCCGATATCGGCAGTTATGTGTCGGAAACCCTGGGGCAGATCAAGACCGTGCAGGCCTACAACCATCAGGCCCAGGACGAGCGCCGGTTTGCCGTGACTGTGGAAGAGGCGTTCAACACCGCACGCAAGCGTATCTTCCAGCGGGCCTGGCTGATTACCCTGGTGATCGTGCTGGTATTGGGCGCGGTCGGGGTGATGCTCTGGGTCGGCGGCATGGACGTCATCGCCGGAAGAATTTCCGCCGGCGAGTTGGCAGCGTTCGTGTTCTACAGCCTGATCGTCGGCAGCGCGTTTGGCACGTTGAGCGAAGTGATTGGCGAATTGCAGAGGGCAGCCGGCGYGGCCGAGCGGATTGCCGAGTTGCTGCGTTCGGAAAACATCATCCTGCCGCCGGTGGCAGGCGCGGTGACACTGCCGGAGCGGGTCGATGGCCAACTGCAACTGCACAATGTGCGTTTTTCCTACCCGTCGCGGCCGGAAAGTTATGCCGTCGACGGGTTGAGCCTGACCGTCAATGCCGGTGAGACGCTGGCGCTGGTCGGGCCATCAGGGGCCGGCAAATCCACGGTGTATGACTTGCTGTTGCGTTTTTACGACCCGGCCGAGGGACGCATCCTGCTCGATGGCGTGCCATTGACTCAACTCGATCCGCTGGACCTGCGCCGTTGCTTCGCCCTGGTCTCGCAAACCCCGGCGCTGTTTTTCGGCAGCATTGAAGAAAACATTCGCTATGGCAATCCGCAGGCGACGTTGGCCGAGGTGCAGGAGGCGGCAAAAATCGCTTACGCCCATGACTTTATCGAAGCCATGCCCAATGGTTACCAGACCCATCTGGGGGACGGTGGTCTCGGCTTGTCCGGCGGCCAGCGCCAACGCCTGGCCATCGCCCGCGCGTTGCTGGTGGACGCCCCGATCCTGCTCCTTGACGAAGCCACCAGTGCCCTCGATGCCCAGAGCGAGTACCTGATCCAGCAGGCGCTGCCGAGCCTGATGAAAAACCGTACCACCCTGGTGATCGCCCATCGCCTGGCCACGGTAAAAAACGCCGACCGAATCGCGGTGATGGATCAGGGGAAGCTGGTAGCTGTGGGCACGCATCAGGAGCTGATTGCCAGCAATGCCTTGTATGCGCGGTTGGCGGCGTTGCAGTTTGGTGTCGACGATGATCACGAAGCTCACCTTTCCAAAAAAATCGGGAAGGGTCATGAGGTTGAATAAATGCCGAAAGGTTCGGGCAATATGGCGGTCTCAGTGACGAGCCAGGATGAGGAAATGAACCGATATCAACCGCCGTTGACGTTGACCACAAAAATACTCGCGTTGATCGCAGAGATCAGTGAGCAGATTGGTCAGCTTTCGGCTGTGGATGATTCTCGTCAGACACCTCAGTTACGGCGCGGCAATCGAATTCGAACGATTCAGGCTTCATTGGCAATCGAAAACAATACGCTCAGCATTGAACAAGTGACCGCCGTTCTGTCGGGGCAGCGCGTCCTGGGTTTACCTCGGGAAATCCAGGAAGTGCGTAATGCCTTTGCTGCCTACGAATCGATGCCGGGCTGGCAGCCGGGCAGTCGAGTCGACCTGCTTCGGGCGCATGAGCTGTTAATGCATGGGCTGATCGACGATTTCGGACGGTTCCGGCGCGACGGCGTGGGAATTTGTCGTGGCGAACGATTGGTTCATATGGCTCCGCCTCCAAGTCGCGTTGCGCATTTGATTGATGATTTGCTGGCATGGGTGGACGCCTCGGATTGGCATCCGTTGATTATCAGTTGTGTATTCCATTACGAGTTCGAGTTCATTCACCCGTTCGCAGATGGCAACGGCCGCATGGGACGTCTTTGGCAGACGCTGATGCTTAGCCGGTGGCGTCCGATATTGGCTTATCTGCCCGTCGAAGCTGTTATCCGGGATCAACAGGATGCCTACTATGCAGCGTTGTCCGAGGCGGACCAGAAGGCCGAGTCGACGCCTTTTGTCGAGTTTATGCTTCAGGCCTTGAGCGTGGCGCTCAAGGAAGCGTCACGGAGCGAGTCAGTAACCGACCAAGTAACCGATCAAGTAACCGACCAAGTAGCGAGGCTGCTTTTGGTGCTTGAAGGGACTGAGCCGCGCAAAGTAAGCGAGTTGATGGCAGAAGTGGGATTGGCTCACAAGGCGACTTTCCGGGCTAACTATCTGAAACCGGCATTGGGTAAAGGATTGATTGAAATGACTCATCCCGACTCGCCCAATAGCCCGGCCCAACGATATCGATTGACCGAATATGGCAAGCAATCTGCAAAAAAACGGAGCAGTGTCGGCGCTCCCGAAACCTATAGGCTGCCCCTGATTTGACCCGTCAATAAAAATGCCCGCATCAATCGATGCGGGCATTTTTGTCGGCGAGTTAAATCACTACATTATTGATCATCAAAATACCGCTCATGCCAATCCACGATCGGCTGCGGTGAGTTGAGCTTCGCGCCATAGATCACCGAATACGACAGCACGTTTTGCACGTACTGGCGGGTTTCGTCGAACGGAATGCTTTCTACCCACACGTCAAAACTCAAGTGATCCGCACCGCGCAGCCATTGGCGCACGCGGCCCGGGCCGGCGTTGTAGGCGGCGGAGGCTAGGACGCGGTTGCCGTTGAACTGGCTGTGCACCTGGCTCAGGTACGCAGCGCCGAGCTGGATGTTCTTGTCCGGGTCGAACAGTTGCTGTGGCGAGCTATAGGGAATGCTGAACTTGCGTGCGGTTTCCTTGGCGGTGGCGGGCATCAGTTGCATCAGGCCCGAGGCGCCGACCCCGGAGCGGGCGTCGTCCATGAACGCACTTTCCTGGCGGGTGATGGCGAACGCCCAGCTCGGATGCAGGCCGCGATTCTTCGCTTCACGCACCAGGGTGTTGCGGTGAGCCATCGGGAAGCGGATATCCAGGTCATCCCAATACTGCGCCTGACTGATGGTGCGGATCGCCGGGAAGTACCATTTCAGGTCGTAGGCCAGTTTGGCCTGGGCGACCATTTCGTCGCGGCTGAAGTGACGGCTGACGTAGTACCACTCGCGCCGACCATCGACGATCTGCCCGCGGGCGTGCAGCTCCAGGGCACGGCGCACGCCGGGCGTGTTGCGCACCTTGTTGATGGTGGCCTGGCTGAGTACCAGCGGTTTGTTGAGCAGCGAGTAGGGCGACTGTGAGCGATCGGCGGCGAGGAAACCATAGAAGTCGCGTTCGCGGGCCAGGCTTTTATAGAGCGTCTGCGCTTCCGGATTCTGCGGTTGCGCCAGTTCCAGGCTACGAGCCTGCCAGTAACGCCAGCGGTTGGTGGTGGCCAGGTCCTGGGGCAGGCGGCGGGTCAACTGGTAGGCATCCTCCCAGCGCGCCAGGCGCAGGAGTAGGCGCAAGCGCCATTCGGAAACTGTGTTGTCACGCAGTTCCGGGTCGTATTTGGTCATGACGTCCAGTGCGCGGCCGTCGAAACGTTTGGCGAGGGTCAGCCCGATTTCCCGGGCGATCGCCACTTTTTCATCCCGGGAGAAATGCATGCTGCTGGCGTAGCCGTCGAGCAGGTCCATGGCCTTGTCCGGGTCCTGGCGAGCCAGGCGGCGCAGGCCGAGGCTGACCACGTCGGACATGGCTTCATCGGCCGGGGTGAAGCGTGATGGCTGGTTGAGCAGTTCCGGTTTCTGTGCCACGTCCACCAGCAAGCGACCGCGAGGGGCGAGGGTGGTCATGCCGTTGACCAGGCTGTTGGCCAGCGGATAGTTGCGCGCCTGGGCGGCGAGTTTGGCGCGTTCCCAGCGTTTTTGCTCGGTCAACTGGCCATCGGCGGCCCACATGCCGAACAAGGCATCGCAGGCGTCGGGCTGGGATTTCCCGGTCAACCAGAGCTTTTCAGCGTTGGCATAACCTTCGGCTTTGAGGTTGTGGCTGATCTGGTACTGCGCGTTCAGGCAGTCCAGTTCGGTAAAGTTCATTTTCGGGTCGTAGTACTTGACGAAGGTCGCCCAGTCGCCCCGGTCCGCCAGCCAGCGTAACCAGCGTAGTTTCATCCAGTTGGCTTGGGGCAGGTCGCCGTGTTCGGCGAGGAACTTCTCGATTTCGGCGTTGCTCGCGGATTTAAGCCGCGCGGTCAACTCGTCGTAAGCCAGGTAGGGTTCCAGCGGATAATCGGCGAGGGCCTGGCTGTAACGGAAATACGGGCCGCTATCGCCCTTGGCCAAGGCGCGTTTGGCTTCATCGTAATACTGGCGTTGGGTGGACAGGTCCACCGCCTGGGCGGATTGGACGGCAGCGGCAGACAGTAAAAAAGCAGATAAAAGATTGAAAAGGCGACTGCGCATGAGACGTCCGGGCAGAGAAAAATCATGACAAGCGCGGGCCAGGCCCGCGCTGAATTGTCTGTAGCTTAGCCTTTTGCCAGCAGCCGGTGAAAGCTTTGCGGGTCTTCCCGCGTCAGTTCGCAACATTTGTCATGCAGAGTGCTACGAGAGTGAAATTGCCGGCCTTCTGAAGGCTCAAGTCAGGTAGAATGCGCGCCCGGTTTTTGGAGAAGCTCATGACCCTGCTCAAATTCAGCGATGTGTCCCTTGCTTTCGGCGCTATGCCGTTGTTGGACAAGGTGTCCTGGCAGATCGCCCGTGGTGAGCGGGTGTGCATCATCGGCCGCAATGGCACTGGCAAGTCCAGCATGATGAAGCTCGTCAAGGGCGACCAGAAGCCCGATGACGGCTCCGTTTGGCGCGCACCAGGGCTCAAGATTGGCGAATTGCCGCAAGAATTGCCGGTGGCCGACGAGCGGACAGTATTCGACGTGGTGGCCGAAGGCCTGGACGGCGTTGGCGCCTTGCTCGCCGAATATCACCACCTGAGCCAGAACATCGTCACCGACGCCGATCTGGACAAGCTGATGCACGTCCAGCACGACCTCGAAGCCCGCGATGGCTGGCGCTTGCAGACCCTCGTCGACAGCACCTTGAGCCGCCTGCAACTGCCGGCCGACAAGACCCTCGCCGAGTTGTCCGGCGGCTGGCGTCGTCGCGTCTTGCTGGCCCAGGCCCTGGTGTCCGAGCCGGACCTGCTGCTGCTCGACGAACCGACCAACCACCTGGACATCGGTGCCATCGCCTGGCTTGAAGAAGCGCTGAAGGATTTCCAGGGTGCCGTGCTGTTCATCACGCACGACCGTTCTTTCCTGCAGAACCTGGCAACCCGCATCCTCGAACTGGATCGCGGCGGCCTGATCGACTGGAATGGCGACTACGCCAGTTTCCTGGTGCACAAGGAAGCTGAACTCGCTGCCGAAGCCACTGCTAACGCGCTGTTCGACAAACGCCTGGCCCAGGAAGAAGTATGGATTCGCCAGGGCATCAAGGCCCGTCGTACCCGTAACGAAGGTCGTGTCCGTGCACTGAAAGCCTTGCGCGTCGAGCGCAGCGAGCGTCGTGAGCGTACCGGCAAGGCCAACATTCAGCTGGATACCGCTGACAAGTCCGGCAAGCAGGTCATGGTGCTCGAGAATGTGAGCTTCGCTCACCCGGGCGGCCCGTTCCTGATCAAGGATTTCTCCATGGTGCTGCAGCGCGGCGACCGTATCGGTCTGCTCGGCGCCAACGGTACCGGCAAGACCACGTTGCTGAAGCTGATGCTCAGCGGCCTGCAACCGACCAGCGGCAAAGTGGAAGAGGGCACCAGGATCGATGTCGCCTACTTCGACCAGTTGCGCCATCAGCTGGACCTGGAAAAAACCGTGATCGACAACGTGGCCGAAGGTCGCGACTTCATCGATATCGACGGCCAGAGCCGCCACGTGCTGAGCTACCTCGGCGACTTCCTGTTCAGCCCGCAGCGTGCCCGCACGCCGGTCAAGGCGCTATCCGGTGGTGAGCGTGCCCGTCTGTTGCTGGCCAAGCTGTTCAGCAAGCCGGCGAACCTGCTGGTACTCGACGAACCGACCAACGACCTCGACGTCGAAACCCTCGAATTGCTCGAAGAGGTTTTGCTGACCTTCAACGGCACCGTATTGATGGTCAGCCACGACCGGGCATTCCTCGACAACGTGGTCACCAGCACCCTGGTCTTCGAAGGTGAAGGCAAGGTTCGCGAGTACGTCGGTGGCTATCAGGATTGGCTGCGTCAGGGCGGCTCGCCGCGCCTGCTGGGCGTGACCGAGAGCAAGTCCGGCAAGGCCGACCTGAACTCCGCGGTTGTCAAGGCTGAACCTGCGCCGGTTGCGGCAGTCGTCGAAGCGCCAGTGGCGAAGAAAAAGCTCAGCTACAAGTTGCAGCGCGAGCTGGAAGCGTTGCCGGGGCAGATCGAAGCCATGGAACAGCAGATTGCCGCCGTTGAGGCACAGATGGCCGATGCCGGCTTCTATCAGCGTCCAGCTGCGGAAACCGCTGCGGTGATTGCTCAGCTGGAGCAGTTGCAGGCTGAACTCGACATCATGGTCGAGCGTTGGGCCGAGCTGGATGCCTGATTGATCCGGTAACAAAAAAAGCCCGGCGTTCAGTGATGAGCGCCGGGCTTTTCATATGCAACACAATCTGCGGATTGCTGTAGATCCAATGTGGGAGCGGGCTTGCTCGCGAAGGCGGTTTAACGTTCAACGAATGGGTCGACTGCCGCAAGCACATCGCAAGGCGCGCCATGCAGCACGTCATTGGCGGTGGAGCCCAGCAGCAGTGCCAGGCCGTGCCGGCCATGGCTGCCCACCACGATCAGATCGCATTGCTGTTCCTTGGCGAAGTGATGGATTTCCTGGCGTGGCTGGCCGTAGGTGAGGTGGCAATTGGAGCTCTCAAGCTCTGAGTATTTGTGCTTCAGGCGTTCAAGGCGCTCCTTGGCCTGATCGAACTGCTGTTGTTGCAGTTGTGACAGGTCCATTGGCACGTCGCCGCCGAAGGCCATGGCCATCGGCTCGACAATGTGCACCAGCGACAATTTCGCGCCGTTGCTCACCGACAGTTCGCGAGCGCGGTGAATCACAGGGTCGCACTCTTCGGTCAGATCTACAGCGACCAGAATATGGTTGTAGGGCATGAGGTGCTCCTCCTGAGGGATGCAATATTGGTAAGTATGGCTGGTTTCAAGCGCATTGGTTCCAAAGTGACACAATGGGCTCATTCAAATTCGGGAGTACAGATATGACGGTCTGGATAGTGGTGTCAATCCTGCTGGTGGTGCTGAGTCCGCTGGCATGGTTGCGACCGTCGCGAGTTCAGAGCGGGCGCATAGCCTTGCGGATGGAGGCCCGGCGCATTGGCCTGGCCATGCAACTGGCACCTCAGGAGTGGCCGCACTGGCTGAGCCAGGAGCCGCCGAGCCCCTGCGCCCAGTACCATCGCCCGCGGCGTGGCAATCAGCCGGCGTGCTGGAGTTACTGGCAAAAATCACCGGGTGTCTGGGTCAATCAATGGCAGGAAATCTGTGAAGATCGGTCGCTGCTCGATCATTTCGAAAAGTTGCCGGGCAATGTCTTCAAGGTCGAGGCTGACAAGCAAATAATCGCCTTGTATTGGGGCGAGAAGGGCGAGGCCGAGGTGTTGCAACAGATCGATGCCACCCTCAAGGCACTCGCCTGACACCCCACCCTCTGTAGGAGCAGCCGGTCGACGCTCGATTGCTCGCGATAAACCTGAGGGCTCCGCGGGGTGTCAGGCTAACAGCGTCATCGTTGACGTTCATCGCGAGCAAGCTCGCTCCTACAGGAATCATCAGGCAATAAAAAGCCCGACAAAATCATCGGGCGGGGTTGGCCAGGCAGGCCGGTAAAATGGTGTGGGCTGATCTTACGCTGGGCATTCGCCAAAGCGTTCAACTTTTTCCCTCGGTTCCGCCAGCGTAGCTTGTTAAACACGGGCTGCAGCGAATTAGGGCGACTTTTCTAACAATTGATTCTATGAATGACCTTGCATGCTTCGGCGTGTTTAAGGTCTTCGCAGTACGGAAATGACCGGAAAGTCGCGTTTCAACCCGTTTTTCAGGCGATTGACAATTGTCGGAAATTCCGTGAAGGTGACGTACCCAAATCAAACGGGCGTATGAATTGAGCGTTTGTATTTCAGACCGCTCCTACAGAATCCCGACTATCGCGTTGGCGGGTGTGCCGGGGGAATGGGCGTAGCATTGACGATCAACGTCCCTGCCAAGCCATTCGCCTGCGTCCGACGTGTACTGTTCAGCTTCCATATCGTGGAGATCAGTTGATGATTTACGAAGGTAAAGCCATCACGGTTAAGGCTCTTGAAAGTGGCATCGTCGAACTCAAGTTCGACCTCAAGGGTGAGTCCGTCAACAAGTTCAACCGTCTAACCCTGAACGAACTGCGTCAGGCTGTAGACACCATCAAGGCAGATGCTTCGATCAAGGGCGTGATCGTCAGCAGTGGCAAGGACGTATTCATCGTCGGCGCCGACATCACCGAATTTGTCGACAACTTCAAGCTGCCGGATGCAGAACTTGTTGCTGGCAACCTCGAAGCCAACAAGATTTTCAGCGATTTCGAAGACCTCAACGTCCCGACCGTAGCCGCGATCAACGGCATCGCGTTGGGTGGCGGTCTGGAAATGTGCCTGGCGGCGGACTACCGCGTCATGTCCACCAATGCCAAGATCGGTCTGCCGGAAGTCAAGCTGGGCATCTACCCGGGCTTCGGCGGTACTGTGCGCCTGCCGCGCCTGATCGGTGCCGACAACGCCATCGAGTGGATTGCCGCCGGCAAGGAAAACCGTCCTGAAGATGCGCTGAAAGTCGGCGCCGTCGACGCAGTGGTTGCTCCTGAGCAGCTGCAGGATGCCGCGCTGGAACTGATCAAGCGCGCCATCTCTGGCGAGTTCGACTTCAAGGCCAAGCGCCAGCCGAAGCTGGAAAAGCTCAAGCTGAACGCCATCGAACAAATGATGGCTTTCGAAACCGCCAAGGGTTTCGTGGCCGGCCAGGCTGGCCCGAACTACCCGGCGCCGGTTGAAGCGATCAAGACCATCCAGAAAGCTGCGAACTTCGGTCGCGACAAGGCGCTGGAAATTGAAGCTGCCGGTTTCGTCAAGCTGGCCAAGACCTCTGCTGCGCAGAGCTTGATCGGCTTGTTCCTGAACGATCAGGAACTGAAGAAAAAGGCCAAGGCCTACGACGAAATCGCCAAGGACGTGAAGCAGGCCGCCGTACTGGGCGCCGGCATCATGGGTGGTGGTATCGCCTATCAGTCGGCTTCCAAAGGCACGCCGATCCTGATGAAGGACATCAACGAGCACGGTATCGAGCAGGGTCTGGCCGAAGCCGCCAAACTGCTGGTTGGCCGCGTTGATAAAGGTCGCATGACCGCCGCGAAAATGGCTGAAGTGCTCAACGGCATTCGTCCAACCCTGTCCTACGGTGATTTCGGTCACGTGGACCTGGTGGTGGAAGCTGTCGTCGAGAACCCGAAGGTCAAACAAGCGGTACTGGCTGAAGTTGAAGACCAGGTCAAGGAGGACACCATCCTGGCGTCCAACACCTCGACCATTTCCATCACCTTGCTGGCCAAAGCCCTCAAGCGTCCGGAAAACTTCGTCGGCATGCACTTCTTCAACCCGGTGCACATGATGCCGCTGGTTGAAGTGATCCGTGGCGAGAAGTCCAGCGAACTGGCCGTAGCGACTACCGTTGCCTACGCCAAGAAAATGGGCAAGAACCCGATCGTCGTCAACGACTGCCCGGGCTTCCTGGTCAACCGCGTCCTGTTCCCGTACTTCGGCGGTTTCGCCAAGCTGGTCAGCGCCGGTGTGGACTTCGTCCGTATCGACAAGATCATGGAAAAATTCGGCTGGCCGATGGGCCCGGCCTACCTGATGGACGTGGTCGGCATCGACACCGGTCACCACGGTCGTGACGTGATGGCTGAAGGCTTCCCGGACCGCATGAAGGACGACCGTCGCTCGGCCGTCGACGTGCTCTATGAAGCCAAGCGCCTGGGCCAGAAGAACGGCAAGGGCTTCTACGCCTACGAGACCGACAAGCGCGGCAAGCAGAAAAAAGTGGTCGATCCTTCGGTACTGGAAGTGCTCAAGCCGATCGTTTACGAGCAGCGCGAAGTCACCGACGAAGACATCATCAACTGGATGATGATCCCGCTGTGCCTGGAAACCGTGCGTTGCCTGGAAGACAGCATCGTCGAAACCGCTGCCGAAGCCGACATGGGTCTGGTCTACGGTATTGGTTTCCCTCCATTCCGTGGCGGTGCACTGCGTTACATCGACTCGCTCGGTGTGGCAGAGTTCGTTGCCCTGGCTGACCAGTACGCTGATTTGGGCGCGCTGTACCACCCGACCGCGAAGCTGCGCGAAATGGCCAAGAACGGCCAGAGCTTCTTCGGTTAAGCGCCCCCAACTAGAGTGAGAGTGAACTTATGAGCTTGAATCCTAGAGACGTCGTGATTGTTGACTTCGGTCGTACTCCGATGGGCCGCTCCAAGGGCGGCATGCACCGCAACACCCGCGCCGAAGACATGTCGGCGCACCTGATCAGCAAACTGCTGGAACGTAACGTCAAGGTCGACCCGAACGAAGTCGAAGACGTGATCTGGGGCTGTGTGAACCAGACCCTGGAGCAGGGCTGGAACATCGCGCGCATGGCGTCGCTGATGACCCAGATCCCGCACACTTCGGCCGGCCAGACTGTCAGCCGCCTGTGTGGCTCGTCCATGAGTGCTCTGCACACTGCTGCACAAGCGATCATGACCGGCAACGGTGACGTTTTCGTGGTTGGTGGCGTCGAGCATATGGGTCACGTGAGCATGATGCACGGTGTCGATCCGAACCCGCACATGTCGCTGTACGCGGCGAAAGCCTCGGGCATGATGGGCCTGACCGCGGAAATGCTGGGCAAGATGCACGGCATCACTCGCGAGCAACAGGACGCTTTCGGCGTGCGCTCCCACCAACTCGCCCACAAGGCGACCGTGGAAGGCAAGTTCAAAGACGAAATCATCCCGATGCAGGGCTACGACGAGAACGGTTTCCTGAAAACCTTCGACTACGACGAAACCATTCGTCCGGAAACCACCCTGGAAAGCCTGGCGGCTCTCAAGCCAGCGTTCAATCCAAAGGGCGGCACCGTGACAGCCGGTACCTCGTCGCAGATCACCGATGGTGCCTCGTGCATGATCGTGATGTCGGCGCAGCGTGCACAGGACCTGGGCATTCAGCCTCTGGCGGTGATTCGCTCGATGGCGGTGGCAGGTGTGGATCCGGCAATCATGGGCTATGGTCCAGTACCGGCCACACAAAAAGCACTGAAGCGCGCGGGTCTGGGCATCTCCGACATCGACTTCTTCGAGCTCAACGAAGCTTTCGCCGCACAGGCCCTGCCAGTGCTGAAAGATCTGAAAGTGCTCGACAAGATGAACGAGAAGGTTAACCTGCACGGCGGCGCGATCGCCCTGGGCCACCCGTTCGGTTGCTCTGGTGCGCGTATCTCCGGCACTTTGCTCAATGTGATGAAGCAGAATGGCGGTACCTTCGGGGTAGCCACCATGTGCATTGGTCTCGGCCAAGGCATCTCCACCGTCTTCGAACGCGTTTAAGCGTCTCGTTGATGGAAGCCGGGGCCAAGTGCCCCGGTTTTTGTTTTTCCGGATTTATTTTTGTTTTTATTTTGAAAAAATTTCAGTGAGGGCCAAAGCATGCCGATACAACCTGGGCTCTACCAACATTACAAAGGTCCGCAGTACCGCGTATTCAGTGTTGCGCGGCATTCGGAAACCGAAGAAGAAGTGGTCTTCTATCAAGCCCTGTATGGCGATTACGGCTTTTGGGTGCGTCCCTTGAGCATGTTCCTGGAGTCCGTCGAGGTTGACGGCGAACAGGTGCCACGCTTTGCTTTGGTGCAGGCCGAAGAAAGCCTTTTTACCAAGCCATAAGCTGAGTTCGCGCAAAACCCTGCGCTTGACCTCACCTTGTTGCCACTATATATAGCGGTGCCGCGTCAGGCGCCAATCGCCTTTCACTTCTCGAATTCAGGAATTTTCTGATCCATGGGCAAATCGCTGGTCATTGTGGAATCCCCGGCTAAGGCCAAGACCATCAACAAGTATTTGGGCAACGAATACGTGGTGAAGTCGAGTATCGGCCATATCCGAGACCTGCCCACCAGCGGTTCGGCTAGCGCCAGCAAAGAGCCAGCCGCCAAGCGCGGCAAGGCTGCTGCGGGTGAAGTGCCGGCACTGTCGCCGAAAGAAAAAGCGCGCAAGCAGCTGGTCGCGCGCATGGGTGTCGATCCGGATCACGGCTGGAAAGCCAAGTACGAGATCCTCCCGGGCAAGGAAAAAGTCATCGAAGAGCTGCGCCGGCTCGCCAAAGATGCTGACACCATCTATCTCGCAACCGACTTGGACCGCGAGGGGGAAGCCATTGCCTGGCACCTGCGCGAAGCCATCGGTGGTGACGACACCCGCTACAAGCGCGTGGTGTTCAACGAAATTACCAAGAAGGCGATTCAGGAAGCCTTCTCGAAGCCAGGCGAGCTGGATATCGACCGCGTCAACGCCCAGCAGGCGCGTYGCTTCCTCGACCGCGTCGTGGGCTACATGGTTTCGCCGCTGCTGTGGGCCAAGATCGCTCGTGGCTTGTCCGCCGGTCGCGTGCAATCGGTTGCGGTGAAGCTGGTGGTCGAGCGCGAACGTGAAATCCGCGCGTTCATCCCGGAAGAGTACTGGGAAGTTCACGCCGACCTCGGCACCGCCAAAGGCGCGACCGTGCGTTTCGATGTGGCCCGCGAGAAAGGCGAAGCCTTCAAGCCGCTCAACGAAACCCAGGCGATGGCTGCGCTGGAGAAGCTCAAGTCTTCCAGCTACAGCATCGTCAAGCGCGAAGACAAACCGACCAGCAGCAAGCCGTCGGCGCCGTTCATCACCTCCACCCTGCAACAGGCCGCGAGTAACCGCCTGGGCTTCGGTGTGAAGAAAACCATGATGATGGCCCAGCGTTTGTACGAAGCCGGCTACATCACCTACATGCGTACCGACTCCACCAACCTTTCGGTTGATGCCGTGGCGATGGCGCGTACCTATATTGAAGGCGAGTTCGGCAAGAAGTACCTGCCGGAAACCCCGAACGTCTACAGCAGCAAGGAAGGCGCACAAGAGGCTCACGAAGCGATTCGTCCGTCCGACGCCAATACCGAGCCAAGCAAGCTGTCGGGCATGGAGCGTGACGCTGAGCGCCTCTACGAGCTCATCTGGCGCCAGTTCCTCGCTTGCCAGATGCTGCCGGCGCAATACCTGTCGACCACGGTCACTGTGGGCGCCGGCGACTTCGAGCTGCGCGCCAAGGGCCGCATCCTGAAGTTCGACGGTTACACCCGCGTCATGCCGCAAATCGCCAAGCCAGGCGATGACGACGTACTGCCGGACATGGCCCAGGGCGACGCGATGAAGCTGATCAAGCTTGATCCGACCCAGCACTTCACCAAGCCGCCGGCACGTTACTCGGAAGCCAGCCTGGTAAAAGAAATGGAAAAACGCGGCATCGGTCGTCCTTCGACCTATGCGGCGATCATTTCGACCATCCAGGACCGCGGCTATGTGGCGCTGCACAACCGTCGTTTCTACTCGGAAAAGATGGGCGACATCGTCACCGAGCGTCTGGCTGAGAGCTTCTCCAACCTGATGGACTACGGCTTCACCGCCGGCATGGAAGAGCACCTCGATGACGTGGCCCAGGGCGAACGTGACTGGAAAAACGTGCTCGACGAGTTCTACGGTGACTTCAAGAAGAAACTCGAAGTGGCCGAAAGCCCGGAACACGGCATGCGTGCCAATCAGCCTGTCATGACTGACATTCCGTGCACCACTTGCGGCCGGCCGATGCAGATTCGTACCGCATCGACTGGTGTGTTCCTCGGTTGCTCGGGCTACAGCCTGCCGCCGAAAGAGCGCTGCAAGGCCACCGTCAACCTGGTGCCGGGCGACGAGATCGCTGCGGACGACGAGGGTGAATCGGAATCGCTGGTGTTGCGTGGCAAGCATCGTTGCCCGATCTGCAGCACGGCGATGGATGCCTACCTGCTCGATGAAAAGCGCAAGCTGCACATCTGCGGTAACAACCCGGATTGCGATGGCTACGAAATCGAAGAGGGCACTTATCGCATCAAGGGCTATGAAGGTCCGAGCCTGGAGTGCGACAAGTGTGGCAGCGAGATGCAACTCAAGACCGGCCGTTTCGGCAAGTTCTTCGGTTGCACCAATGCCACCTGCAAGAACACCCGCAAACTGCTGAAGAGCGGTGATGCGGCGCCGCCGAAGATGGATCCGGTGAAGATGCCTGAGCTGAAATGCGAAAAGGTCAACGACACCTATATTCTGCGCGACGGTGCGTCCGGCCTGTTCCTGGCGGCCAGCCAGTTCCCGAAAAACCGCGAGACCCGTGCTCCGCTGGTGATGGAAATCGTCCCGCACAAGGATGAGATCGATCCGAAGTATCACTTCCTCTGCGAAGCACCGAAGAAAGATCCGGATGGCCTCCCGACTGTGATTCGTTACAGCCGCAAGACCAAGGAACAGTACGTGCAGACTGAGGTTGACGGTAAGCCGACTGGCTGGAAGGCGTTCTACGACGGCGGCAAGTGGACGGTCGAAGACAAGCGTCCGGCTGCGAAGGCGTAAAGCGTCGCAGCACTGAAAAGGCCGCATGAGAACCTTCGGGTTTTCATGCGGCCTTTATTGTGCTCCTGCAAAAAAAGGGGGGCTTGCGGTTGGATCGGCTGATCCACGACACTGTCCAACCTGCATGAAGCAATTATTTCGTTGTGGAGGCTGCCGTCATGGCCCACGAACTGTATACCCGCACCAATCAGAAGATTTACTTCGCCGGCTTGTCGCTCGAAGCGCTGGCCCGCACTGAAGAAGGGCGGGCGATGAATTCGCTGGCGCTGATCCAGGCTGGACGCGAATCCGCGCTGTTTCACCTGTACGGCGCGCTGTTGGGTCTGTGTCACGAAATCGCCGGCTTCTATCGCTTGCCTCAGGCCAATGCGCCCCGTGCAGAGTTGTTGCTGACTCGCGAGGTGCTGGAAACCATCGCCATTCCGGAAATGGCTGAGCTGGTCGAGTTGGCCAGTAACCCGGAGACCTGGCTGGCCAAGCTGTTGGCAGCCCATGCTGCGCTGTTTCAGCCGCCGCGCGCGCCCCACAAGCCGAAAGGGGACGTGACCCAGCCGCTGATTCAGGCTGTCAATCTGGATGAAGAGGAGGCGCCGCAGGAGCTGAGTCGTGAGGAGCTGGAGAGCTGGCGCCAGAATCTGAAGGGGTTGGCGATCCGCTTTCGCGAAGGCCTGAACGAGTGCTGACAGAAACAGTTTTGGGATGACATCTGGTCAAGATCCCAAGCGAAGCCCGCGCGATGCCTATATAATCCCCGCCTTTCGTGGAGAACAGTCCTTTATGCCAACGTCCTTTCTAGAAATTGTCGAGTTGCCAGACGGCCGTATCGAGCTGCGCAGGGCTGAGGACGAGGGTTCTCTGGTTACTTTGGATTTCTCCGAGGACGCCAAGGCATTTCTGCAAGGGCAGCACGTGGAAGTCGCCAAGGCGATGTTGAGCGTCGGTGTACAGATGGCCGGTCGCTTGGCTGAAGGCGAGTTCGACAAGGAAGAGGGGGCGCGGGTGCTTCATTGATCCCCGTCTGTCGTTTTTCTTGATATCGCTACTCATCGGCTTCTCTGTCCCTGGAGAAGCCTCACGCGGTGAATCACGCGTTTTGTCCGCCGGTTAACCCAGTCGAATATTCAGGCTCTGAGCGTCCCCGGTGCGGGCGGCGCTGATCAGTTGTTGCCGCGATTGGGGGCTCAACGGGTTGATCCAGCTGACCACAGTGTGGCTACGACCCAGGCGCAGGGCTTCGCAGGTCAGTTGCTGGGCGCTCTGGGTACCCCGCGGTTGCAGCAACAGAATGCGCTCGCGGTTGAGGCCAGCATCGCGCAACCAGGCTTGAGTCAGGCTGGCGGGCGGCGCGATCAGTGTCAGCCAGCGTGCGTCCTGGTCCTGGCTCAATTCCCTGAGGATCGGTGCCAGAAGGCTCAGGCAGTTCCCGGCTGCACCACGCAGTGACAGCTCGCTGAAAACGTCAGGTTCGGCGCTCCAGGGGGACTCGACTACGTCTTTCAGGATCGGCGCCAATGGCTGTGCCATGAACGCTTCGAACAAAGGCAGTTGGGTTTGCTGTGGTGATGGCTGTGGGAACTGCATGGAGCCTCCTTTAGCGGCGAATGACGCCGACACTCAAGCCTTCGATCACCAGTTCCTGGTCTTGAAGGTTCACTTCAATGGGGGCGAACTCGGGGTTCTCGGCGATCAGCCAGACTTTGCTGCCGTCACGCTTGAAGCGCTTGACGGTCACTTCGTCGCCGATTCGCGCCACCACGATCTGGCCGTTACGGGCTTCGCGGGTGGTGTGGACCGCCAGCAGGTCGCCGTCGAAAATGCCGATATCCTTCATGCTCATCCCATGGACGCGCAGCAGGTAGTCGGCGCGCGGATGGAAGAAGGCAGGATTGATGTTGCAGGACTCTTCGATGTGTTGCTGCGCAAGAATCGGGGCGCCGGCTGCGACCCGGCCAATGATCGGCAGGGTGGCGTCGTCGGCCTTGGCTTCGAAGCCGGGGATGCGGATGCCACGGGAGGCGCCAGGCGTCATCTCGATTGCACCCTTGCGGGCCAGTGCCTTGAGGTGTTCTTCCGCCGCATTGGGTGACTTGAAACCCAGTTCCTGAGCGATTTCCGCACGGGTGGGTGGATATCCGTTGTCTTCCAGGCAGCGTTTGATGAAAGCCAGAATCTCTGCTTGTCGTGGCGTCAGCTTTAGCATATTGATCGCTCTGTTTTTTTATACAGTGACTGGGATTATATACAGTGAGACGGTCTTGGCAATGCTCCATTTTTCAGTCGCCGCCGGACGGTCAATCAGTCAGTGGATTGAAGCTTCGCCGTTGTGTGGTTAAATGTCTGACCGACCATTCCCGAAACGAACTGCCAGACTTGACAATGCACAGGCTGAAACGTATGTTTCAAACAAGTGTTTGTCAGGCGGAGTAGCCATGGCCCAGTCGGAAACCGTTGAACGCATTCTTGATGCAGCCGAGCAGTTGTTCGCGGAAAAAGGTTTCGCCGAAACCTCGTTGCGCCTGATCACCAGCAAGGCGGGTGTCAACCTGGCGGCGGTGAACTATCACTTCGGTTCCAAGAAGGCGTTGATTCAGGCGGTTTTCTCGCGGTTCCTCGGGCCGTTCTGCATCAGTCTCGATAAAGAGCTGGAGCGGCGTCAGGCCAAGCCCGACATCAAGCCTACTCTCGAAGAGTTGCTGGAGATCCTCGTTGAACAGGCACTGGTGGTGCAGCCGCGCAGTGGCAACGACCTGTCTATCTTCATGCGTTTGCTGGGACTGGCGTTCAGTCAGAGCCAGGGGCACTTGCGTCGTTATCTGGAAGACATGTACGGCAAGGTGTTTCGCCGCTACATGATGCTGGTCAACGAAGCGGCGCCACGCATTCCACCCATCGAACTGTTCTGGCGCGTGCACTTCATGCTGGGTGCGGCGGCGTTCAGCATGTCCGGTATCAAGGCCTTGCGGGCGATTGCCGAAACCGATTTCGGCGTGAACACCTCTATCGAGCAGGTCATGCGCCTGATGGTGCCATTCCTGGCTGCCGGCATGCGTGCCGAGTCCGGTGTGACGGATGCGGCCATGGCAACTGCCCAGTTGCGTCCACGCAGCAAATCGACACCGGTTGCCGCCAAGGTTTAACCGCACACGGGTGGGCGCGGCAGCTGACATCCGCTAAGCTAGCCGCCCATGCCGACTCTCGTTCTGAACCCGTTTCCCACTGATATCGCCGATCTGCCGGGCACAGCGCCTGGCGGCGAATCCGTGTGGGCCGGGTTATCTGTTATCAAGGAATTTTTATGACTGCTGTCTTGCAAGGCTCGTTGATGGTGGACGTCGCCGGTACCTGGCTGACGGCTGAAGATCGCCAATTGTTGCGCCAGCCCGAAGTGGGTGGCCTGATCATCTTTGCCCGTAACATCGAGCATCCACGTCAGGTGCGTGAATTGAGTGCGGCAATCAGAGCCGTTCGTCCCGATCTGCTGTTGGCGGTGGATCAAGAGGGCGGCCGCGTGCAGCGCCTGCGCCAGGGTTTCGTGCGCTTGCCCGCCATGCGCGCCATTGCCGACAACCCGAACGCCGAATACCTGGCCGAGCAGTGCGGCTGGATCATGGCGACCGAAGTGTTGGCCGTTGGCCTGGACCTGAGTTTCGCCCCGGTGCTCGACCTGGATTACCAGCGCAGCGCCGTAGTTGGCACCCGTTCGTTCGAAGGTGATCCCGAGCGCGCTGCCTTGCTCGCGGGTGCATTCATCCGCGGCATGAACAGCGCCGGGATGGCCGCCACCGGCAAGCATTTCCCTGGCCATGGCTGGGCCGAGGCTGACTCCCACGTCGCGATTCCCAACGACGAACGCAGCCTCGACGAGATCCGCGCCAATGACCTGGTGCCGTTTGCCAAACTGAGCAAGCAACTGGCCGCCGTCATGCCGGCCCACGTTATTTATCCACAAGTCGATTCGCAGCCCGCCGGTTTCTCCCGCCGCTGGTTGCAGGACATCCTGCGCGGCGAGTTGCAGTTCGACGGGGTGATTTTCAGTGATGACCTGTCCATGGCGGGCGCTCACGTGGTCGGCGATGCCGCCAGTCGTATCGAAGCGGCGCTGACTGCCGGTTGCGACATGGGCCTGGTGTGCAACGACCGCGCTGCCGCCGAACTGGCCCTGAGCGCTGCGCAACGCCTGAAGGTCAAGCCGTCCGAGCGTATTGCGCGGATGCGCGGCCAGTCGTTTGCCAACGTCGAATACCGTCAAGACCCGCGCTGGCTGGCCGCTGTCGGCGCGCTCAAAGAAGCTCAATTGATTGATTAAGGACTGTTCGTTATGACGGTTTACGCGATTATCGGTGGCACTGGCCTGACTCAACTCGAAGGCCTGAGCATTCGTCAATCCTTGGCGGTGGACACGCCTTATGGCGCACCTTCGGCCGACGTGCAGATCGGCGAGTATGCCGGCAAGGAAGTGCTGTTCCTCGCACGTCACGGTCATCCGCATCGTTTTCCGCCGCATCAGGTCAACTACCGCGCCAACCTCTGGGCGCTGAAGCAGGCCGGTGCCGAAGCCATTCTGGCGGTCAACGCCGTGGGCGGCATCCATGCTGCCATGGGCACCGGGCATTTCTGCGTGCCGCATCAGTTGATCGACTACACCAGCGGTCGTGAGCACACCTACTTTGCCGATGACCTGGAGCAGGTCACCCATATCGACTTCAGCTACCCCTACAGCGAACCGTTGCGCCAGCAATTGATTGCGGCATTGGCAGCGGAAGGTGTGGGCTACAGCAGTCATGGCGTGTATGCCTGCACTCAAGGGCCGCGCCTGGAGACAGTAGCTGAAATCGCCCGGCTGGAGCGCGACGGCTGCGACATCGTCGGCATGACCGGTATGCCGGAAGCGGCCCTGGCCCGCGAACTGGAACTGGATTACGCCTGTCTGGCGCTGGTGGTGAACCCGGCGGCGGGCAAGTCGACGGCGGTGATCACCATGGCCGAGATCGAGCAGGCGTTGCATGACGGCATGGGCAAGGTGAAATCGACATTGGCGCGGGTGCTCAAGGGCTGAGCCAGGCCCTATACCGAGTCGCTCCCTTCGCGAGCAAGCCCGCTCCCACATTTGATTTGTGTTTAACCTCAACAGTGGAGGCAACACAAAAACACTGTGGGAGCGGGCTTGCTCGCGAAGACGCCGGTTCTGGCGCCGAAAGTCTCAGCGTTTTTCGAGGTTTTCCGGCAGCGGCGCAAACAGCGCTTCAATATCATCGCTCTGCAGTTTCCAGTCCCCGGCCTTGCGGCCATCCAGCACGCCGGCCGCGAGGTCGGATTTTTCCTTTTGCAGGTGCTGAATCTTTTCTTCCACCGTGCCGCGCGCAATCAATTTATAAACGAACACCGGCTTCTCCTGGCCGATGCGATACGCCCGGTCGGTCGCCTGGTTTTCCGTCGCCGGGTTCCACCACGGGTCGTAATGAATCACCGTGTCTGCTTCGGTCAGGTTCAGGCCAACGCCACCGGCCTTCAGACTGATCAGAAAAATCTGACGCTTGCCGCTCTGGAATTCCTTCACCGGTGTGCGGCGGTCGCGGGTCTGGCCGGTCAGCAGGGCGTAGGCCACGCCGCGTTTGTTCAGTTCGTCTTCGATCAGCGACAGCATCGAGGTGAACTGCGAGAACAGCAGGATCCGCCGACCTTCCTCGAACAACTCCTCGAGCATTTCCATCAGGCTGTCGAGCTTGCCCGACGTGCTGCCACGGTTTGGCAGGGTTGCCTCGTTGACCAGGCGCAAGTCGCAGCACACCTGGCGCAGCTTGAGCAGTGCTTCGAGAATGATGATCTGGCTGCGGGCCACGCCTTTACGGGTGATCTCGTCGCGGACTTTCTTGTCCATGGCCAGGCGCATGGTTTCGTACACGTCGCGCTGGGCTTCGTTGAGTTCGACCCAGTGGATGATCTCGGTTTTCGGCGGCAACTCGGTGGCCACCTGTTCCTTGGTGCGGCGCAGCAGGAAAGGTTTGATCCGGCCGTTGAGGTGCTGGAGCCTGACCTCGCTGGTGCGTTTTTCAATCGGTACGCGGTAATCGCGGTTGAAGCTTTTGACGTCGCCCAGCCAGCCAGGCAAGAGGAAGTGAAACAGCGACCACAGTTCACCGAGATGGTTTTCCAGCGGCGTGCCGCTCAGGCACAGGCGCTGCCGGGCATTCAGTTCGCGGGCAGCCTGGGCGGCCTTGCTGGTCGGGTTCTTGATGTATTGCGCTTCGTCCAGCACCAGTATGTGCAAGGGCTGCGCCGCCAGGCGTTCGACATCCTTGGGCAGCAACGCATAGGTGGTCAGGATCAGGTCGTAATCGGCCAACTTGTCGAAGTGCTTTTTGCGGCTGGCACCGTATAGCGCCAGTACCTTGAGCTGCGGCGTAAAGTGCGCCGCTTCGTCGAGCCAGTTGGGGATCAGGCTGGTCGGCATTACGACCATGCACGGCCGATCGAGGCGGCCGGCGTTTTTCTCGCTGAGCACGTGCGCCAGTGTCTGCAGGGTTTTGCCCAGGCCCATGTCGTCCGCGAGAATTCCACCCACTTCCAGTTGCCGCAGCGATTGCATCCAGCTCAAGCCTTCGAGCTGATACGGCCGCAGCGTCGCATTCAGGCCGTCCGGGGCGGTGGCCGTGTGGTCCTTGATGTCACGCAGGCGCTGGGCAAGGGTGCGGATCTGTTCGCCACCCTCCCAGAGCAGTGGCATGTCTTCCAGCGGGTTCAGGCGCGTGGCATCGGCCTTGCTCAGGCGCAGCGTGGTGTCGCCGGGTTCCTGCAGGTAGAACTCGCCGAGGGTGGCCAGCACCGGCTTCAGGCGGCCGAAGGGCAGGGCGACTTGCAACGGGCCGTACTCGGAGTTCGGGCGGTTGGGGATGTTGACCAGGATCAGCTCGTCGTCGCGTCGTCGGGCCAGGCGTTCCGGGTTGAGGATTTCGGTGTGCGAGCGCATCAGATTGAGCAGGATCGGCAACAGGCTCAGGCGTTCGCCATTGACGATGATCCCCAGTTCCAGATCGAACCAGTCCCGCTCCGGAGCCTGTTCGACCGTGGCGTACCAGTCGTCTACCGCGGTCAGGTCGAAACCGAAGTCCTCGTCGATCTGTAGTTCCCAGCCCTGGGTGCGCAGCTTCGGCAGTTCATTGAGGGTAAAGGTCAGCCAGGCGCTGTCATTGACCATCTCGAACAGCTCGCCGGCACTTTCCGGCAAGGCCTTGCTTTGCCGGGTGGCGACTTTGAAGCCGAGGATTCGCAATTGTTCCCGGTAGGACTGTTCCACTTCCGGGTGGCGTTTTATTCGCAGCGTTTGGGTTTCCTGGCGAATCAGAATATCGGTGTTTTTCTGCCCGGAAACGTACTCGTCCAGATAACTGAAAGACAGCGCCGCGCGATGCTGGATGTAACGCTGCATTCGACCGTTGCGCGGTTCGAACGCGCTGAACTCGATGCTGGCCAGCCACAGGCGCGGTACCGGTTGCACATTGTCCACCAGCACTTGCGGCGGGGCTTTCGGGCTGCGGTTTTCCAGGACTGCCTGGAGTTTTTCCAGGAGTTCAGCGTCTTTGGCGGCAGCGGGGTAGTCGAGGGTTTCCTGCACTTGCAGGAGCACTGCTGCGCAGTGTTTGCAGTTGTTGTGGACCGGGCACGAGCAAGTTGCATCGACCATCAGCAAAGTGCCTTTGGCTGACTCGCGCAGGCGAATGGTCTGACGGTAGACATTGCCGCCCGAGCCCTCGCAGGCGGCGATGATCGTGGCGTCGCCGGCCTCGACGATCCTGACGCGGTTCTCCAGCGCGTAACGACGACCACGCTCCAGGCTCTGTTCTTTGAATCGGCTGACCCAGGACGGTGCCAGGGGTTTGCTCAGGGTCGCGGACATAGAGACTTCAATCAGTCCGGAATTTCTTCGGGAGCTGCTCGGGGTGCGGGAGCGGTCAGCGAGGTGATCTTGATCAGCAGGCCGAGGTGACCGTTGTCGAGGAAGTTCAACTGGCCGTTCTTGGTGTGGCTTTCCTGTTTCAAGCGCTCGCTGGCAGTCACCATGCCATTGGCATCGATCTGATTGACCCAGAAATCGGCGTCGACGTCGGTAAAGCGTCCCAGCGTCATGTTCAATGTGCCCTCGATCGGGAACTGACCATACTGTTCCTTGCCGTCGCTGATCGCCACTTTGCTGGCAGTTTCGCCGAGGGGCTGTTGCCAGGCCTTGTGCAGCAACACCGTGTAGTCGGCGCTGCTGGTGAGTTTTTCCACCTCGCCATTCAGGCTTGGCGTGCGCAGGCTGTCGGGGCTGACGGGTTGGGCACCCGCCGCCCAGTCTTCCGGCGCAGCGCGGCTGACAATCGCCGGCACGGCGTTTTGACGGACCAGAATCATTTCGACCTGATACAGGTCATCGGCAAATGCCGTGGGTGCGACCAGTGCTGGCATCAGCAGGGTCAGCAAGGTCAGTGAGCGAAACAGGCGCATGCGGCGTCCTTCAAGCAGTTTTCGGAACGAGGCGCTCGAACAGCGCCTCTACAGTATTAAAGCGCTCTTCCGGGCGCTCCATCGGAACCATGAACTTGAACATCGTGGCGCCTTCGAATTTGTAGCGTTTTGGCTGGCTCTGGATCAGTTTGATCAGGGTCAGCGGGTCGACCGGCGTCTGTGCCGCGAACTCGACGCGACCGCCTTGGGGGCCGCCATCGACTTTCTTGATGCCCAGTTGCTCGGCCTGCAATTTCAATGCAGTGATGCGGATCAGGTTCTTGGTCGGTTCCGGCAACAGGCCGAAACGGTCGATCATCTCCACCTGCAAATCCTTGAGGCCGTCCTCGTCGGTGGCCGAGGCAATGCGTTTGTAGAGAATCAGGCGGGCGTGGACATCCGGCAGGTAGTCCTCGGGAATCAACGCCGGCACGCGCAAGTTGACTTCCGGACCGCCGCCGAGCGGTTGGTCGAGGTTCGGCTGCTCGCCCTTGCGGATCGACTTCACCGCGCGCTCGAGCATTTCCATGTACAGCGTGAAGCCGACGGCCTGGATCTGCCCGCTCTGACCGTCACCGAGCAGTTCGCCGGCGCCACGGATTTCCAGGTCGTTGGTGGCAAGCACGAAGCCCGCGCCGAGGTCCTGGGTATTGGCAATCGCTTCCAGGCGCTTTTCCGCGTCCGGGGTGATTTGCTGGCGCGGCGGCGTCAGGAGGTAGGCGTACGCCTGGTGGTGGCTGCGTCCGACCCGGCCGCGCAACTGGTGCAACTGTGCCAGGCCGAACTTGTCGGCACGCTCGATGATGATGGTGTTGGCGCTTGGTACGTCGATGCCGGTCTCGATGATGGTCGAGGCGATCAGTACGTTGAAGCGCTTGTGATAGAAATCGCTCATCACCTGTTCGAGATCGCGTTCGCGCATCTGCCCGTGACCGATGCCGATCCGTGCTTCCGGTACCAGCTCGGCGAGGTCGGCGGCACATTTCTCGATGGTCTTCACGTCGTTGTGCAGGTAATAGACCTGACCGCCACGCAGCAACTCACGCAGCAGGGCCTCTTTGACCGTGCTCTTGTTCTGTTCCATGACGAAGGTGCGGACCGACAGGCGACGGGCCGGTGGCGTGGCGATGATCGACAGGTCGCGCATGCCCGACACCGCCATGTTCAGCGTGCGCGGAATCGGCGTGGCGGTCAGGGTCAGGATGTCGACTTCGCTGCGCAGGGCCTTGAGCTGTTCTTTCTGGCGCACGCCGAAACGGTGTTCCTCGTCGATGATCACAAGGCCAAGGTTTTTGATCTTCACGTCGTCCTGCAGCAACTTGTGAGTGCCGATGACGATGTCGATCTTGCCTTCGGCCAGGTTCGCGACCGCCGCATTCACTTCCTTGGCCGACTTGAAGCGGCTCATCACTTCCACGGTCACCGGCCAGTCGGCAAAGCGGTCGCGGAAGCTGTTGTAGTGCTGCTGGGCGAGCAGGGTGGTCGGCACCAGGATCGCCACCTGGCGACCGCCGTGCACGGCAATGAACGCGGCGCGCATCGCCACTTCGGTCTTGCCGAAGCCGACGTCGCCGCACACCAGGCGGTCCATCGGTTTGGGCGCGAGCATGTCTTCGCGCACCGCTTCGATGGTGGTTTGCTGGTCCGGGGTTTCTTCGAACGGGAAACCGGCGCTGAAGGTGGCGTAGTCGGCCTTCGGATCGGCGAAAGCGTAGCCTTCGCGGGCGGCACGACGGGCATAGATGTCGAGCAACTCGGCGGCCACGTCACGCACCTGTTCGGCGGCTTTGCGCTTGGCTTTCTGCCAGGTCTCGGAGCCGAGGCGGTGCAGCGGGGCCAGGGCATCGTCGCTGCCGGTGTAGCGGGCGATCAGGTGCAGGTTGGCCACCGGCACATAAAGCTTGGCGCCTTCGGCGTATTCCAGGGCGAGGAATTCAGCGGCCTGGCTGTCGATTTCCAGGGTCGCCAGGCCCAGGTAGCGGCCGACGCCGTGGTCGATGTGCACCACCGGCGCACCCTCGCGCAGCTCGGTGAGGTTCTTGATCACGGCATCGTTGTTGGCATCGGCGCGCTTTTCACGGCGACGGCGCTGCATCACGCGCTGGCCGAACAACGGGCTTTCCGCGACGAGGGCCAGGGCCGGGTCGTCAAGCAGCAAGCCTTCGTCGAGCGGAGCGATGGTGATCGCCAGGCGATCCTTGCCGGCGACAAAGTCCGGCCAGCTGTCGACGGTTTTCGGTCGCAGCTTCAGGCGTTCCAGCAGTTCCAGCAACACTTCGCGGCGGCCTGCCGATTCGGCGGTAAACAACACGCGACCGGGGAACTGGTCGAGGAATTCGGCCAGTGCCGCCATCGGCTGAGTGGCCTTGGCTTCGATGGCCAGGTTCGGCAGCTCCCGAGCGGGGAAGCGCTCGCGACCGCTACCGCTTTCCACGTCCTGTTGACTGGCCACCACACGCGGCCAGTTCTTCAGGCGCGCGAAGCAGTCTTCCACCGGCAGGAACAGTTCGGCGGGCGGTAATAGAGGGCGGGACGGATCGACGCGGCGTTCTTCATAGCGATTGCGCACGTCGTTCCAGAAGTTTTCCGCCGCTTGTTCGATGCCCGGCAGGGAAAACACTTGCGTGTCCTGGGGCAGGTAATCGAACAGCGTCGAGGTCTCTTCGAAGAACAGCGGCAGGTAGTACTCGATGCCGGCTGGAGTAATCCCGCTGCTCAAGTCCTGGAAGATCGGGCAGCGGCGGAAGTCGACGTCAAAACGCTCGCGGAAGCGCGCCTTGAAACGGGTGACCGCTTCTTTCTGCAGCGGGAATTCCCTGGCCGGCAACAGCTTGACCGAGTCGACTTTGTCGATCGAGCGCTGGTTCTCCGGGTCGAAGGTGCGCAGGGTTTCGATTTCGTCGTCGAACAGATCGATGCGATACGGCAGCTTGCTGCCCATCGGGAACAGATCGATCAGCGAACCGCGTACGGTGAACTCGCCGTGTTCATACACCGTATCGACGTAGCGATAGCCCGTGGCTTCAAGCCGGGTGCGCATTTGCTCGACGTCGAGCTTCTGGCCGATATCCAGCACCAGGCTGCTGCCGAGCAGGAATTTGGTCGGTGCGAGGCGATGCAGGGCGGTCGTGATCGGCACCACCAGCACGCCATGGCTCAGCTCCGGCAGCCGGTACAGGCTGGCGATGCGCTGGGAAATGATGTCCTGGTGCGGCGAGAACAGGTCGTAGGGCAGGGTTTCCCAGTCGGGAAAGTGCAATACGGGCAAATCCGGGGCGAAGAAACCCAGCTCCTGTTCCAGCCGTTCGGCACTTTGGCTATCGGCGGTCAGCAGCAGGGTAAAGCGCTTGGCAGCGCTGGCGGCCTCGGCGATGGCCAGGCTCAGGGCGGCACCGGGCAGGTTGCCCCAGTGCTGTTTACCTGCCGCGGCAGGGAGAAGCGGTAGACGCAGAACGGGCACGGAAGGTTGAGCTCCAAGCGTTGCGACAAAGTCGGTAATTGTAGCGGTCTACGATGCCGCCTGTCAGTTGCTGACTGCGTCTAAAAGCGCGGGTGGGGCAAAATGTAGTGGTAAAGACAAAATTCGGCGGTTTTTTACCGAAAATTACTGAATATGTAGTGGCAAAAACAACGAGTGTTACGGAGGGTTACGGACAAGGAGGCGTGACCACCAAAAAATTGACTGCGCTGAAAGCCCCGGTTTTATTGGGCTGGCGCGATGCGTGATTTTTTTGAACGAGGATTTGTTACGTAAAGTACGACGGGCGCGCATTGCTACGGCGGCCACTCGGCGGCATAATGTAGCCCCTTTTTTCTGCCCCTACATGTGGAAGGTTCCCGTGACTCAGAAGCCCGACCAGTGTCTTGGTGAATGGATCGACCGTGAAGCACTCGCAGAAGCGATGATTCCGCTTATCGGTCAGCTCTACCGCAATAACAACGTGGTGAGCTCGATCTATGGCCGCAGCCTGATCAATCGTTCAGTCATTGCGATTCTCAAAGCTCACCGCTTTGCTCGTCACCGTCAGTCCGACGAAAGCGAGCTGTCCGTCCACGAAACATTCCCGCTGATCAAGGCGATGAGCGAGCTCAAGCTCGGCGCCGCTTCGGTGGACCTGGGCAAGCTGGCGGCCAAATTCAAGGCCGAAGGCAATGGTCGTACTGCCGAGCAGTTCGTCCGTGAAGAACTGGCTGACGTGGTTGGCCAGCAAAACGCATCCGCCCGCAAAGGCACCGACGTTGTCCTCTACGGCTTCGGTCGTATCGGCCGTCTGCTGGCGCGCATCCTGATCGAGAAAACCGGTGGTGGCGACGGCCTGCGCCTGCGCGCCATCGTTGTCCGCAAGGGCGCCGAGAACGACCTGGTCAAGCGCGCCAGCCTGCTGCGCCGCGACTCGGTCCATGGCCCGTTCGATGGCACCATCACCATCGATGAAGCCAACAACACCATCACCGCCAACGGCAACCTGATCCAGGTTATCTACGCCAAGAGCCCGGCCGAAGTCGACTACACCCAGTACGGCATCGAAAACGCTCTGATCGTCGACAACACCGGTGTATGGCGTGACGCTGACGGCCTGGGCCAGCACCTGGCCTGCCCGGGCGCTGCCCGTGTGATCCTCACCGCACCTGGCAAGGGCGCGCTGAAGAACATCGTGCACGGCATCAACCATGGCGATATCACCCCTGACGACAAGATCATTTCGGCGGCTTCCTGCACCACCAACGCCATCGTGCCGGTGCTCAAGGCAGTCAACGACAAGTACGGCATCATCAACGGCCACGTCGAAACCGTTCACTCGTTCACCAACGACCAGAACCTGATCGACAACTTCCACAAGGGCAGCCGTCGTGGCCGCGCCGCGCCGCTGAACATGGTAATCACCGAGACCGGTGCCGCCACCGCAGCCGCCAAGGCGCTGCCAGTGCTCAAGGGCAAGCTGACCGGCAACGCGATTCGCGTTCCTACGCCGAACGTGTCGATGGCTATCCTGAACCTGAACCTGGAAAAGGCCACCACTCGCGAAGAGATCAACGAGTACCTGCGCCAGATGGCCATGCACTCGGATCTGCACAAGCAGATCGACTACGTGAGCTCCCAGGAAGTGGTTTCCACCGACTTCGTTGGCTCGCGCCACGCAGGCGTAGTGGACGCGGAAGCGACCATCACCCAGGATAACCGCGTTGTTCTGTACGTTTGGTACGACAACGAGTTCGGTTACAGCTGCCAGGTGGTTCGCGTGATGGAAGACATGGCCGGTGTAAACCCGCCAGCATTCCCGCGCTAAGCCTTTAGCTGCACATGAAACGCCCCGACCTTGGTCGGGGCGTTTTTGTTTGTGTGTTTGTCAGTCGGAAATATGTTGCCTGCGCCGGCCTCTTCGTCGGATCGCCGCCCGGACCAAGCCCGCTCCCACAGTTCTATCGCATAATGGCTGGCCCTGGCGGTGTGTCAGGGGATGTTTCGGGGGAGCTCGGGAATTGTTGATCAGGTGGCGGGGGGTGGCATTTTTGCTGCTCGGCGCACTATCAGGCTGCGGCAACGGCGACACTCTGGAAAGCTTTGGCGGCCCGACCATGGGCAGCGCTTATTCGATCAAGTATGTGCGCCATGCCGGCCTTCCGGCGCCGGACGAAGTCCGTGTCCAGGTCGAGCAGATTCTCGCTGACATTGATCGGCAAATGTCGACCTACCGCAGCGACTCGGACATCGAGCGCTTCAATGTATTACCGGCCAACGGCTGTCAGGCAATGCCGGCGTCGATCCTCGAACTGGTCCGCGTGGGCGAGCAACTGTCAGTGCAGAGCGACGGCTCCTACGATCTGACGGTGGAGCCGTCGCTCAATCTCTGGGGATTTGGTCCGCAGGCCCGCGGGGAAAAAGTCCCGACTGCCGAAGCGCTCGCCGAAGCCCGCAAGCGCGTCGGCCATGAACACTTGCGCATCGACGGCGACCAGTTGTGCAAGGACGCCGCTGTCGAGGTCGACTTCAACAGCATCGCCGCCGGTTATGCGGTGGACACGATTGCCGCAAGACTCGAGGCGATGGGCATCCATGACTACCTCGCCGAGGCCACGGGTGAGCTCAAGGCGTCCGGCAGGAAGGCCGACGGCTCGCCATGGCGCATCGCCCTGGAAGAGCCGCGGGATGATCGGCAGGTGGCCGAGCGCGTCATTGTTGTCGACGGCTATGGTCTGTCCACCTCCGGCGACTATCGTAATTACTTCGAGCAGGACGGCCAGCGTTTTTCCCACACCTTCGATGCCCGCACCGGTGCGCCGGTCTCACACAACCTGGCATCGGTGACGGTGATTCATCCTTCAGCGTTGATGGCCGATGGCTTATCGACGCTGTTGCTGATTCTCGGCCCGGAGCGTGCTTGGGACTACGCAGAAAAACACGATATCGGCGCATTTTTTGTGATTCGTGCCGATACAGGTTTCGTCACACGCAGCAGTCACGCTTTTGAACGCCTCAGTGGCCAAAAAACCGAGTGATTGTGGCGATTTGAGCATTGAAAACTGGCGTTGTAGCGCAGGCAAAAGTAGCCTACGACGCGACCAAGGGTTAATGTGCGCGGCGTTGACGCTTCTATAGACTGTGTCCGGGTTCTGCACTGGCCCCAAATTGTTCCTTCATGCCACGCATTGGCGTGATTTAGCCGCAGGTGCCGAGGGTGCCGCGGCCTGTTCTGAGGAGTACGCATGGCTGTCTACAACTACGACGTGGTGGTGTTGGGTTCCGGCCCGGCGGGGGAAGGCGCGGCAATGAACGCCGCCAAGGCAGGGCGCAAGGTGGCGATGGTCGATAGCCGTCGTCAGGTCGGCGGCAACTGCACTCACTTGGGCACCATCCCGTCCAAGGCACTGCGTCACTCGGTGCGGCAGATCATGCAATTCAACACCAACCCGATGTTCCGGGCCATTGGTGAGCCACGCTGGTTCTCCTTCCCGGATGTGTTGAAAAGCGCCGAGAAAGTCATCTCCAAACAAGTCGCTTCGCGTACCGGCTACTACGCCCGTAACCGCGTCGACGTGTTCTTCGGCACCGGCAGCTTCGCCGACGAGCAAACCATCGAAGTGGTCTGCGCCAACGGCGTGGTCGAGAAGCTGGTGGCCAAGCACATCATCATCGCCACCGGTTCGCGTCCTTATCGCCCGGCCGACATCGATTTCCACCACCCGCGTATCTACGATAGCGACACCATCCTCAGCCTCGGCCACACCCCGCGCAAACTCATTGTTTACGGCGCCGGCGTGATCGGTTGCGAATACGCCTCGATCTTCAGTGGCCTGGGTGTGCTGGTTGAACTGGTGGACAACCGTGGGCAACTGCTGAGCTTCCTCGACTCGGAAATCTCCCAGGCGTTGAGTTATCACTTCAGCAACAACAACATCACGGTTCGCCACAACGAAGACTACGACCGCGTCGAAGGCGTGGACAACGGCGTGATCCTGCACCTCAAGTCCGGCAAGAAGATCAAGGCCGACGCCTTGCTCTGGTGCAACGGTCGTACCGGCAACACCGATCAGTTGGGTCTGGAAAACATCGGCGTGAAGGTCAACAGCCGTGGCCAGATCGAAATCGACGAGGCGTACCGCACCTGCGTGCCGAATATCTACGGCGCCGGTGACGTGATCGGCTGGCCGAGCCTGGCCAGTGCCGCCCACGACCAGGGCCGTTCGGCCGCCGGCAGCATTGTGGATAACGGTAGCTGGCGCTTTGTGAATGACGTGCCGACCGGCATCTACACCATTCCGGAGATCAGCTCGATCGGCAAGAACGAGCAGGAGCTGACCCAGGCCAAGGTGCCGTACGAAGTGGGCAAGGCCTTCTTCAAGAGCATGGCGCGGGCGCAGATCGCCGGCGAGCCGCAAGGCATGCTGAAGATCCTGTTCCACCGTGAAACCCTGGAAGTCCTGGGCGTTCACTGCTTCGGTTATCAGGCGTCGGAGATCGTGCACATCGGTCAGGCGATCATGAACCAGCCGGGCGAGCTGAACACGTTGAAGTACTTCGTCAACACCACGTTCAACTACCCGACCATGGCCGAAGCCTATCGGGTAGCCGCGTACGACGGCCTCAACCGGCTTTTTTGACGGGCTCCGGCCGGTGGCCTGAGCCGGCCGGGGAGACCGATTTCAGCAATTCTCGAGCGTGGCAGTGGCCAAACCGGGAAAGTCTGTAATCAGGCTGTCAACGCCGAAGTCGGCGAGTCTGCGCATCAGCGCAGGCTCGTTGACGGTCCACACCGACACATGCAGCCCCTGACGCTGCGCCCTTTGCAGGCGTTCCGGCGTGCACAGGGTCCAGTTCAGCGCCAGGATCTCACAGCCATAGCTGGCCGCGACCTTCAGCGGGTCGAGCCAGGCATACTCGGCCACCAGTCCGCGGGACACGTCCGGCACCAACTCCAGCGCAGCCTTGAGCACTTCACGGGAGCTCGAGGTGATGGTCACCTTGTCCATCAGGCCATGACGCTGCACCATTTCACGAATCGCCAGCACGGTGGTCGCGGCACGCATCCTTGATGCGCTTTTGACTTCCAGCTGCCAGTGATCGAGGTCGCATTTCTCGAACAGTTCTTCCAGCGTCGGAATCGGGCACGGCTTGATCCAGCCCGGGCCACCCATGCGTGCGTCATACGTCACAAGCTCGGCCGCCGTGTGTTCGACGACCTTGCCGCGACGGTCGGTGGTGCGCTTGAGGGTCGGGTCGTGGATGACCATCAACTCGCCGTCCATGGACAGGTGCAGGTCCAGTTCGCAGCGACGCACGCCGTGCTTGAGACATTCCTGAAAGCTGATCAGGGTGTTTTCCGGTGCTTCGCCCTTGGCGCCGCGATGGCCGTAGATGAGGGTCACGGTTCTTCCTTAAATTAATTGCCTGATTCGAGTTGGTCGCGGGCCAGACGTCGTTCCTGGGCCTGCTTTTGCAAGATGTGGCGGGCCAACAGTTGGCGCTGGGCGTCGGTCAGGTGTTCGAACTCGGTGCCAACGTCATACCCGTCGCCCTTGCGGTCGCAATGGGTGACGCGAGCGCGCAGCAGCAGGCCCAGGGCTTGCGGCATCAGCACCAGCTTGACCGACAGGCGTGCGCCGGCGGCGATGGGCGATGGATGCTGAAAGTCGATGCCGCCTTCGGAGATGATCACCGGCTGCGGTTCGCCGATCTGCCCCAGCACTGTCAGAGCGACGACCTGACTCAGCAAATCGATGCGTTTGTTCTGGGATTTGAGGAATGCGGCGGTCGTGCGGTCGCGTTCGCTGATCTGGCGCAACAGGTGTTGCGACTCGAATTCGCTCAGGTGCAGTTCGCTGAGCAAGTTGAAGAGAGGGGACGCATCCTGCAACACTTCCTGGCCGGCGGCTTCGGGAGCGGACAGGGGCCGAATTTCCAGTGCGATCGTATCCTCGATACGGTAGTATTCGCGGCGATCTTCTTCATCTAATGTCGACATGGCGAACCCATGGTAGCGGCGGTGGTCTGAGTGTAAAGCTGGTTATCGACCCCCGCCACAAGGACGTTCCTTTTCCCTCCGAACAAGCCCCGACATGTTCAGACCTCTCTTCGTATTTATCGGCACGCGTTACACCCGTGCAAAGCGTCGCAATCATTTTGTGTCATTCATTTCCCTGACATCGATGATCGGGCTCGCCCTTGGCGTGGTCGTGATGATCGTGGTGCTGTCGGTGATGAACGGCTTCGATCATGAGATGCGCACCCGCGTGCTGGGCATGGTGCCCCACGCGACCATCGAGTCCGGCGAGCCGATCAGCGATTGGCAAAGCCTGGCGGCGAAGGTCAAGCAGAACCCGCAGGTGACGGCCGTGGCGCCGTTTACGCAAATGCAGGGTTTGCTGACCAACAACGGCAAGGTCTCGAAAGTCCTGCTCAATGCCATCGATCCGGCGCAAGAGCGCCAGGTGTCGATCATCGATCACTTCATGACCCAGGGAAAACTCGACGACCTGGTGCCGGGCGAGTTCGGCATCGTCATCGGCGACAAGGCCGCGGCCAAGCTCGGTGCCGCGATTGGCGACAAGCTGACCTTCGTGGCACCGGAAGTCACCGTGACCCCGGCCGGGATGTTCCCGCGCATGAAGCGCTTTACCGTGGTCGGCATCTTCCATGTCGGCGCCGGTGAGCTCGACGGCTATCTTGGCGTCACCAACCTGCAGGATCTGGCCCGGCTGCACCGCTGGAAGCCGGATCAGGTCCAGGGCCTGCGCCTGAAGTTCGACGATCTGTTCCAGGCACCGCGCACCGCGTGGAGCATCGCCCGCGACCTCGGCGAAGACCGCTACTACGCCCGCGACTGGACCCGCACCCACGGCAACCTGTACCAGGCGATCCGCATGGAAAAAGCCATGATCGGCCTGTTGCTGCTGCTGATTGTCGCGGTCGCGGCGTTCAACATCATTTCCACGCTGGTGATGGTGGTGAACGACAAGAAGGGCGACATCGCGATCCTGCGTACACTGGGCGCCACGCCGGGCACGATCATGCGCACGTTCATGGTGCAAGGCACGGTGATTGGCGTGGTCGGCACGGCCATTGGCGCCGTGGTCGGGATCTTCGCCGCGCTGAACGTCAGCGCCGCGATCTCGGCCCTCGAAGGCCTGATCGGCCACAAGTTCCTCAACGCCGACGTGTACTTCATCGATTACCTGCCGTCGCAAGTGCAGAGCCAGGACGTGGTGATGGTCTGTTCTGCGGCGTTGGTCCTGAGTTTCCTCGCCACCCTGTATCCAGCTTGGCGTGCCGCGCGCACCCAGCCTGCGGAGGCGCTACGTTATGAGTGAGTCGGGCATGAGTGATAAAGCAATCTTGAGCTGCCGCAGCCTGGGCAAATCCTACGAGGAAGGCCCGGAATCGGTGGAAGTGTTGGCCGGCCTGCAACTGGAGTTGCACCCGGGAGAGCGTGTGGCGATTGTCGGCAAGTCGGGCTCGGGCAAAAGTACCTTGCTCAATCTGCTGGGTGGCCTCGATACACCGACCAAGGGCAGCGTCTGGCTCGACGGCGAAGAACTGTCGGCGCTGAGCGAGAAAAAACGCGGCCTGCTGCGTAATCGCGCCCTCGGCTTCGTGTACCAGTTCCACCACCTGCTGCCGGAATTCACCGCCCTGGAAAACGTCTGCATGCCGCTGCTGATCGGCAAGACCGCGATCCCCGAAGCGCGCCAGCGTGCCACGGCGTTGCTGGAGAGGGTAGGGCTGGGCCATCGCCTGGAGCACAAGCCGGCCGAATTGTCCGGTGGTGAGCGTCAGCGCGTGGCCATCGCCCGCGCCCTGGTGAACAATCCGGGCCTGGTGATGCTCGACGAGCCGACCGGCAACCTCGATTCCCACACCGCCCAGGGGATCCAGGACTTGATGCTGGAACTCAGCACCTCGATGCGCACGGCGTTCCTGGTGGTGACCCACGACATGAACCTGGCCCGCCAGATGGATCGCGTCCTGCATTTGCAGGAAGGCTGCCTCACTCCTATCTGATTGGCTGAAACCCGATGTCTGAAAAGGCGTCGGGTCTTTTATTTCCATACGGTGCCCCAGCGAATGTTCAGACCGTTATCGATCTTTATCGGCATGCGCTATACCCGCGCCAAGCGCCGCAATCGCTTTGTTTCCTTCATCTCGATGACCTCGATGATCGGCCTCGCCCTCGGCGTGCTGGCGATGATCGTGGTGCTGTCGGTGATGAACGGCTTCCAGCGCGAAATGAGCTCGCGCATCCTCGGCATGGTGCCGCACGCCACCATCGTCGGCGTCAATCCGATTGATGACTGGAAGCCCGTGGCAGCGGCGGCGATGAAAAACCCGGAAGTGACGGCGGCGGTGCCGTTCACCGAGATGGAAGGCATGCTGTCCTACAAGGGCACGATGCAGCCAATCCAGGTCAGCGGTGTCGACCCGGCGCTGGAAGGCCAGGTGTCGATCGTCGCCAAGCACATCGTTCAGGGCAGCCTCGAAGCCCTGAAACCGGGCGAATTCGGCGTGGTGATCGGTGAAATCACGGCGCGCCGCTTCCGCTTGAACGTCGGCGACAAGATCACTCTGATCGTGCCGGAAGTCAGCAATGCGCCGGGCGGCATCACCCCGCGCATGCAACGGCTGAATGTGGTCGGCGTGTTCAAGGTCGGTGCCGAATTGGATGGCACCATGGCGCTGATCCACATGGCCGATGCCGCGCAGATGCAGCACTGGGAGCCGAATCAGGTGCAGAGCGTGCGCCTGGCGGTGAAGGACCTGTATGCCGCGCCGCAAGTGTCGAGCGACATCGCCACGGGGCTGGGCGCCGCCTACAAGGCTGACGACTGGACCCACACCCAGGGCAGCCTGTTCAGCGCAATGAAAATGGAAAAAACCATGATCGGCCTGCTGTTGCTGATGATCGTCGCGGTGGCGGCGTTCAACATCATCGCAACCCTGATCATGGTGGTGAACGACAAGGGCGCGGACATCGCGATCCTGCGCACCATCGGCGCCACGCCACGGGAGATCATGGCGATCTTCATGGTGCAGGGCACGGTGATCGGCATCGTCGGCACCTTGATCGGCGGCGTGTTGGGTGTGATTGCCGCCCTGAACGTCAGCCAGATCGTGGGCTGGATCGAGCGGGTCAGCGGGCAGCACATCTTCAGTTCCGACGTGTATTTCGTCAGCAACCTGCCGTCTGAGCTGCAAGGCGGGGATGTGGCGTTGATCTGCACGGCGGGCTTCGTCATGAGCTTCCTGGCCACGGTTTACCCGGCATGGCGGGCGGCGAAGATCGAGCCGGCTGACGCTCTTCGGTATTCGTAAGCCGCTACACCGCCTTCGCGAGCAAGCCCGCTCCCACAGGGATCTGCGTGTACACAGATTATGTGAACGCCACAAAACACTGTGGGAGCGGGCTTGCTCGCGAAGGGGCCGGAACTGCCGGCCTCATTCCCCCCTTGGCAACTCGATCACAAACCGCGTCCACCCCTTCTCCGATTCGCAACGAATCTGCCCGCCATGGGCCCGGATGATCGACTGGGTGATCGCCAGTCCCAGTCCCGCATGTTCGCTACTGCCTTCACGACGAGCAGGATCGGCCCGGTAAAACCGGTCAAACAGGCGCGGTAATAGATCTTCGGCAATCTGTTGGCCCGTATTTTCAACGGTCAGGCGCAATTCTTTTGGCTGATCGACGATTCGCACCCGAACCTCTCCATCGGCCGGCGTGAACCGCAGCGCATTGTCCAGCAGGTTCGACAACGCCCGTCGCAACATGCTGCGGTCACCTTCGATGCGGGCATTGCCGTCACGACTCAGTTTTACCTGCGCGTCTTCGGCCAATGGGGCAAAGAACTCCAGCAGCAGATCCGCTTCCTCCGCCAGTTCCAGTGGCTCGCATTTGGGCATTAACAAGCCGTGATCAGCTTTCGCCAGATAGAGCATGTCATTGACCAGTTGCGCCATCCATTGCAGCTCTTCGAGGTTGCTGTGCAGGGCTTCGCGGTAGTCCTCGATGGGACGCGGGCGGGTGAGGGTGACCTGGGTGTGGGTCAGCAGGTTCGACAATGGTGTGCGCAGTTCATGGGCAATGTCGGCGGAGAACGCCGACAGGCGCTGAAACGAGTCGTCGAGACGTTCGAGCATGGCGTTGAAGTTGTGGGCCATTTCCGCCAGTTCCGGCGGCATGTTTTCTTCAGGCAATCGCGAGTTCAGCGATTGCGCGGAAACACCGCTGGCCACCGCACTGATCCGCCGTAACGGGCGCAAACCGCTGCGTGCCGCCCAGGCGCCCAGCAGTGCGGTGGCCAGGGCTGACAGACCGACGGTCAGCCAGATCAAATGCTGCATGCGTTGCAGAAAGTGCTGGTGGTGGGTGATGTCCAGCAGCAAGGTCAGTTGCGGTGAATCGGGTTTGCCCGCGAAAAGCGGCGCATTCAGGACGCGGTAATCCATGCCTTCATGGCTCACCGTCGACAATCCGGGCTGGCGCGGCAATGCCTGGGGAATGTTGGTCGAGCTGTCATACCAGCGCTGGCCGTCGCTGCCGGTGATTCGCAGGGACAGGTCAGCCTGCCGGCTCAATTCCTCCGCCAGCTTCGTTTCGCTGTCACTCGACTGAAGGTCGTGCAAGGCCCGACGCAAGCCAATCAGCTTGCCGTCCAGCAGTTGCTGGTCGAGCTCAACGAAGTGCGCCTCACTGGCACGGCTGAACAGCACCCCGGCGAACAACGACACCACCGCTGTGCATGCCGCAAACAGCAGTGCCAGGCGGCTGCTCAAGGACAGCTGGCGCATCAGACAGGGCGCTCTTCAAGGACGTAACCCATGCCGCGCACGGTGTGAATCAGCTTGTTGGGGAATTCATCGTCGATCTTCAGGCGCAGGCGACGGATCGCCACCTCGATAACATTGGTGTCGCTGTCGAAATTCATGTCCCAGACCTGGGACGCAATCAGCGACTTGGGCAAGACTTCGCCCTGGCGGCGCAGGAGCATTTCCAGCAGGGCGAACTCCTTGGCGGTCAGGTCGATACGCTGGCCGCTGCGTTCGACCCGGCGCCGGATTAGGTCCAGGCGCAAATCGGCCAGTTGCAGGCTGGTTTCCTGGGTTGTGGCGCTGCCGCGACGCAACAGGCTGCGGACCCGGGCCAGCAGTTCGGAGAAGGCAAACGGCTTGACCAGATAGTCATCGGCGCCCAGTTCGAGGCCGTGAACCCTGTCCTCCACGGCGTCACGCGCGGTCAGAAAAAGTACCGGCGTGTCCAGACCGGCGCTGCGCACCGCTTGAAGAATCTGCCAGCCATCACGACCCGGCAGCATTACATCGAGAATCAGCAGGGCATATTCGCCGCTGAGGGCCAATTGCTGGCCGGTGTTGCCGTCGGCCACCAGTTCGGTGTTGAACCCGGCCTCGGCCAGGCCCTGGCGCAGGTAATGGCCGGTTTTCGGTTGGTCTTCGACAATCAGCAGTTTCATGGGCGACTCATGGCAAATGGAACGAAGGCTTTATACCGTGGGCAGCATTCGTACAGGTCAACCTGACAAAGTTGTAATCTGGCTGTCAGGTTACGGGCAGTGGCAGCAGTTTAGAGTTTTGCCCATGCTGAGCCTTATCTTGTTGGAGTATGACGATGTTTTTACGAAAAACCGTGGCGCAAATCCTGTGTTTGCTGGCGCTGAGTTCGCCGGTGTGGGCCGACGGCGGGCATACCTATGATTTCGGTCAGCCGGCCCCGGCGGCCAAGGCGACCCGCAGCGTCGAGGTGGTGATGGGTGACATGTCCTTCACGCCGCAGGCCATCGACATCAAGGCCGGAGAAACCGTGCGCTTCGTGCTGATAAACAAAGGCCAGTTGTTGCATGAATTCAACCTGGGGGATGCGGCGATGCACGCCAAACACCAGCAGGAAATGTTGCAGATGCAACAGAGCGGCATGCTGACGCCCACTGGCATGAAGGCCATGGATCACGGCAACATGGCCGGCATGGATCACAGCAAAATGGACCACGGCATGAAGCATGACGACCCGAACAGCGTGCTGGTGGAGCCGGGCAAGACCGCCGAGCTGACCTGGACTTTCAGCAAGGCCACCAGCCTTGAGTTTGCCTGCAACATTCCCAGTCATTATCAGGCCGGCATGGTCGGCAAATTGACTGTCAGTCAGTAAGCACTCAAAGGCGGGAGCAAAGGCTGATAGAATCCGCTGATTCTTCAGTCAGGTTTCCGCCATGCATCCCGCAGCCGAACACTCGCCGCTGGGCAAGTCCAGCGAATACATCGCCACCTACACGCCGTCCTTGCTGTTCCCGATCCCGCGCACCGCGAAGTGGGCGGAACTGGGCCTGACGGCGCAAACCCTGCCGTATAAAGGCGTGGACTTCTGGAACTGCTTCGAACTGTCCTGGCTGCTGCCGTCGGGCAAGCCGGTGGTGGCGATCGGCGAATTCAGCATTCCGGCGGATTCGCCGAACATCATCGAGTCGAAGTCGTTCAAGCTGTACCTCAACTCCCTGAACCAGACGCCGTTTACCGATACCGCGAGCCTTGAGGCGACGCTGGCCAAGGACTTGTCGGCGGCTGCCGGCAAGCCGGTGGGGGTGCGCATTCGCAGTCTCAAGGATGTCGAGAGCGAAGGCGTCGTGGCCTTGCCGGGTGTGTGCATCGATGAACTGGATATCAGCGTCAGCAACTACGAGCATCCACGGCCGGAACTGCTGCGTTGCGATGATTCGCGCATTGTCGAGGAGAGCGTGCACAGCCATTTGCTCAAGTCCAACTGCCCGGTCACCAGCCAGCCGGACTGGGGCAGCGTGGCGGTGGAGTACCGTGGCGCGGCGCTGGATCACGCGAGCCTGCTCGAGTACATCGTCAGCTTCCGCCAGCACTCGGACTTCCATGAGCAGTGTGTAGAGCGGATCTTCCTCGACCTGCAGCGGTTGCTGAAGCCGGAGAAACTGACGGTGTATGCGCGTTATGTGCGCCGTGGCGGGCTGGATATCAACCCGTACCGCAGTACTGAAGAGGTGCAGCTGCCGAACCATCGCCTGGTCCGTCAATGAAGATCTAATGTGGGAGCGGGCTTGCTCGCGAAGGCGGTGGGTCAGTCAACATCATCGTTGAATGTGAAACCGCCTTCGTCGGAACGCCGCCCGGAGCAAGCCCGCTCCCACAGGGGATTTGCATTGCCAGTCGTAGAAATGAAAAAGCCCTGCTGGCGATAGCAGGGCTTTTTTGCATCAGGAGGGTTCAGATCCCCATGTTGGCCAAGGCCTGCCCGATGTTGCGCAGGGTGCCGGCAAGGGTAGGGTGTTCGAGTTCGAAGCGTTCCACGGCCAGGTTGACGCCATCGGCGAGGCTGGAATCCTGGGTTTTGGTTTCGAGCTCAAGCTTCAACTCGATCTGTTGCATCAGTTCGTGTAGCTCGGCGCGTTCGGCTTCGGACAATGGAGGATTCTGTTCCAATTGCTCGCGCAGGGCATTGAGCTGTTCTTGCAGTTCGCGGGCAGGCATGGCGTTCTTCCTTCTTTAATCGATAGGCACTGGCATAGACCATGGCGGCGGGCCAAAGGTCGATGCCTGACCTTTAGATTAATCCACTCGCGCGCAACGTGCATGATCTCGATCAGGGCTTTTCGCCCTTGAGCCGACGCAAGCTGATATCGGCCAGGCAGGTGTCGAGTTCACCGAGGTGATCGATCACCGAATGCACGCCCAGGCCGAACAGTTGCATCGTCGCCTTGCCGCGTTTGATGTCGCGCTCCTGCGGGGGCAACGCTTGCCATTGCTCGGGCGCCAGCCCGCACAGCGAGCCGCAGGACGCCAGGCCGATGGTCCACAACCCGGCATTGAGCCCCGCTTGCAGCAAACGGGGTTCGCCGCTCACCAGTACGCAGCCGTCGAGTCGCTCGACGTTCAGGGTCATCAAGGCTTGCCAGCAGGCATTCGGGGCGGGCCATGGGGTGTTTGTTGCTGGATGTTGCGAAGGTTTGATCCATTCCGGCAGCGCCGCGGCCAGGGATTGGCTGAGGGCAGGGGGCAGTTCATCGAGCCAGGCACAGGGGATTTGCTGGCGCTGCAAGCTGCGCAGGCTGTCCAGTGCGCCGGGTGTGGCCTCGGCATGTTCAGCCGAGTGGCTACCATGCCGGTGCGTGTGTGCGCCGAAATCCACCAGGCAGCCACTCAGGCCGAACAGTACGGCGGTCAGGCGGGGTGCGGTTTGGGGCAAGGCTTCGGCGAGCGGCATGTGGACGTCCCTGAAATAGCCTGAAGGCTAGCGGGCGACGGTGACAGTTGAGTGACATGGATGTGAATCGCTCACATTTGGCACATGTGGATTTCGTGCAAAGTGCCTTAAACGGCGTTTACGTCTTATACTTGCCAACTTATTGCCCGGGCCAGGCGCCCGAGCCAGTACAAACCAAGGAGTTTTTTTCTATGCGCTGGAGCAATCATCTAGCCAGGATTTGTGTATGCGCCAGTGCGATGCTGGTTCCGTTCGTTGCCCAGGCAGCCACGGAAGATGATCCTTGGGAAAGCGTCAACCGCCCGATTTACAAGTTCAACGACGTGATCGACACCTATGCGCTCAAACCCCTGGCCCAGGGCTACCGGTACGTGACGCCGCAGTTTGTCGAAGACGGCGTTCACAACTTCTTCCGCAACATCGGCGATGTGCGCAACCTGGCCAACGATATCCTGCAGGTCAAACCTCGCGCCGCAGGCGTTGATACCGCACGAATCATTTTCAACACCACCTTCGGCTTGCTGGGTGTCATTGATGTCGGCACCAAAATGGGCCTGCAGCGCAATGACGAAGACTTCGGTCAGACGCTGGGTTACTGGGGTGTCGGCAGCGGCCCTTACGTGATGCTGCCATTCCTGGGGCCAAGCACCTTGCGTGATGCGCCGTCCAAGTACGTCGACAGCTACACCGGCGCTTATCGTTACGTAAACGACATTCCGGTGCGTAACTCGTTCTTCGCGCTGGACGTCGTCGATACCCGTGCCAACCTGCTGTCGAGCGAGAAGCTGATCACCGGCGACAAGTACACCTTCATCCGCAATGCGTACTTGCAGAACCGTGAATTCAAGGTAAAAGACGGTAAGGTTGAAGACGATTTTTAACCTCGAGCGGTAAATTGAGAAGGCGGCCATCAAGGCCGCCTTTTTTGTCTGTGAAGACCTGCAGGCGGATAAAATCGCGCTTTTCGCTGCAGTCCCGAGCGGTTTGACTCATGGGTTGGAACCTTCCATTGGGTTACGGATTTGCCTGTTCTTATAACTCTCAGTGATTTGACAAATAAAGACGGCAAGCGACCATCGGCGTGAGCTTGAAACGCCCCGCGGATGGGAGTACCGTCTGCGCCTTAGAAGGGCACCTCTGGCGTACATGTGTGTAGGGCAAATGCCCGAAAGCGGTGCGACAGAGAGGCTAGAAAGCGAATCCAGTAGTCAGTGCCGGGCCAAAGTCCCCGCCTGCTACGCCAACCTAATTCTGGCGCCGTTTGCCCACATGCCAAAAACCAGTGCCACGCTGCTGATAATCGATGATGACGAAGTAGTGCGCGCGAGCCTCGCCGCCTATTTGGAAGACAGTGGTTTCAGCGTCTTGCAGGCCAGCAATGGTCAGCAGGGTCTTCAGGTATTCGAGCAAGACAAGCCCGACTTGGTCATCTGCGATCTGCGCATGCCGCAGATGGGCGGACTCGAACTCATTCGCCAGGTGACCGAACGTTCGCCGCAAACGCCGGTGATCGTGGTGTCGGGTGCGGGCGTGATGAACGACGCGGTCGAAGCCCTGCGCCTGGGCGCAGCGGACTACCTGATCAAGCCTCTCGAAGATCTGGCCGTGCTCGAGCACTCCGTGCGCCGGGCCCTGGATCGTGCGCGCCTGCTGCTGGAGAACCAGCGCTACCGCGAGAAGCTGGAGAAGGCCAACCGCGAGCTCGAAGCCAGCCTGAACCTGCTCCAGGAGGACCAGAACGCCGGTCGCCAGGTGCAGATGAACATGCTGCCGGTCAGCCCCTGGACCATCGACGAGTTCAAATTCGCTCACCAGATCATCCCGTCGCTGTACCTGTCGGGTGATTTCGTCGACTACTTCCGGGTCGACGAGCGCCGGGTCGCCTTTTACCTGGCGGACGTTTCCGGTCACGGCGCCTCTTCAGCCTTCGTCACCGTGCTGTTGAAGTTCATGACCACGCGCTTGCTGTTCGAATCCAAGCGCAGCGGCACATTGCCGGAGTTCAAGCCTTCAGAGGTGCTTGGTCATATCAACCGGGGCCTGATCAGTTGTAAGCTGGGTAAACACGTCACAATGGTCGGTGGAGTCATCGACGAGGAGACCGGTTTGTTGACCTATAGCATCGGCGGTCATCTGCCGTTGCCAGTGTTGTACACGCCAGACAGTGTTCGTTATCTGGAAGGGCGTGGTCTGCCGGTGGGCCTCTTCAACGAAGCCACCTACGAAGACCACGTGCTGGAACTGCCACCGACGTTCAGCCTGACGCTGATGTCTGACGGTATTCTGGACCTTTTGCCAGAACCCACACTCAAAGAAAAAGAGGCGGCGTTGCCCCAACGGGTCAAGGCTGCGGGCGGCACCCTGGATGGGCTGCGGCAGGTTTTTGGATTGGCCACGCTAGGGGAGATGCCGGATGATATCGCCCTGTTGGTGTTGAGCAGGAATCTTTGATGAGTACCGGTAGAATCCAGTTCGCCGAGCAGGATGGCACCTTCGTCCTGAAGTTCGTCGGTGAAGTTCGCCTGACCCTGTGTTCGGCGTTGGATGCGACTATTGAGCGGATCTTCAGCGCGTTGAATTTCAACACGATCGTGATCGATCTGACCGAAACCCGCAGCATCGACAGCACCACGCTTGGCTTGCTGGCCAAGCTGTCGATCCTGTCGCGGCAGAAGGTCGGCCTGCTGCCGACCGTCGTCACCACCCACGAAGACATCACCCGTCTGCTGCAGTCCATGGGCTTCGAGCAGGTGTTCAACATCGTTGACCAGCCAGTGCCATGCCCGGAATGCCTGGACGACCTGCCAGACCAGGATCAGTCCGAAGAAGTGGTGCGGATCAAAGTGCTCGAAGCGCACAAGATCCTCATGGGCCTGAACGACACCAATCGTGAAGCCTTCCATGACCTGGTGAATGCGCTCGAACGCCATTGATTGAGATATACCTGTGGCGAGGGGGCTTGCCCCCGTTGGGCTGCGAAGCGGCCCCAAGGCCATTCACCTCATAGTGTCAGTAGCATCCGATCAGCAAGATTTGCGGCTGCTGCGCAGCCGAACGGGGGCAAGCCCCCTCGCCACAAATGATCATTTTCTCTAAACCATCATCTGGCACATAATCGAGCGACACAAAAAAGGGCGAACCTGTGAGGATTCGCCCTTTTTGCATTACACCAACTCAGATCACAGCTTGGCCTGCAACAACGCCTCGAGCTTCTCCTGATCCCGCGCGAACTGACGAATGCCTTCAGCCAGTTTCTCGGTCGCCATCGCATCTTCGTTGGACTGCCAGCGGAACTGCGATTCGTTGAGGCTCAGGCGCGCTTCACCGGCATGGCCTGGCGCCAGTTTGCGCTCCAGCTTGCCGGTATCCGCGGCCAGCTTGTCGATCAGGTCCGGGCTGATGGTCAGGCGGTCGCAGCCGGCCAGTTGTTCGATCTGGCCCAGATTGCGGAAGCTCGCGCCCATGACCACGGTCTTGTAGTCATTGGCCTTGTAGTAGTTGTAGATGCGCGTCACCGACTGCACGCCCGGATCATCCGCGCCGGTGTAGTCGTTGCCGTTGGCCTTCTTGTACCAGTCGTAGATACGGCCCACGAACGGCGAAATCAGGAACACCCCGGCGTCGGCACAGGCGGCTGCCTGGGCGAAGGAGAACAGCAGGGTCAGGTTGGTCTGGATGCCTTCCTTTTCCAGGATCTCGGCAGCGCGGATGCCTTCCCAGGTGGACGCGATCTTGATCAGCACGCGGTCGCGGCCAATACCGGCCTTGTCGTACAGCTCGATCAGGCGATGCGCACGCTTCAACATGGCATCCGTGTCGAACGACAGGCGCGCATCCACTTCGGTGGAAATACGGCCCGGGATCACTTTGAGGATTTCTTGCCCCACGGCCACGCCAAAACGGTCGCTGGCCAGGCCCACATCGCCCTTGCAGTCATTGACGCTGGCGTTCAGCAGCCCGGCATACGCAGGAATGGCCGCGGCCTTGAGCAGCAGGGAAGGGTTGGTGGTGGCGTCCACGGGTTTAACGCGAGCGATAGCTTCGAAGTCGCCGGTGTCGGCAACCACGGTGGTCATTTGCTTAAGTTGTTCCAGCTTGGAAGTCATGGGCGTGCTCTGTCCTATGGGTCTGATGACATTACCCGAGCGCTGACAGCCACTCAAGGGCGTGTACGTGTATCGATGGTCCCTGCGGCAACAACCTGAAAACAGGTGTTTGAAAGGTCGGGCGCCGTATAGAGGAATAGGATGCCAGGCGGGCTCACAGGTTCAACTGACCTGACGGTTAGCGCCTGGCAATCGGATCATCCGACTCCCGAGTCCCCTGATAACTCTCGCGGCGCCTTACGTGTAATTACCGATATCGTTGAAGTCTATATAGTTCGGTTGCGGGCTCAATAATTGTTATAAAAGGTCAATTAATACCCCGACAAAGTTATCTCCCTGTTAACAAGTGTAATGTTATTTGGAAGAGGTTTTGATCGTTAGAATACGTCCAGTACATATATGGAATAAAGTGTAATGTGATAGTGAGAATGTGTGTTTGTAGAAATAACTTCACAACGTGAAGAGGTATATGTTTTTGGATGCGTTTGATGATCTGATGCTTGGCTACGCACTAAAAAAGTTGACCGGCGTGTTTGAAGAAATCGTGGAGGTTTCGAAAAACACCGCTTCGGACAAGGCAACGGGCGTGCTGGGTATCAGGCCATCCAAAACCGCAAAAAAAATTCCCGTCTGGCTGGGACGTCTGAGGGGCAACACCCCTTATCAAGTGACCCATGTGCTGATCGATCAGATGCACGCCTCTCGAAAACTCAACCTCGACCTGCGCTTCGCCGCACAAGCTGCTTTGCTGGATGCGCTGGTAGAGGACGGACTGGCAATGCACATCGCCAGTTATTCGGTGGCTGTCGTAGAGAATCGTCTGAAGTGCTTTGTTGATCGATGAACGTTGTACCTACTGAACACACGCCCAGTATTCATTACACTGGGAAACTGCATGAGACGTGAGAAAGTAGATTGGTGTCAAAACTGTACATCGCACAATACGCCGGAATCACCGTCATGCTTCCTGCGGCCATGGTCGTCGCTGGTTGGTTATGGTGCATGGCATCCAGAAAACTCGCCCTCCTATGGCTAGGCGTACTGTTCGCAGCCTATTGCGTCGTCGGTCTCAGTAAAGTGCTGTTCAAGGGCTGGGGAATCGGCCTGGAAAGCCTGGATATCGCGGTCATCAGCGGCCACGCGATGAATGCCTGCCTGGTGTCGACCGTTGTCCTGAGTTTGCTGTTGCGCCAACTGGATCATCGGCTTCGATGGCTGGCACTGGGTGCGGGGCTACTGTCGACCTGGTGGTTCAGCGTCGAGTATGTCGGGCAGACGATTCATCCTCTGCCGGAAGCGATTGCCGGGGCGGTTGTGGGCTCAGCCGCGGCGTGCTTATTTCTTTTCAGGCTGGAGAGAAAGGAAATCCGCAAAATTCCCCGCGCGGCCCTGGCGCAGGGGCTGGCGGTAATTCTACTGAGTACGAGCATTCCCAAGTATACCGCTGAGGGGTATTGAGCTCGCTAGCAGTGACCCTGTCAGGGGCGGAAAAGGCTTTTATGCAGCCTCATTGGCGCACTTCTAACGGGCCGTCACGGTTATAGAGATTGGCTTGATTTTGAGTCCTGACAAGAGGGCGGGGCTAGGACTCAATACTGCTTTTCTCATCAATCCGGGCCAGCAGCTCTGCTGTTTTCAACTGCATCAGTGCAACATCACCACGACTCTCAACGTTCAACACGATTTCGGGCTCGGTCTGCGAGAGGTGGATCTTGAAGCGCCATTCGGCGAACGTCAGGCTTAGGCCATCGCTCTCGTCTACATCCAGCGCTTTACTGGCATACAACGACCGAAGATGCGCCAGTACGGCAATCGGATTACCGACTGCACATCGAATGTCCCCGGAGGAGGGGAAAAGCCCGATGCGTTCCACCAGCAACCTGGGTTGAGTGGCAGACGAGGGGGGTGCGCTTTCGTATGTCCGCAACCAGGCCATCAACCCACTGTTGCCCTCGGTGAACTTCTGCCCCAAAACCATATTGCCCGGTGCAAAAGGGTCCAGCGATTTATAGACAGAGTCGATCGGTGATCTGGAAGCGTTCATGGTTGGTCTGCCTTGCAAAAGGTTTATGGCCGCTCAAAAAACGCGGCGCCCAAGAGCTAAGAATTACCGTTTACAGGCCTTTCTTATACAAGTTTTCATAACAGAAATTGGTCGCGTCGATATAACCTTCCGCGCCGCCGCAGTCAAAGCGGTGACCTTCGAACTTGTATGCCAATACACAGCCGCTTTGTGCCTGCTTCATCAACGCATCAGTGATCTGGATTTCACCGCCCTTGCCAGGCTCGGTATCAGCAATCAAGTCAAAGATATCGGCCGTCAGAATGTAACGACCAATAATGGCCAGATTGGACGGAGCATCTTCCGGTTTAGGCTTTTCAACCATGTTGGTGACCCGGTAAACACCTTCGCGAATCTGCTCGCCAGCGATGATGCCGTACTTGTGTGTCTGGTCGTTGGGTACTTCCTGGATGGCCACGATCGAGCAACGGAACTGCTTATAGAGCGCGATCATCTGCGACAGCACACCATCGCCTTCCAGGTTCAAACACAGGTCGTCAGCCAACACCACTGCAAAGGGTTCGTCACCGATCAACGGCTGGCCAGAGAGAATGGCGTGTCCAAGCCCCTTCATTTCTACCTGGCGGGTGTAAGAGAACGTGCATGTCTCCATCAGCTCCCGAGTGCCCAACAGGAACTTCTCTTTTTCGGTACCGCGAATCTGATGTTCCAGCTCGTAGCTGATATCGAAGTGGTCTTCCAGGGCCCGCTTGCCTCGACCGGTAACGATCGCCATATGCTGAAGACCTGCATCCCGCGCTTCCTCTACGCCGTACTGGATCAGAGGTTTATTCACAACCGGCAGCATTTCCTTGGGCATGGCCTTTGTGGCAGGCAGAAAGCGCGTGCCATAGCCGGCAGCAGGGAACAGACATTTACGGATCATAGAAGCGTCCTTTATTCCAATGTATAAGAGAAACCGTCATTTACTGCGGACAGCACTAAGATGCCCCCGCCAATAGGCAGAGCCCCCCAACTCTCGCTATGCGCACGAACGAAGCCATGGTCTTAAGTGCCTGGGAACCCGGCGGACTGTTTGACGGGCTGCACCCAACGCCACGCAATCAAGCCGATCAACACACCGACGGCATTGGCCAAGGCGTCGTAAGGTGATGCCGTGCGCAGCGGCATCAGTGCTTGTGCATATTCGATCAGGATCCCCGTCAGCAGACAGCCCAAGGCGATCCAGTGCGCCTTGACCCGCAGGAAGGCCAGCCGGCAACTAAAAGACAACGCGAAAAAACCAACCAGGTGATGCAGCTTGTCTTCCTGGGCAAAGGCTTCGGGAATCGGTTGCGCTCGCAAAGCGGCTGTCAGCAAAACCAGACTAACGCTGATGAAAAACAGCGTGCGTATCCATTGGGAAAGTTGTGTGACACCCAGGAATAACGAACTCATTCGGTGATTTTCTCAAAGTTCTTATAGAACGCATCTTTGTCGCGGCCATTGGTCATTGTGTACAGCGAATATTGGCGGTTAAGACGCGCGCCACCATCGCGGGTCAGCGGAGCCCAGACCAGGTTGGCGCGACGCATCGTGGAAACGCTCATCAACTCGTCGAAGGGGACCGAGATATAGATACCTTTGTCGAAGCTACCCTCGCCGAACTCTTCTGTGGAGGCCGTGGTGCGGGTGACCCAGCCACCGAACTTCACGCCGTTAGTGAACTCATGCGACAGATCGAACGTGGCACCCCAATCGCGCGCCAGGTAACGTCCGACACTGACCGCCGCCTRCAATTCGAAAGGCAGTTCGGTATAGGTGGTGATGTGACCGGTCGCGGTCTTGTAATCGCGCAGACCAAAACCCTGGTCAAAGTCACGCTGGCGTACATAGTTCAAATCAGCACCCAAGGCCCAGCGCTCGCCCATGGGGCGGTACAGCAATTCACCGCCGACCCCGGCGAACATTGACTCCAGATAACCGCCATACACCATGCCAAACAAGTCTTGATCCAGTTGCTTGGCATGATTGAGCTGAAATGTCGGCATTGTTACGTCAGAGGTGATGACGTACTTGCGCAAATCGGTCCGCACTCGGGGCAGATTGCTCGGCGCGTCGTACGTGAACTTGTCAAAGTTGTTCAGCAGATTGGTGCTGATGACCCCGCTCGTCCACGTATTGCGGGTAAAGCGGTATTCTGCGTCCACATCAGCAGTCAGTTGGTACAGCAAGCCGTCGGGGCCGCCAATGTTTTGCTTGTAACCCAAGCCGATACCATAGGTGAAACGCTCGAGGGCCTGGGAGTACAGCGTGTTTTCAATGTGTGGCGTGGCCCGGTTCAATTCGGTGGTGCGGTGCAGGTCTGTAAGGTCTTGTTGGTTGTTCACCACGGCCCGGAAGGTGTCGCGCGGCACACTGACTTCATCCACAGGCATGTCGTAACGCTTGTTCACCATCGTGAACCAGTCGATGTCGTCATTCGCGCTGTTGTCCAGAATCCGGCTGGCCCGGCCCACGCCTTTGGCTGAGTAGAAATAGCGCGACTGCTCGCCATACACAATCAGCTCGGAATCGCGCTGAGCAATACGCTCGACCTTATAACCTGCGTTGTTTTCCAGCCGTTTGGAAACCCCCGCCCAGTCGACCTGATCGAGCGGCGTGGCTGGCTCGTGTGCCGGCAGCGCTTCGACAGCGGGGTCGTAGCGCTTGGCTGGCGCCTTGCGGCTGGCGAAATTGGTATGAAAGGTGATGCCGAACAACGCGGTGTTGCCGCGCTCCCAACCTGCGGTCAAATCGACAGAGTCAGTTAGCTTGAAGACCGCCCCGATGTTTATGGGCGAGTCCTGCTCCTGGTTATTGTTTTGCGGCTCGTGCTTGTAGTCGTTACCGTCGAACTCGAGTTTCAAGCTCAAGGGCGCCCAGGGCGTCTGATAGGCCACACCGCCAAACAACGCGGGCGAGCCTCGAAAATACGAGCCGGTATTGACGTCGCCCGCGGTCGTGCCTCCCGGGCGTGTATCAAAGCGCTCATCGAGGTACCCCAGCGGGTTCTCGAAATCCCCGCGGTTACCGATGTAGCCCCAAGCAACGCCCAGGCTGAGATCCAGATCGTAGTAACGTTTGTTCGCCACAAAGTATTCGCTGGAAAACAGGCCGGTGCCCCCGACATCCCGAAAACCGAGCGCGACCTCGGGCAACCAGTGGCTTTCTTGCCAGAGGCGGGCTTTGACATCGACAGCTTTGTCTTTATAGCTCTGGCCGCCACTGAATGATTCGGGCCCGTATTTACGGTTGCTGATAGAGGTATAACGAAAACTGCCTTCCAGCCAATCAAGGGGCTGTATTGAAATGCTATAGCGCGAATATGGGTCTGTCCGGTTGGCGTTCAGGCTGAATTCGCCGGCGGGTGCCATCCGTGCGGTGGGGGTTTGCAACAAACCCACGCCACCGAAATCATTCTGGGTAAAACGCGGCTCAGCATGAGCCAAGCTGTAGGGCAACAACACTACGGCGGCGAAACGTAACTTCAAGGGGCCACCTCGGGCAGCGGTTGGGTGGCGAGAAACTGGGCAAGCTGCTCGTTCAAGTCGGGTGTGGGCAGGTCCGGATCATCGTTGCGCACGGGCACCAGAATTGTGCTGCCTGCGGCGGCAAACACCCCGTCTTCGCGGTTCCAGGCGGCGTTGCCGACTCGCTTGACCTGGCCATCGGGCTGAATCAACCACAGGTAATCGGCATCTGCGTCGGTCACCGGCAGACAGCTGTTGAGGTATTCCTGGACTGGCTGCAGGGCGCGATAAGGCAGCGTGCAGGGCTGTTCAACTGCGCCCAGGACAGTGACCGTAGTCGGGCGTAGAGGGTAAATCAGCCGGTCGCCGTCACTGAGCGAGTAATTGCGGGCGAACGCAACCTCCAGCGCCACGGGGTCGAGCACCGCGACTTTCCGGCCGGTAACGGGTAGTCGGCTGACCTCTTCAAACAGGCGCGCAGCCAGGGCCGCAAGGCTGCTTTTTTCTTCAAGCAAGGCCCCACGTTGCAGCAATTTCAGATCGAACAGCACACCGGCTTTAAGGCGGACTTGCTGCTCCAACAGTGGCTGGTGCAGCCAGGCGGCGGCCAGCCAGTAACTTTCGGCGTTCGGGCGTCCCTGGCTGACGGCATCGAGCAAGCGTGCACCTGGCACGAACGCGAAGGATCCGGCGTTTTTTACATCACCCGTGACCGTGACAGCGGCCTGAGTCATCGCAGAACTTGCCAGCAACAGGCAAGCCGACAGCGTTTTCGAATATCTCACCGAGCCGTCTCCCGGTCAGGGCGCAATTGCACAATCTTCAAGAAAAGTTCCGGCGTAAGGTGTTGTTCGCTCTGCAGGATCAAGCCATCGTCAGGCCTGACCCAAAAACGGTTGGTGGCCTTGAATCCCAGCTCGGGTATGTCGACGCGTTCGTCTATGCGCAGCAGCGCATAGTCCTTGTCCAGGATGGTGACGGTTTCGATGGCCTTGCGACTGAAACGACTGTTAACAACCATTCCGACCCGCGGCCCCTGATAGACATCTATCCAGCGGGTACTGCTGTAACCATCGGGCAATCGCTGCAAGCCAAGCTTGAACGGCGACTCGCCGTCGAAGCGCGTGCCATCGAGATTGATGCCCAGGCCGACGCTGCGCACGACCAGACCGTCGCGCATCAACAACACCTGTTTGCCGGAGGCGACCCAGAACTCCAGGTCGCCCTGCTGGCGTAGCTTGGCCAATACACCTTCGCTGGCGTCGGTGGTGACCTTGATCTGCGCATAGGGCACGGCCTCCACTTGCGCCGCAGTCACTTCCAGCGGCTGGGTGCCCAGTGTGGCGGCTTTAAAGGTATCCAGGGACGCCTGCATCAAGGGATTACAGCCACACAGCAGTAATCCCACCGCCAGGCATGAGCTGTTACGCAAAGTTTTCAAAGCGGCTCAAACCTTATCGACTGCTGGCTTCACTGAGATTGTTTGTGGCCGCTGCTCCGGTACCCAGGATAACGGCCGAAGGTAGCAACTGGCTGATCAAGCGGTTCCAGCGGGTCACGCCTGCAGGGCCGACGTAGACAATGTCCTGGGGTTGCAGATCGAAGCGGCTGGCGATAGCAAACGCGGTAGGCGATTCGGCGTCCAGTTGAAAGACTTTTGCCGGCTCGGTTTCAAGGTTCTCGGCACCTCGAATGACATACAGCGCATTGCCATTGGATGTGGCCTGGTTCAGTCCACCGACCGTTCCGATCGCATCCGCCAGATTCATCCGATTGATTTTGAACGTGAGCGCCCGAGGCTGGCTGACCTCACCCATGACGTAGATCTTTTTCCGGTCGTTGTAGGGCAGGTACAACTGATCGCCGTCTTTCAAATAGACGTTATGCAACTGCGAGCCTTTGCTGTTAAGCGAGTCCAGGTCGAGCGGATACTCACGTCCGTCCCGGGTCAGTGTCAGGCCGGCAAGGTCGGCATTCAATGGATCGACAGTAGCAGTACCCATGGCTTCGACGACACTGAGCGGCGAAGTGGTAATGGGTTGTTGACCGGCTTTCAAAATGGCACCGGAAATAACGACTTTTTGACTGGCAAACCGCAAAACACTCAAGTCAACCTGGGGGCTGTCGACGTATTGTGTCAGGCGCTCGGCAATAAAACCGCGCAGCTCCTCGATGGTTTTACCGGCGGCCTGAATATTGCCGATATAGGGGTAAAACATGGTGCCGTCCGGGCGTACCAGGCGACCGTTCGCATCAATTTGCTGTTGCGGACCCGATGGCGCAGTCAACTCAGGATGGTCCCACACGGTGATGTACAACACATCATTGGCGCCAATCCGGTAAGCCCCCGGCTTGTACGCCAACAACTCGGCGGGCACCGAGGCTTGCACTTTTGTCGCCGCGTTCTGGGCAATCAGTTTGGGCGTTATCGGAATCAACTCGATCCGACTGCTTTCCGGTGAGCCATCACGGCCGATCTGGCTGGTATCCAGGTGTTGACCGGGTGAGAACATACAGCCTTGCAGGGCAACACCTGCAAGCACAGCGAGCGACAAACTACGAATCATGATTGAGGACACTTGTGGAGGGAACACATCAAAACCAACCCCCTGGATTACTCCGGGGGGTTGAGGGCGATCGATCTGGCAGTGGGCTTAGCGGGTGGTGCCGGTGGTCCCGGTAGTGCCAGTAGTGCCAGTAGTGCCGCCGTCATTGTTGCTTCCGCCACCACTGGATGACAGCGCAGCGGCTCCGGCTATAACCGCAGCGCCGATGCCGAGAGCAGTCCCTGTGGTCAGACTGCCCACGAGAGGGGTGTTCAGATTCAATGGAGCGTTTTCTGCGGGTTTTGCAGGTGTGCCTGGAGCAGAAGACGCTGCGGGAGGCTCAGCGGCTAATACGGAGGCACTTAAAGAAAGCATTAGCGCGGAAACAAATAATTTGCTCATGGGAAATTCCTTTTGATAGATCGTCTGTATCGGCGGTAAAACTCGAGCGCGTAAGTGCGAGGTTACGAACGTTGAGCATTCGGCATGAAGCACCGTGATGAAGCAGGGCGCACCGAGCGTGACACTCCAGTGATCACTTTATCGGCATTCATCTTTGCAATATCACTTTTAGAATACCTGCGCAGGGCACCTGAAGTTGCCGACGTTTTCTAACATCTCCACTGACCTGCTGTGGTTATTGGTTATGTAGTGCAGATCTCATGATTCGCTTGATCTTTCACCCAGGGAGTGATCAATAGAATTATTGGCTATAACCTTGCGGATTGCCTGCCTGCCAGCGCCAAAATTGAAGCTTAGGTCACGTCTTTTTTTGCAATATGTATTGCAGCGAGAACTGTTTGAATAGAGCTGGACCAGCGCCATTCGAATGTTCACAGCGTTTCTACCTCATGGAAGTCACCCATGCAGTAATGGCTTCACGCCCTGCCATATTTGTCTTCAAAGCGCACGATATCATCCTCACCGAGGTAAGAGCCGGATTGCACCTCAATCAGTTCCAGGGGGATGACGCCTGGATTTTCCAAGGCGTGGACCTGGCCAATGGGGATGTAGGTGGACTGGTTTTCCGAGACCAGATAGGTCTTGTCGCCATTGGTCACTTTGGCAGTACCGCTGACAACGATCCAGTGCTCGGCACGATGGTGATGCATCTGTACCGACAGTTTGGCGCCCGGTTTTACGGTGATACGTTTGACCTGATAGCGATGGCCGTTGTCCACGGAGTCATAGACGCCCCATGGACGATAGACCTCGCGATGGTTGATATGTTCAGTGCGCGAGCCGCTTTTCAATTGCTCAACGATCTTCTTCACATCCTGTACATGGTCCTTGTGAGCGACCAGTACCGCATCCTTGGTTTCTACAATCACCAAGTCATCCAGGCCGACAGTGGCAACCAGACGGCTGTCCGCATGCACATAGGTGTTGCGTGACTGCTGGTTGAGCACATCACCCTTGAACACATTGCCTTGTTGGTCCTTGTCACTGACATCCCAGAGCGCAGTCCAGGAGCCGATATCGCTCCAGCCTGCATCCAGTGGCACCATCACCGCATCGGCGGTTTTTTCCATCACGGCGTAGTCCACCGAGTCATCCGGGCAGGCGGCAAAGGCGGCTTCGTCGACACGGGTAAAGTGCATATCCTGCGAGCCACCGGCCAGCGCGGCACGGCAAGCGGCCAGAATATCCGGGCGATAACTTTCCAGTTCTTCCAGGTAGCGACTGGCGCGGAACATAAACATGCCGCTGTTCCAGAAGTAACTGCCGCTGGCCAGATACTCTTGTGCTGTTACCAGATCGGGTTTTTCAACAAAACGGTTTACCCTGAAACCGCCAATACCCACGTCGGCGCCTTGCTCGATATAGCCGTAGCCTGTTTCCGCATGGGTCGGAACAATACCGAACGTCACCAGCTTGCCATCTTGCGCCAAGGGCAAGGCAGTCTGGATACAGGCCTGGAAAGCGCCCACGTCCTTGATCAGGTGATCAGCCGCGAGTACCAGCAGGATCGGATCCTGGGCTTCGCTGCAGGCCTGCAAGGCTGCCAGAGCAATGGCGGGTGCCGTATTGCGGCCGACCGGCTCCAGCAAAATGCCAGCTTTCTCTAGCCCCAACAGGCGCAATTGCTCGGCAGCGAGAAAGCGGTGCTGTTCATTGCAGATCAGCCGCGGCAATTCGGCGCCCAGCCCTTCAAGGCGCTGAATAGTGGCCTGCAGCATCGAAAAATCAGCATCGGCCAGCGGCAGAAACTGTTTGGGATTGAGCTGTCGTGACAACGGCCACAAACGGGAGCCCGACCCCCCGGCCATGATGATCGGAAAGAGCATGTTCATATTCCTTTGTATGCTTTAAAAGTTATCGCAGTGCATCGAGATAAGCACGTGTGTTGGCATGTACTTGCTCACAGGTCTGCATCTCGGCCTGAGACCACCAGTGATAGGCATCATGCTGAGCGTAAGGGGGGTGCAATATATCGTCTACACCCAGAACCAGCTGGTAAGCGAGTACTACGTAGTGGGTGTCCGGACCTTGCCCGGGCGCCGCAAACACGCTGTCAGCGTAAAAGTGTTCATACACCCCCAACAAGCGGGCGTCGCTCCGCTGACTGGCCGCGCCCAACTCTTCCAGGGTCAGCCTGTTGAAGGCCGCATCCAGGGTTTCATTTTTAAGGATGCGTCCGCCGGGTACAAACCAGTTGCCCTGGGCTGGCCGATTAAGCCGTTGCCCCAACAGGCATTCGCCTTTGCTGTTTAGAACCACCAGATCGATGGAGATCAAGGGTGTTGAATCGACAACGCTGCGAAACAGTTCGTTGCTGAGCCACATGATTTAAATCTCGGTCAGGAAACGGTTCAATATCTGGTCTTTATCCAGAAACTCGCAGGCATAGCCAGTAGCAATCACATTGGGTGTCGGCATGGCTAAAACGGTCTCGATACCCTTGATCAAGGCTTCGACCGATTCAGGCTCCACCAGGGTGGCGATACCCGGGTACTCCGAGCACAGCAACCCCAGGCTGGTGTCAGGATCAGCGGTAATCAAGGCATTGCCACCTACCGCCAGGATATTGGTGAGCTTGGACGGTAATACGGCATCCGCTGCCCCGCGTTTCTGGATCACCAGATGACAGTCGGCCGAAGCCAGCAAGGCAGGCAGATGGTCATAGGGCTGAAGGGGCGCAAACACAATATTGTGCAGGTTGTACTGCTGGCTTAGCTCCAGTAATCGGGCTTTACCTGCACCTTCCCCCACCACCAAAAACACCAGGTCGGCTCGCGCTGACAGGCGTTGTGCCGCTTCGATCACGCATTCAAGGCCTTGCTTTTCACCAATGTTGCCGGAGTAAAGCAGTACGCGCTTGTCAGGATCGACGCCAAGCCTGCGTAGCAGTGCTGCATCACGTGGCACATTGCGGAAACGGGCGGTTTCGGACCAGTTGGGAAAGAACCTCAACCGCTCTTTGGCAACGCCTTTTTCTGCCGCCCGCTGCAACATGCCACTGGAGATGGTCGACACGCGATCAAATGCCCGTAGCGCCGCCCGCTCAACAGCAAACGCCCAGCGCTTGAGGCGCTCGCCCTTGGCAATGGATAGCCCGAACAGGGCATCCACTTCGTAATCCTGAATATGCAGCACCGAAGTGGCGCCCGTCAGCTTGGCCAGCGCCAGTGCCTGGGGGGCGCAAAACAGCGTTGGCACGACCAGGATCACCAATTCAGGCTTCCAGCGTAACTGGGCCAGCATGGCTAAGGTCGACGACAGCGAAAAACTGGCCAAATGCAGCAAGCGTTTAATAGCTGTCGGCTTGGCCGGAACATACAGCGGGCAACGAATGACGGTGACACCAGCCTCCTGGCGTTTGTTAAAACGCCAGGAGCTGAAGCCCTGCCAGACCTTCCAGTCCGGGTAGTAAGGCGGGGCTGTAACGACCCGCACCTCATGCCCCTGGGCGGCCAGCCAGGCAGCCATTTCACCGCTGTACTTGCCGATACCGGTCAGCTCGGGGCTGTAGTTGATGCCGTAGAGCAGGATCTTCATCAGTGTGTCCGCGCCTGTTGCACGTTAGTGACATACCAGTCATAGGCATCTTTGAGCCCGTCTTCCAGACTGATGCTGGCCTGCCAGCCCAGTGACTTGAGGCGTGACACATCCATCAGCTTGCGTGGAGCGCCATCCGGTTTACTGGTATCGAAGGTCAGCTTGCCTGTAAAACCGGTCACCTCGGCAATGGTTTTAGCCAGTTGACCAATAGTGCAGTCAACCCCGGTGCCAACGTTGATATGCGACAACATCGGCTGGGTATTGGCCTGATAAGTGGCATCGTCCAGTTCCATCACATGGATGCTGGCCGCGGCCATATCGTCCACATGCAAGAACTCGCGCATCGGCGTACCGGTACCCCAGATCACCAGTTCTTCGTCGCCGCGCTGTACCGCTTCGTGGAAGCGACGCAGCAGGGCAGGGATCACATGGCTGTTCTGCGGGTGATAGTTATCATGCGGGCCATACAGGTTGGTCGGCATTACGCTGCGGTAATCACGGCCATGCTGACGGTTATAGCTTTCACACAGCTTGATCCCGGCGATCTTGGCAATCGCATAGGGCTCATTGGTGGGCTCCAGCGTACCGGTGAGCAAGGCCTTTTCGCGCATCGGCTGCTCGGCATGCTTGGGGTAAATGCATGACGAACCGAGGAATAACAGCTTGTGTACATCGTTCAGGTGCGCTGCCTGAATGATATTGGCCTGGATCATCAGGTTTTCGTAAATAAAGTCAGCCGGGTAGGTGTTATTCGCCTGAATACCGCCCACCTTTGCCGCCGCCAGATACACCTGATCGATCTTGTGCTCCTGGAAAAAGGCCTGCACGGCCTGTTGATCCAGCAGATTCAGGGTGTCGCGCCCGGCAGTCACAATACGGGTATAACCCAGTGCCTGCAGGCGGCGGACGATGGCCGAGCCGACCATCCCGCGATGGCCGGCGACAAAGATATTCTGGTTCAACTCACGGGCCATACTCAGTTCTCCGTAGCCACCGGCAAGTCATGGCCGTGCTCTTTGAGCAGGGCATGGCGCTGCGCGACCTTGAGGTCTTCGCGAACCATTTCTGCGCACATTTCCTGCACGGTGATTTCCGGGGTCCAGCCCAGCTTTTGCTTGGCCTTGGTCGGGTCGCCCAGCAAGGTTTCAACTTCGGCAGGGCGGAAGTAGCGCGGGTCTACTTTGACAATAATGTCGCCAACCTTGAGCGCCGGAGCCTTGTCGCCCTCGATGCTGGCAATAATCGCGTGCTCATCCACACCTTCGCCGACGAATTCCAGGTTGATGCCCAGTTCTGCGGCGGACCAGCGTACGAAGTCACGTACCGAATACTGCACGCCGGTGGCAATCACAAAGTCTTCCGGCTCGTCCTGTTGCAGCATCATCCACTGCATGCGCACGTAGTCTTTGGCATGGCCCCAGTCACGCAGTGCATCCATATTGCCGAGGAACAGGCACTGCTCCAGGCCTTGACCGATATTGGCCAGGGCGCGAGTGATCTTGCGGGTTACGAAGGTCTCGCCACGGCGCGGCGACTCGTGGTTAAACAGGATGCCGTTGCAAGCGTACATACCGTAGGCTTCGCGGTAGTTAACGGTAATCCAGTAAGCGTACATTTTGGCTACGGCATAGGGCGAACGCGGGTGAAAAGGTGTTGTTTCCTTTTGCGGCGTTTCCTGCACCAGGCCGTACAGTTCGGAAGTCGAGGCCTGGTAGAAGCGGGTTTTCTTTTCCAGACCCAGCAAGCGGATTGCTTCCAGAATACGCAATGTACCCATGGCATCCACATCTGCGGTGTATTCCGGCGACTCGAAACTGACGGCTACATGGGATTGCGCACCAAGGTTGTAAACCTCGTCCGGCTGTACTTCCTGGATGATGCGGGTCAGGTTGGAAGAGTCAGTCAAATCGCCATAGTGCAGAACGAAGTTACGGTTATTGACATGCGGGTCTTGATAGATATGGTCTACGCGCTGGGTGTTGAATGAGGAAGCGCGGCGTTTGATACCGTGAACTTCATAACCCTTTTCCAGCAGAAGCTCTGCAAGGTAGGAGCCGTCCTGGCCTGTGATACCGGTGATTAGAGCGCGCTTTTTCATAGTGATATATCCTGTGTGTTCAATAATTTGGAAATGGTGCGGAAAGAGTTCATTACAATGCTTAAATCGGTTGCTCTGGAATTAACGAATGACCAGTTAATCGAGAGAGTTCTTCAGTAATTGCTTGTTTGTTTGTTAAGTGAGAGATGGCGCGTTCCAGCTCCATCACTTTTGCACCTACTAGGAATCGATACCAATACCCCTGGAGGAAGTGGTATATAAGACCTGAACGGCCATCAAGAAATCCTAGTTGGAAAATATATCGCCATACAAAGTACATCAAGGCACTGATGGTAAAAGGTATGTGATTGTATATGTGTTCTTTAATAAAAAATTTTGCCGCTGTTTGTAATGATGTGCTCTCTGTTGTCACTGAATGATCGCGAGGGTAAAAGTTCAAACGTTGATTCAGGATTTCAATAGCTTCACGCGTGGCATATTTATTGTGTTTGTCAGTAAAAAAAGTCAAATCATTGAGGTTGTGATCTGCAAAGCCACCCTCGAAGGTCACGGTCCGTCCGCCCCAGATAACAATATGCTCATCCATCCAGCGATTCTCAATACGACCGTGCCCTTTACGCCAAATACGCAACATGACCAAGGGGTAGCGGCCACCATGCTTGACCCAGCGATCCATAAATATATGTTTGCGCTTGAGATTAATGCCGACAACATCCGGGGCGAGTGCTGGAAGCTTTTGTACTATCTCGGCTGCCAGATCAGATTCGATTATCTCGTCTGCATCCAGACGTAGTATCCATTCACCTGAAATCGGTGCGTTATCCAGCGCCCACTGGAATTGTTTAGCCTGATTGATGAATTTATTTTGCAGTACAATTGCACCATGGGCGCGAGCAATCTCGGTCGTGCGATCAGTAGAAAACGAGTCGATAACAAAAATTTCTTTTGTAATTCCGCTAATTGACGCTAAAGCACGTTCAAGATGCAGTTCTTCATTGAATGTCAGAATGATTGCAGATAGGTCCGGGTATTGTCGATGTTCAGATTCCGCTTTCATTACTTATTCCTTGTGCGCTGGCCAATTTGCTTGGCTGGGTGACCCGCACAAACGGTCCACGGTTCTAGAATACTTTTGGTTACTAGAGAGCGGGCTCCTACAACTACGCCATCCGGGATGTTGACGCCCAGTGAGACGAACGCTTCAGCGCAAATCCAGACATGCGCACCTAAAGTGATAGGTTTTGCATAAAGTTGGAAATTTGGACTGTTGTAGTCGTGGGACCCTCCACACAGGTGTGCACCTTGAGAAATCACGCTGTAACTGCCAATACGAATTATATCCATATTATAAATGGTTACACCATCAGCGACACCAACATGGTCTGCAACTACTAGATTCCAAGGGGCCCATATTTTAGCGCCAGGATAAATATGTACACCTTTCCCAATCTTCGCGCCGAAGATTCGAAGCAGGGCCGCGCGCCATGCATGTAGTGGGCGAGGGCTAGGTTTAAAAAGTAGTAGGCAAACCATGTTCCAGATTTGACGCTTTACGCGATGCATTAGAGAAAATGATGCTGACGTATAAGGATCGTTACCTTTTATAATCATGCTAAAGCTCTTTTTAACTGTATTATATGCCGAGTTTATCAGCATAATTACCGTGGTAGATTTCGCTATTTAGTTGCTTTAGATGGAAAACTTCATCTTCAGTCGATTTGAATCTGTCTTTGATGAGTTTGGCTGGTACACCAGCAACAACGGTAAATGCTTTCACGTCTTTTGTGACGATGGAACCAGCTGCTACGATAGCCCCGTCACCAATCGTAGTTCCAGACAACACTATAACGTTTGCGCCAATCCATACATCCCGACCTATACAGGTTTCTTTGAATTCGGGACGGCCACTGAAAATCACTGGAGTTCCTGGTATGTCGAATACGTGATCATTTCCAATAATTTTTACTGAGGGGCCGAGCATAGTATATGCTCCGAGGGATACTCCGGGGCCGACCTCGCAGTTTGGCCCTATAAAGCTGAATGCGCCTGCAACTAAATCTTTTGAAATTGACGAGTTAGTGCATGCCAGAAAAGTCGGATGAACTGAGCGTAAACCGAATCTTAGCCGGCAGTAGATTCTACGTAAAAAACGTATTGTCTCGCGGAGTTTCATTTGGTTGCACCTTCTTCGAATAATGTAAATGCTTCGTCTCCATTTGAAGCTGGAACATTATTTATGGCCATTTTCAAGATCTCGATCTGTTTTGAAGGGTTGTAAATGCGGTCGACCATAGCGAAACAGTTCTTACGTGTTTGATCTCTGTTGGGAAAACGAGATGGGAAAGAAGCTAAGATTTCGGCGAGATGTTCAGTGTCACCTGTTTTGAAAAGCTCTCCAGTAAAACCTGTAACTACGGCTTCAACCTCTGGCATTTGGCTAACGATGTCGTCGTGGCTAATAACCGGCGTCCCGTACATTAGACTATGCATTGCTGTAAGCCCGATTTTGCCTGGAGAAATTGTTACATCTGATTGGTAGAGAACTTCTGCAATTTTTTGTTCTTCGTAAATGGATCCTAGAAAATTAACGCTCAATGATAGCTCTTTAGCTTTGGCTTCAAGTGTGGAGCGTTCTGGTCCGTCACCAATAATGACTACGTTGAAAATGATATTGGACGAATTTCTTGCTTGGACAATAGCGTCAAAAAGAATGTCATAACGGCATGTGTATGTAAGGCGTGATATACATGAAATAGTTAAGTTGTTTGGTGATGCGCTATATTTAATTGGTGTGGAAGTCAGTTTATTTCTGACGACCAGTTGCGATTCGTAATCGAGTGAGTTGAAACCTACGTATATGTTCTTCGCATTAAAGCCAAGGCTGATCGCATTTTTTTTTGCGTTGAAACCATATGTGTAAAAAGCATGAGCTAGTGAGAAAAAGTATTTTCTGATTATGTTACTTTTGTTCGGCTCCGAAGATTTAAAGCCATGTCCCCAAAAAACAACTCTTTTTTTTCTTAGGCGGCAAATGCCTGCGGCTAACCACGTGGTGAGGTGATTTGGGTTAGCTAAAAACACATAGGTAGAGTAATTGCCGGTCAGCGAGTCCCATAATAGCCTCGGCTGAATCATTAGTTTGCCGATGTAAAAACACTTGGCCGGAATGAAGTGTACATTACTTGGAAACGGAAATATTTTAATGCCTTCGACACCAGTTGAGTCTCCAATAAATGTTGCTGGGAGCTCTTTGTAGATTTTCTCAATGATGCCTTTCCTGTAGTGTGGAAAGAAGTGATAGCAAAAGGCTACTCTGCTGGAGTTGTCTTTGTTGTGTGTTTGTGATTGTTTTAGGTCTGGCATATTATAATCGACTATGTACTGTAAGAGGAGGTGGATGGCCAGCAATATTTAGATAGTTAGTACTCTAGTGCTTGCCTATGAGCAAGCATAGATCTCTAGGTTGAAATATTAATCAGGTTAGCGTGCTTGTGGCTAATCGTGTAGAACCGGGTTGCTTTCTGATGTTTGAGATCGATGACTCGTTTTTTCACGCTTACTGATAAAATTAATTGTTTGCTGCTTCTTCCTGATAATCAAGCGCTTTGCTAAAGATTGATATGCGTTGAATGCAACTGTAATGCAAACAATTGAGAAGATTGAAATCGCAAGGAATGAGAACTCGAATCGCCATGAGGCAAATGCTACAAAAAAACCTGCGTATGTTAATATACGTCCCTTGGGAAGTAGCAATACAGAGCAAAATACAATGGCGTTAAATAAATAAACAAAAGCGCCGAACCAAGAGAAGTTGCCGAAGGCTTCTCCTAGTAGTGTCGAATTTAAAGATAAAACGTTTGAGCCTGATATGTCGTAACCCATGCGCGCATTGAAACTGCTGGGTTTGTTTTCCCATAATGTTTTCGGTAAGAAAAAAATTAGAGATTTAATGTATATTGTTTCTCCTAGAAGGTAGTTTTCACTCCTCTGGTATTTCTCCAAGGCATAACGCATTACCAGTATGTTTGAAGACTCAAAGGCAGAGTTGAATGTCTTTCCAATTTTACTTTCCGACGTGTCTTCAGTGCTGTAGCCGGTTTCAATAGCGTATTTGGTTTGCTCTAAACTCGCACCTTCGCTCCACATCAAGCCGCGTATCATAGGGAATAGCGCGTTGAACTCAAGAAGTAGTGGGGCCATAAGAACAGCGATGAGTATGAATCTTTTCATCTGAACTCTGTAAGTGCCCGCAAGAGCGATCAAAGAAAAGAGCAATATTATTCTGTTCGATGAGATGACTAGTTCGAGTGCAGAGAAGATGATTAATATAATAGTCGCGGTTTTTTTTGATACGATAGATTTTGAGTGGCAGTAGAGGATTATTCCGGGAATTATAACGCGTAGAACATTATAAAAGTTTCCCGAGATAACGGCGGCTGTGCTCGAAGAGTAAAGTTCGTGATTGTTTTCCATCCAATGCCCGCCTGCAGCTTTGCCGGAACTGATAAACGTAAAGGTTGCGAGAGTAACATATGTAAATAAGATGAACTTGTAATAGCTGGCAAGGTTTTTGTCTGTTACGGCCAAGAATCGTGAGGCGAGTTTCTTTTTGTGATAGGGGAAATAGTAGATTGCCACTGTTGCGAGGCAGCCTAAAAATAGATATGCAAAAAGGTACGTCTTGCTAGAGATGGTAAGTGCCGGCAGTCCAATTTGGGCATCATTGATCTCCCCCAACAGAAGCAGTTGTGTGATAGGGGCGCCAATGAAGTAACAAAAGCCTAGCACAAATCCACTAGCTGGGTCGAAACGACCTTTTTAAGTATATGTATGGATAGGGAAATTGAAGTTATTGAGATGATGAGGCAGAAAGCGAAGTTTAATATGGTTTGCATTATTTGATGTTCTGCGTTTTTTATTTCATGAGCTTTGCAAGATCACCAATTACTGGTGTTGCTGTTTTTTTGAGCCAATTAGTGATGGATAAGTCCAACATTCGGGATGTTGTGATCATGACGGCAATGCAAATGATTACTTCAACTGCTAAGAGGCCTAATGCTGCTCCTGCTTCGCCCAGGTTTGGTATTAGATATATCAGAGCTCCACAACCTGCAATCTGAATTGCTAAGTAAAGCTTTGATATGTGCATGTGTCTATTAGTTGCGCACGGGACCATTATGCCAACACTCCAAAAAGCCCCGGCGAAAGACGATGCTGTTAGAAGTAGAAATACTGGCCAGTTAAATGCTAGTTCTCCATGAGTCCATAAATTGAAAGCTGTGGGTCCTAAGACTATCAATACCACACATGCGATAAGTGATAGCCAGAATATTACTTGGCTACCTTTGATTAAGAGTATTTTAATAGCTTCATGATTGCTTGCGCCGTAAGCAGTTGCCATCTCAGGCTCGATTGTTCTTGATATTGCAAGGAGTGGTTGAAGCGCAACTCTGCATAGTGTGCGCAGAGAGGAGAAGCCCGCTACAAAAGAAGGTCCCAATATCAAGCCTATTAATATTCTTGAACCTTGTATGTTTATTGCATCGCCTAGCGGAAAGGAAAGGTTGGATATGGAAGGCAAAAAAAGTTTCTTCATCTCTGTAAATGACGCTTTTTTCATTCCGTGGCGAATTTTTTTTTCTCGAGATATTAGGTTAAACCACATGCATAGTGCGCCAATGGATGTGCCGATGACCATGCCCGCTGCTGCGGTTGTCACATTGCCTCCGAATAATATTGCGGCGCTCATTCCAGTAAATGACAGTATGTATATTAGTACTTGATACATCTCTCCAGTGGCGTAGTTGCCTCGGCAGGTAAAGGCGCCGCGTAGCAAGCCACATTGAAACATAATTGCTATTTGGGTTGTTAGAAGAACAGTTGCGTAAAATAGTGTGCTGTTATTTACTGTGGTGAATTTGAATAATTCAGCTAGTGGAAACAAATATGTTGCCGTTGCAACCCCTGCGAGCATCACGACAGAGACTAATAGGAGAGTGATCCATGTGCTCTGATAAGTCGTGATGGCCCCCTCTTCATTTTGGCCAGCTATCTGCATGGTCATTTGACGCTGTGCGGTTTTGGTTAGTCCACCATCACTCAGTGCTAATGCAGTGGGTAAGGCAGTAATCATCAACCACTCCCCATAACCTTGCGCCCCCCAGAAGCTGAGCAGTAATGGAATTTCTGCCAGCCTCATAAAAAGCTGCGACATTTGCATTAGTCCATTTGCGCCCAAGCCACGGGCAAGCCTATTAAGTGTAGGGTTTTTGAAACTAAGCATAAATTAATCGCACTGGCTCAAAGGGGGGGCTTAATGTTGGCTTAAAGCGGGTTTTTTCTTCCTATTGAATAGCATGCAATACCCTTATTGTGGAGTTTTACGGGATTGAATAAGTTTCTACCGTCAAAGACCACAGGCTGTCGAAGATGCTTTTTTATTAGCTCGAAATCTGGAGCTTTAAATGCCTGCCATTCCGTGACAATTACCAATGCTTCTGCGCCTTTCAGTGCCGCTTCTTTTGTGCCACACAAGCTAAGGTCATCTCTGCTGCCATAAATGCGCTGAGTTTCTTCCATAGCTTCTGGGTCATAAGCTTGTACTTTTGCACCTGCTTGCCAAAGCGCTTCCATTAAGATTCTACTTGGAGCTTCGCGCATATCATCTGTGTTAGGTTTAAAGCTCAGGCCCCACAAAGCAAAAATCTTGTTATGCAAATCACCATTGAAGTGTTTTGATATTTTCTTGAACAACACGGATTTCTGTTCATCATTTCGGTTTTCCACGGCCTTTAGCACTTTGGCATCAAAATCGATGCTGTCAGCAGTACGGATAAGTGCCTGCACATCTTTCGGGAAACACGAGCCGCCGTAGCCAACACCTGCATATAAAAACTGGTAGCCGATACGTGGGTCGGAGCCAATACCCTGGCGAACCATTTCAATATCGGCTCCGAGCATTTCTGCCAGGTTGGCCATCTCGTTCATAAAGCTGATTTTTGTAGCCAGCATGCAATTGGCGGCGTATTTGGTCAGCTCGGCGCTGCGCACGTCCATCACGATGATTTTTTCGTGATTGCGGTTGAAGGGGGCGTACAGCTCGCGCATGACATCTTCAGCAGTTTTGCTATTGCTACCGATGACGATACGGTCCGGGCGCATACAGTCAGCGACAGCGGAACCTTCCTTGAGAAACTCAGGGTTGGATACCACATCAAAGCCCAGGTCTTCACGTTGACGCGCCGCCAGAACTTGCGCAATTTTGGCACTAACCTTATCGGCGGTACCTACGGGCACTGTGGACTTGTCGATAATGATCTGATGGCCTTCCATATGCTGGGCAATGGTTTCGGCAACGGCCAGTACATATTTAAGGTCTGCGGAGCCATCTTCGTCTGGGGGGGTGCCCACAGCGATAAATTGCACTTCGCCATGCTTCACGCCTGCTGCTGCGTCGGTGGTGAAGTTCAGGCGGCCAGCGGCATGGTTTTCTTTTACCAGTGCTTCCAGGCCAGGCTCGTAGATGGGGATATGACCCTGCTTCAGGCGTTCGACCTTGTTGGCATCGATATCAATACAGACTACGTCGTGGCCGACCTCAGCGAGGACGGCGCCTTGCACCAGGCCAACATAACCGATGCCAAAAACTGTGACTTTCATGTCGATTCCCTTTGAGCGTGTGGCGTGTGGTGAAAAGTAAATAGGTCTAAGTTAATTGCCGGACGGTGTCTAAATGCAAGGCAGAACGTCTGCGCTACATGCTGGAACACGCTCTCAGGCTTTAATGGCCGCATCGACCAAGCGCAGGGCCAATCGGGCATACCGGTCCCGCCAGCTAACCGGTTCCGTTTTTTTGCCGCAGGTGCGGCAACTGACGCGGCGCAGAACTACTTTCAACTGCGTGGGTTGACCTGGAATTGGCACATCGAGGATGTGCTCTTGTGTCGTGCATGGCATCAGCAGTCACTGAGTTGGCCCACGAATAGGTGAGCCATTCAACTTATACATTAGCCAGGGTGGTGATCAGGCATGCTACCGCCCCAGGATTACATGCAAGTCCCTGAAAGCAGCTTGATTTATTCAGATGTTCACATTCTATGTTGCAGATGCAGTAAATGAGCGCCCTTAGAGTCTCAGACGCGCTCGGCTATCATTAAAAATGGTGTGCAAATTAAACGCTGTCCGACTTATATTCGTAGTTGTAATAACCATAGTCGCCATAGCCGTATTTGGCGGAGGCGCGTTTTTCGACGCCATTGAAAATGGCGCCTTTCAAATCAATGCCATTTTGAGCAAAGCGACGCATGGTCAATTCGATTTCACGAACCGGGTTAAGCGCAAAACGCGTCACAATCAAGCTGGTGCCCGACTGGCGGCCGACAATGGCCGCATCCGTCACCGCCAGCAACGGCGGGGTATCCAGAATCACCAGGTCGTATTGAGCGCTGACTTGCTCCAGAAAGGCACTGAAGTTCGAGTGCATTAGCAGTTCTGAAGGATTGGGCGGTATTTGGCCGCGGCCGATAACGTCAAGGTTCTGGATTTCAGTTTTATTAATCGCGGTTGCAAGGTCGCAGCGCTTAACCAGTAAATCAGAAAGCCCGTTCTCAGCGGGGACTCCGAATACTTTATGCAGATACCCTTTGCGCATATCCACGTCGATGAGCAATACACGCTGGCCGGTCTGAGCGACGACTGCGGCGAGGTTGGCGGAAATGAACGTTTTACCTACCTTGGGGCTCGGGCCGGAGATCATCAGGCGATTATTGCTGGCTTCGAGCATGGCGAAGTGCAGGCTGGTGCGCAGGCTGCGCAATCCTTCTATGGCCAGGTCGGTGGGGTGACTACTGGCCAGTATGGGAGCGACTTTGTTGGCGCGGCCCCGGCTACTACGGGGGATTTTGTTTTCTTCACCTTTCTGCAGCGTGCTGAAAGGAATGGTTGCATACACCGGCAACCCCAACTGTTCAATTTGATCCGGACTTTCCACGCCGCGGTTAAGGGCTTTGCGAAAAAGCACCACTGCAATCGCCAGGAGAGCCCCGAACAGGGTGGCAATGAGTACGATGAGGGCCTTCTTGGGCTTAACGGGCTTGCGCAGATCCACGTCGGCGGTATCGATCAAGCGCACATTGCCCACGGTGCCGGCACGCATCACATCCAGTTCCTGGGATTTATTCAGGAGCTGGGTATAAATTTCGGTGCTGACTTTTACATCGCGGGTGAGGCTAAGCAGTTCTTGCTGCGTTGACGGCAGGCCCTCGACTTTTTTGGCCAAGCCATCCTGCTTGGCTGTCAGCTCGCCTAATTGGCTGAGCAAGGCCCGATAGGCGGGGTGCTGACGGGTAAACTTGCGATCCATTTCCGCTTGCTGCATTTTCAGTGCGGAGATGCTGGTATCAAGCGCCACGATCTGATCGAGAATGGCTTTGGCTTCCAGGCTGATATCGATGGATTTACTACGAATTTGATACTTGTTCAGGGCGTTTTCGGCTTTTTCCAGATCTTTACGGACCTGAGGTAGCTGATCTTTTAGAAACTCCAGGCTTTGAGCGGCTTCGGCCGACGTCCGCTCGACATTTTGCCGTACATAGAGCTTGGCGATTTCATTGAGGATTTGAATGGCTTCGGCCGGTTTCTCGCTTTCAAGAGCCAGTCCGATCATGCCGGATTCTTTACCGCGCTCCGATACATCAAGTACCTTTTGGTACTTCAAAATACTGGTCAGGCGTGGGTCACGCACAATGCTGAACGTTGTACCCGGATTCGCCCGCAACACTTCGACCTGCAGTTGAATGCCGTCTTGGTCATAGGCTTGTCCCACTTGGCTTTGGACCAGAACATTGTCGTCTTCATCCAGCAACGTAAAATGATCGTTTTCACCGGTGACCAACGTGAGCGTCTTACTCAGGAGCTCTTGTGGGAGTTTGAGCTGAAATATTTTCAGGGTTTCGCCACCCCAGGCAAAACTGTTCATGCCAAACCATGGCGTCGCGACCGTATTAACAGCGTCTGGCTTGAACCGACGAGCAATAAAGTCGCCGATCACCGGAAAACGGTTCGGCTCGACAGTGATATCGAGCGATAGATTGTCGACAACCTTGCCGATGATGGCGCGCGACTTGATTAATTCAATTTCTGTGGCTGAAGGCGACTCTTTACCCAGCATGCTGTTGATATCGGAGAAGCCGAGCATGTCATTTTTTTTGGCCTCCACCTGTATCAAGGCAGTTGCCTGGTAAACAGGAGTGGCCAACACCGCATAGGCCGTTCCAACGACCATGGAGGCAGCAGTGATCCCGGCAATCAACCATTTATGATCGACCAGTGTCCCAAGTAGGCCCATCAAGTCGATTTCATCATCGTCATGTGAGGTTAATGCTGGAGTTTGCTGCATAAGTGGGTTCTTTTTTAACAGGTGTTCGAGGAATGGTTTAGCGTGCGAGACGCGTTGCCCAGGCGGCTACTGCTTCTTCAATCAACGCGTATGCATGCACAAAAGCGGGTTTGCCTTGACGGTAGGGGTCGCTGATTTCACGGTTTTCCTGCCACTTGCCCAGCAAGAAGACCTTTCCACGCGCTTCAGGTGCGATCTTGAGAACACGGTCTATGTGCGACTGCTCCATCACCAGGATCAGATCCGATTCGCTGATGGCGGCAGGGGTCAGTTGATTGGCTTTGTGCTCTTTTGGCAGATGGCCATGTTCTTCCAGGACGATCCGGGCGGTGGGCTCGATAGGGTGGTCTTGTAGCGCGCCAAGACCGGCGGAGCTGACTTCGATGTCGGACCGGACCAGTGCTTCTCGCAACAAATGTTCTGCAGTAGGACTTCGGCAAATGTTGCCAATGCAAACGATTAGAATCTTGTTAAACAAGGCAACCTCCCTGGAAATTCCACACTTACGGTGATGGTGCAATTGGAAAGACTGAAATTCTACTTTTCTTCAATGGCACTTTTTTGACGGTTTGCAGCTATTGGGTGTGTGCCTCTTTCCGTGAGGAGTTACCGTACTGGATGAAGCTTTTCACTGCGAAGACTCTGGTCTGCTGGAATCCGGACTGGGAGCGTGCTTAACAGTTGCTATGGTAAAAATCATAACTGGCAACCCACGACAACATCAACCATTAAATGCCATGTGATTATTGAATGCCATACAGCAAAAAAAATATCCACATACAAATCCAGATATTAAATAACATTTCTGTCTGTTATCGGACGATTTATAACGTTTTCGGTTTTTTTGTGTTGTCCTGTATTGGGCTGTGTTAAATATCGCGGGTGTAGTTTGATGATAAGTGTAAGGCGGTTGCATTGGGTAATGCGTTCCCTGGCATTCGTTTATTGCCAATAAGTTTCGCGTGTTTTTAAAGGGCGAAGTTTCCATGATCGGCCAACTCCGTTTTCCAGGTGCGTTTCCATCCTTGGGAGAATTCCGACGCAAGGTCGGGGAGAAAACCACGGAGCTACTTGACCATATAGGCGCAGAAGGGGCTGATTGTGTCCATCCATAGTGCTTCGGCTGTTCAAACGGCCTTGCCTGAGAGTCTCACCGCCAGTGCATGGTATTTGGTTCAATGCAAGGCGAGCCAGGACGAGCGTGCAGAGATCAATCTGGTTAACCAGGGATATACCTGTTTTCGCCCTGCGCACCTGCGCGAGCGTGTTTTACAGGGGCGCAGGAGGGCTGTTCGTGAATCGCTGTTCCCGGGTTATCTGTTTATCCAGCTCGGCTCGGGTGAGAGCTGGGCGCCTTTGCGTTCTACCCGCGGTGTATTGCGAATTGTCAGTTTTGGGGGCAAGCCGCTGCCCGTGGGTGATGACTTGATCGCCCAGCTTTATGAGCGCGATAGCGGAGCCCCTGTGGAGGCTCGGTTTGCCTGTGGAGAGAGGGTGCGTATCAATGAGGGGCCTTTTGTCGATGTGGAGGCGATCTTCCTGGCGATGGTGGGAGAGCAGCGAGTGTTGCTCCTGATGACACTACTGCAGCGTGAGCAAAGAATTAGCGTCCCCTTGGCTGATATCAGTAAGCATTGATACGGCGCATTGCTCACTTGTCATCATCGCAATCTTCCTTGCAGCGTCTTTCAAGGTCGATGCCATGCCGCTCTGATTCGCCAGGCGCCTTTCAGGGTATGGACCTGGCGGTTGTCGTCCGTGCATCCGTCAGGATGTTTGTGGGTGCCCGTCACAATGCGCTCGGCCAGCCAATCAACGAGCAGATACCGTTCTGGCAACAAGGTCAGTTGCCCTCATCTTCGCTTCCCCTCCCAGTAGGCATTGTGCTTTTTTCGCAGCACCTGGAAAGCAGCGGTCTCAGCCAAGGCCGCATCTTTGCGGCGTAGCTGGCGTTCCAACTCGCGAATACGGTTTTTGTCGTGACGCGATTGCCCGGTATCCACTTTTTTAACGACCGACTGCTGCCGTTGTGCCTGCCTGACGCAAGCTTGTTGAGGTGCAAAGGGTTCAGTCTGAAAGTAAGCCCGGGCGTGCCGATATCGCCCTGAATCTGGTCAACAAGCTGTACGGTATATAGATATAGCGGGGATTTAAAAGAAGTCGGCGATGAGCATCGCCACGAAAGTTGGCAGCAGAACAGTCTGCCGGTGTTGGTGCAGTTGCAGGCGTGGCTGGTGAAGGTCCAGCCACGGGTGACGAGGCTAACGCACTGCGCAAATGGCTTGCGTCCCCTGGTTAGCCTGCAGGCACACCATCAATAAATGTCTTTTGACAGCAAGGTGAACGGCGTCTTCACCAGGATTTTCACGTCCAGCCACAACGACCAGTTATTGATGTACTTGAGGTCGATCTCGACGCGCTTCTGCATCTTGTCGATGGTGTCGGTCTCGCCGCGGCAACCGTTGATTTGAGCCAGCCCGGTGATCCCCGGTTTGATTCGGTGGCGCGCCATGTAGGCGAGAATCTTGCCGGAGTAGTAGTTATTGTGCGCAACGGCATGAGGACGTGGCCCGACCAGCGCCATATGGCCCTGCAAGACGTTGAACAATTGCGGTAGCTCATCGATGGAGGTGCGGCGGATAAAGCGCCCGATCGGGGTGATCCGCGAGTCGTTACGACTGGCTTGCTTGACCTCGTGATCGTCATGCACGCGCATCGAGCGAAACTTCCAGACCTTGATGACCTTCCCGTTCCAGCCATGGCGGTCCTGTTTGAAAAACACTGGGCCATGGGAGGTGAATTTGACGGCCAGGCCAATGATCAGCAGTAACGGGCTTAGGGCGACAATGGCCATCAGCGCCACGCTTTTATCGAACAGGCTTTTACTCAGGGCGGCAGTGGGTTGGCTGGTCAGCGGGCATTCAATCAAATGGATTGCCGGCATGCCATCCACATCACTGACCGAGTGATTGAGCAGCGTCAGGCTGTTCAAGTCCGGGACCCAGACCACATCGACGTTGGCATCCAGCAAGTCGACATACATTTCTTCGATTTGTGCCGCTTCGCTCAGGGGCAGTGTGATGTACAGGCGTCGGATGTCATGGGTCTTGATCAGTTCGAGCAGTTCCTCTTGCGGGCCTACGACAGGTGGCATACCCGTCTCCGGCAAGGGAGTGGTGTCGGAGCTTACCAGGCCGACCAACGGGAAGTGCTCGAGGGCACGAAGCTTGTTAGCCAAGCCCAGTGCCAGCTCGCCAGTACCCACAATCAGCGTTCTACGCTCAATTTGCAGCGCCCGTTGGTAGTACTTCGAAAAACCATGCAGTGGGACGTACAACAACGCCTGCCCGATGTAGCTGCAGAAAGCCCATACCAGGATGATTTGACGAGAAAACAGTTCGTTGGCCTTACAGAGGAAGGCGACAATAGCTAGCGCTGCCAGTGTCATTGACCAACCCATCAGAAGTCTCAGCAAGCCCTCCAGGTAATTGTCCTTCTTTGCATAGGCGCCGCACCAGGTATAGGCTGGAACCGATGCTAGTACAGTAAGCGTTGCACACACTCGATAATAGAACTCTACCGTTCCAGTCTGGTAGTAAACCAATAGAAGTAACAGGGCGACAGCAAAGCCCTGACCCAGTACCCACTGACCCCAGAAGGTCAATCCTTTGAGGTTGGTATTTCGACTGATACGAAGATTGTTAACCATGCGATATCCCCAAAATACGTCCATTCGCGTTTCGACAGACAACAGCCAAAGTTGATGAAGCAAGAGTTATTGTTTTTATAAGATGGCGTTGCATTGACGAGCGAAACGCCAACGAGCGGCGCTCTCATCAGTGAATAGAATAATTTATTGACGCGAGTACTGTCTGACGACTTTTAACGAGAGGTTGGTGTAACTGGTTGATATATCTGGGCGAGAATGGCGTTAGAAATGGTCTGGGTTCGGGTTTTTAACACGGCTTTATAGAGGGGGGCGGTGAGGGAGGTGCGGGGGAATGGCGTGCTTTTTTATTGTTGTATTGCACGACCAGGGCGAAAATCTGAATTGTTCAGGCCAGATTTTTTACGCGTACGATTTTTTGTATTACGCAGTACCCACGATTCCTTACTGCACGAAAAAGGCGTTCGCCTTTACTGGCGTTTTTAAACTTTTCCTGCAGTCGGCTTAGGCACATTTCGAGACCCCGATAATGTTCGGGTTCTCTGCCGATGCTACGGATAAGGTCGTCCTTGCTGACCACGCGATCATCATGGTGCAGCATTTTTTTAAGCAGCGTGGCCTCCAGGCCAGTCAAGGCAATCTCCACGTCATCTTTGATCAACGCGCCACTGACATCGCTCAGTCGCCAGGTTTCAGTCGGCGGCACGTGCGGTTTGGCCGGCTGGGGGACACATTCCCTGGTGTCATTCCTGGAGTTGTCTGCAGTTGATGTGAAATGAGTAAATTTCGACACGGATTGCGCAGCTTGCCATTCGGACTTGAACGTCGAAAGTATGCGCTGCGTATCATGCTTGATAACCGGAGGCGCCATTTTGGCCACATGCGGGGAAATAAATTCCATAAGCTTGGGGGCAGAAGTGGGTGGGGCAACGCCCTCAAAAAACATCTTTGCCTGTGACGTGCCGTAAGTGTTATATCGCTTGCTGGACAGTAATGCCTCAAGCTCCAGTTGTAGTGCGGGGTTGTGAGTAACCACGACAAAGTATTTTCTGGGGAGGTTTATGCTGCTATCCATGGCTCTCTCCTGAGTTGCGCGTCTGGGTCTTGGTTTAAAGGTTGTCGGCAGGGGAGTAATGACTCCCTTGAAAGTAATCAAAGGGCAGTGCGCGTGCCAGTATATGGCTAGCAGCATGCTCGACTCTGTCCGCTATAAAGGCGACTTTTGTGTTGTGAGTGAGCATGGTCATACGCTCGTGGAGACGATTGAATAACTCTGGGTTGCCACTGAGCTTGAGGCTCAAGTCTAGAGAGGAGGTGGAAATCTTTATATAGTCGAATAGATTCAGGGTTGTAAAGATTTCGATACTTTCATCGTCGATGTTGTAGTCGTCGAGTGCGATTTCTATGCCGTGATCTTTCAACAGATATACGTTGTGAAGGATTTTCTTTTTTTCTGCGAAGCTGACTGCAGAGAGAGGGAGCTCATTGAGCACGATAACCAGTGTCTGGCCAAATTCGCGCAGAGCAGCGCCGGTCTGTATCAGCTCTTCCGTGAGCGCAGAGTTGACGAGATCTGACTGTCCTACGCAAACAAATCTACGGCTTAAGTATTTATTTCCGTTGGTGGTGTTGTGATCTTTCAGCGAAAATGCAATCAGCCGGGTTTGCATCAGTACTTCACTGTAGATCCCACTCATCTGATGCGCCTCTGGCGCGCAGGGCGCGGAAGCACAGTCGTCAAAATGTATTCTGATCTCGCTGCCAAACGGGCAATCATCCCGAGTGAGGATCAATTGTCGAGACAGGTAATGCTCTGCGTGATCGTAGAGTCGCACGCTCCCTGTTGCGTTCATAAAACAGAAACTCCCTTCTACATTAAGAATCAGGTTGTCGAGATCAGACCCCTGATTAAACGATATCCATGCCCACGGATACTTTGAATGGCGTTACTGCCATACATGCCTTTTATTTTGCCGCGAAGGCGACTGATCGACTTTTCCAAGGCTCTTGGGTCATAAAAATTTATATTCAGCCCCATGATCCTGGCGATTTCATCATGGCTCAATATTTGGTTTTTGGTTTGGGAAAAAGCCTCAAGAATTTTCATTTCCGCAAACGATACATCCAGTTTTTTGTAGTCGCCAATAAGGCACATGCGCGTGGGGTCCAAAAGCAGATTATGCTTTTTTTGCCATTCCGGGCTGTCAAAAAACTCGCTCAGTACGTCAGTATTTTCGTCTGCAGCAGTGTCGCAATTAATACAGTAGTCGGCCCCAGCCAGATAATATTTCATCTTGTTGTAGGTGCCTTTACCGGTGATGGCTACAAAAATTATTGACGCCAAATTATCGGCGCGAATATTTTCTACCAGAGTAAGGCTTTCAACAAACGCTTGAGGGCTGTCGATAACGATAAAAATGGCACGGTATGAATGGGTATTCTTGTTTCTTTTGAATGAGTTGCTATAGCACGTTGCATCAACGGCAATATCCTTGCCTACGTGGCTTGCGACTAATTCCCTGAAACCCTCAGCTAGCGTATGGGTTCGCCCAATGGTGAGAACACCTGTCTCCTCCTTCACGTCGCTGTGGCCTGTAGTCGTTATTTTCCCTGTAAGCATCATGCTTTGACTCGGATGGGTGCGGGCATTTGAATGTTAAAGCACCAATTCTCGCTTGTGACTGACAATTGGTAACATTTCACTGTTTTTTCAGACGGTCGTCTCGTTTTTTTAACATCGCCGGTGATTCTGGCGTGATCGTTTGCCTGTCGGTGGTTCGAGATGCCTAATCATTGATGGCAATCTCATGGCTTTGCGCGGCATAGCATTGTGCCATCTATTGTCTCAATGTCCCGCATTTTCGCCCCCATATGACCGTGAATCTCGCTAAAGTTGCAGCTGCCTGATTTTTTTTGTTTGGGGGGCATGAGGCTGCAGGACTTTGTTGTTTTAAGTACGAGTTGTTGCACTTGTCTGGCTCAGCACTCTCCAATATTAACTGTTATCTAACGTTCGTGTTGGTGCTGGTGCTCATGGACATTTCATAACATCGAGTTTTATTAATCGGCCTGATGCGCTTTACTGTCGTGTTGGCGTTGAGTTAGAGCGAAACCGACGCATTGGTATTTGTCGTTGATGGGGGGATTGATGGATCTTTGGACAACCATAACGGTGTTGATTTTAGGGATGGTCGAAGGTCTGACGGAGTTTTTGCCTATATCAAGTACAGGGCACCAGATTGTTGTCGCGGACTTGCTCAGCTTCGGCGGCGAGCGAGCCATGGCCTTTAACATCATCATTCAATTGGGCGCGATACTGGCGGTTGTCTGGGAGTTCCGTCGCAAGATTCTCGAGATCGTTACCGGCTTACCGACCCAACGTAATGCGCAACGTTTCACCTTGAATCTATTAATCGGTTTTCTTCCGGCAGTGGTCTTGGGAGTGTTGTTCGCCAATAAGATCCATGAGTATCTGTTTAACCCGATCACTGTAGCAGTGGCATTAGTGGTGGGTGGCATCATCATGTTGTGGGCCGAGCAACGGGAACATGTGGTGTATGTCGACCATGTTGACGATATGCGCTGGACCGACGCCCTTAAGGTCGGTTTCGCGCAATGCCTGGCGATGATTCCGGGCACTTCGCGCTCTGGATCGACCATTATCGGTGGGTTGCTGTTTGGTCTGTCGCGTAAGGCTGCCACGGAGTTTTCGTTCTTTCTGGCGATGCCGACCATGGTCGGTGCCGCCGTGTATTCAGGCTATAAATATCGGGATCTGTTCCAGGCTGGCGACCTGCCAGTGTTTGCGCTGGGTTTCGTGACGGCGTTCTTTTTCGCCATGATCGCCGTGCGTGGTTTGCTCAAGTTCATCGCCGGCCACAGTTACGCCGTGTTCGCCTGGTACCGGATCGGATTCGGTTTGCTGATTCTGGCAACGTGGGTATTCGGTTGGGTTGACTGGGCCGGGGCTGCAGCGCCCTGACGCTCGCACCAGGCTGCAGGACGTGCAGCCTGGTCGCAGGGAAGCGGCTAACCGTTAACGCCCCTCAAGCAGCTCCGCCGCTTGATCCAGCAAGGCCAAAGGCTCTTTGGCCTTGTGAATATCCACCGACAGTAACTGCCGAAACTTGCGTGCTCCCGGAAACCCGGTGCCCAGCCCGAGCACATGCCGGGTGACGTGGTGCATCGAACCGCCCGCGTCGATGTGTGCAGCGATATACGGTCGCAACTGCGCCAGCGCCTCGGCGCGGCTGATCACTGGCGCGGTGCTGCCGAACAGCTGCTGATCCACCTCGGCCATCACATAAGGGTTGTGATACGCCTCGCGGCCCAACATCACGCCGTCGAACGTCTGCAAATGTTCGTGGCAGGCCTCCAGCGTCTTGATCCCGCCATTGAGGATAATCTCCAGCTCAGGAAAGTCCGCCTTCAACCGCGCCGCCACGTCGTAACGCAGGGGCGGAATGTCCCGGTTCTCCTTCGGCGACAACCCCTCCAGAATCGCAATCCGCGCGTGCACGGTAAAACTGGTGCAGCCGGCCTCGCGAACCGTACCGACGAAATCACACAGTTCTTCGTAGCTGTCGCGCCCATTAATGCCGATACGGTGCTTGACCGTCACCGGAATCGACACCGCATCACGCATCGCCTTCACACAATCGGCCACCAACTGCGGATGCCCCATCAGGCACGCACCGATCATATTGTTCTGCACCCGATCACTCGGGCAGCCGACATTCAGGTTCACCTCGTCGTAACCATGCTCCTGCGCCATCCGCGCGCACGCGGCCAGGTCCAGCGGGACACTGCCGCCGAGTTGTAAGGCGAGCGGGTGTTCGGCTTCGTTGTGACGCAGGAAGCGTTCGTGGTCGCCGTTGAGAAGCGCGCCAGTGGTGACCATTTCGGTGTAGAGCAGGGCGTTTTTCGACAATAGGCGTAGGAAAAAACGGCAGTGGCGGTCAGTCCAATCCATCATCGGCGCGACGGAGAAACGGCGGGAGAGCAGGGCGGGTATGGCGGTGGTTACGGACATGGGGGATCTGGAATCGGTGAGGCTGGGAGGTGGGGGAGTTTATCAGGAATGGGCTGGTGGGGCTTGGCGAGCACGAGTCGAATCAGAGGTATCGCTGCGCTCAACCCATCCTACGTACAGCTCACAGTCCAGACCATTGCGTTATAGGGCTGTTCACAATGGTTATATCCGCTCTTCAACATTCGGCTACCGTCATCATTAATACCGTGTATTGAAGCTATGTTTGCCTCTGCTGCGATACACCCACAGCCCCCAAACACGAGAAAACTATGATGCGCTCCCACAAAGCTGTCGCTGTTTTTCTGGCCTTGCTTAGCGCAGCCTTCCTGGCATCTGCCGCCCAAGCCGAGGGAGCGGGTTTGATTACCGCCACCCCATCCGAACTCAAGTGGACAGCTGCGTCGTCGGTGGGGCCCGGTGTGATGATTGCAGTGATTGAAGGTGACCTGAAAGCCGCCGAGCCCTTCACCATGCGCTTGAAGCTGCCGGCAAATACGAAAATCGGCGTGCATACCCATCCCGTGACCGAGCGCGTAACCGTTATCTCGGGCACCTTCTACTTCGCCACCGGAGACAAATTCGATTCGGCACGGGCCAAAGCCTATTACCCGGGGGACACCCTGATCATTCCCGTCGGCATGTCGATGTACGGCGCCAGTCGAGAACAGGAAACTGTGCTCCAACTCCACGGCACGGGGCCTTGGGGGATCACCTACCTCAACCCGGCGGACGACCCCAGGAACAGCAAGATGTAGCGAGCGACAACCATGTAGAACGACTCAATCGTGCCTGCCTCCCGTTAGCTCCGTTTTCACCTACTAAGGGGCAGACCGAAGGCACCTACTTGCGGCTATCGTAGAGGGCCTTGGCAGCATCTTCCCAGTTGGCTCCGTCGAACTGCTCGGGACGAAAGATCGACGTCATCACTCGCCAGGTACGCACGGTTCCTGAACCAACGCTGTCACCCCCCCCCCAAAAAAAAAGTTTCATGATGCCCGGCACAGACGAGGCATAGGATGACCGCTAAAGGTCATGTCCCCCGCGCCTCAACCCACAGGAATCAAAAAATGATCGCAAACCTCGTCAAAGTCTCGCTGATGGCCGGTGCTTTGTTGTTGAGCGCCTGTTCGGGTGTGAGCTCCCATAGCGATTATTCGACTGACTCGGTGCAGCCGGCCGGCTTTGGCCCGGGGCCGACCAATAGCAACCCCGGTAAGATGAACTTCCATGGCAGCGCACTCGGCAATAGCTTCGGCGAATACGGTTCAGGTTTGCTGCACGACGATTGATATGCGGTCCGCAATGAAGAAGGGCGCTCCTTTTGGGGGCGCCCTTTTTTGTGCGAAAAAAAGCGGTCCGTTACCTGGCGTCAGGCACCGCCAGCCACTGGCGCAGGATCTTCTGGTAACTACCCGTCGCCTTGGCCAGGTGCAGCCATTGATCGACGTATAGCTTCCAGGTGATGTCGTCGCGGGGCAGCAGGTAGGCTTTTTCGCCGTATTGCAGGTAGTGCGTGGGGTTGACTGCGCACAGGCCTGGTTTGAGCTTCTGCTGATACAGCGCCTCCGATGCGTCGGTGATCATTACGTCGGCTTTTTTATCCAGCAGATCCTGAAAGATGCTTACGTTGTCGTGCAGTTGCAATTGCGCCTTGGGCAGGTAGGCGTGGACGAACGCTTCGTTGGTGCCGCCGGCCGGTTCGACCAGGCGAACCGAGGGCTGGTTGATCTGTTCGACGGTCTGGTACAGCGCCTGGTCTTCGCAGCGCACCAGCGGGATTTTGCCGTCGACGTCCAGGATGTTGCTGAAGAAGGCTTTTTTCTGGCGTTCCAGGGTGACCGAGATGCCGCCCATGGCGATGTCGCACTTACCGGCGAGCATGTCGGGCATCAGGGTTTTCCAGGTGGTGGGCACCCACTCGACCTTGACGCCAAGGCTGTCGGCCAGGGCGCGGGCCATGGCGATGTCGATGCCGGAATGCTCGCCGTCCTCGGCTTTGAGGGTGTAGGGCTTGTAGTCGCCGGTGGTGCAAACCCGCAGTTGTCCCTGTTGCATGACGCTGTCCAGGTGCGAAGGTTCTGCCTGGGCGCCAAGGGCGAGTGCGAGCAAGCCGCCGAGCATCATTGCTCTGTTGATTTTCTTCATTGTTATCGGGCTTTTGTGCTGGAGTGGTTTTCAAGTGGGGAGTGTAGTGAAACTTTCACAGGTGTGAAAAATCAACGCCGCCTAAAGATTGCTCATTTCCACTTCCGGGCTCAAGGTCCCCAACCACGCCACCAACCCCACAATCAAAACCGCCGCGGCCATTTCCAGCACCACACTGCGCCGAAGTGCGTTAGCCGCCACGCCATATTGGCCCTCTCGCAATGACCGCTCCAGCAAGGGCCCAAGATGAAAGCGGTTCAACGCCGCCAACACCAGCATCCCGGCAAACAACAGCACCTTGATCGCCAGCAAAATTCCGTAATGGCTGAGTAAGACCTCATCGAGCTTCGGCCCGATGATGAACAGGTAGTTCACTACGCCCGTCACGGTGATGATCACAACGATCAGCGCACCGACACCTTCGAATCGCTTGACCGCGCGAGCCAGCAAACGTATGTGTGCTTCGGTTTGCAGGGCCCGTGTTTGCGCCATCAAGGCAAACGCCAGCAACGCGCCGAGCCAGGCACTCGCCGCCAACAGGTGCAGGATGTCCGCCGTAAAGTGCCAGAAACGGCGACTGCCTTCGTCCATGGCGCCATGCCCGCTCCAGGCCAGGCTGGCGAGGGCGATGCCGCCGGCCGTGGCGGCGATCACCAGGCTGATGCCGGGTGCGCGTGGGTTGAGCATCAACGCCAAACCCGCGACTGCTAACGCAATCATCCGCACAGCCCAGGCCAACCCGACGTCTGTCTCGAACAGCATCATCTCGAGGTGAGGGCGCAGCTCGGTAACGTCTGATTCGCCGCTCATGGCGCGGACCATCAGCACCATGCCCGCGACGGACAGCAGCGCGCCGAGCCCGGCTGTTGCCGTCAACAATCGGCGCAAGGGCAGCACCGTCCCGGATAGCCGTTCCTGTCCTTTGAAGCTGTAAAGCCCGAACAGCGCCACGCCAAACAACAGCATCAAATCCATATACAACACAAACCGCAGCACGACGTTGGCCGAGTCGCTCATCGATCATTTCACTTTGAAGGTGACGTTGCCGGTGATCGGGTGGGTGTCCGATGACACCGCGCGCCATTCGACCTTGTAGGTGCCGGCAGTCAGGGGTGTTGTCGGGGTGATGAACATGCTCTTCGGGTCACTGCCGCCGCTGACTTTGGCCTTGACCGGCATCGGGGCGTGGGCCATGCCGGCCATTTCGGTCATCAGCAGTTTGGCGCCGGAAAACTGGGTGACGAGGGTTTCGGAAAAGTGCAGTTCGATCTTGTCGGGCGGCGTACCTTCTGCGCCTTGCGCTGGGGTGGAGGCGAGCAGTTTGGGGTGCGCTTGAGCGAGGGTGCTGATAAGCAGGCCGCTGAGCAACGCGATTGCGACGGCGGTGGGTTTGATGATGCGCATGCAAGGTCCTTTACCGCTTGAAGCGGTTGTTGTTGGTTTGAGGTGAGTCTGTTCAGAACCACATCCGAATACCGAGCACGAGGCGGGTTTCGCTGCGGTCCTCGCCTTCGTCGTTGGCGTAGTCGGCGGTGTTGCCGTAGGTGCGGTTCCAGGTCACGCCGAGGTAGGGCGCGAATTCCCGGCGGATTTCGTAGCGCAGGCGCAAACCGGCTTCGGTGTTGGACAGCCCCGCGCCGATGCCCCGTTGCGGATCGTTTTTGCCGTAGGCGTTGAGTTCGACGGTCGGCTGCAGGATCAGCCGATTGGTCAGCAGGATGTCGTAGTCGCCTTCCAGCCGCACGGCGCTCTGGCCGCCTTCGCCGATGAAGGCCGTGGCTTCGGCCTCGAAGTTGTACAGCGCCATGCCTTGCACGCCGAACGCGGCCCAGGTTTGCGGGGCGCCGGGTTTGAAGTCCTGGCGCACGCCGCTGACGACGTCCCACCAGGGGGAAATGGCGTGGCCCCACAGGGCCTGGATTTCCGCGTCCTCGGTCACGCCGTTGCTGCGTTCGCCTTCAGAGCGCAGCCACAGGCGATCAATGTCACCGCCGACCCAGCCGGACAAATCCCAGGCCAGGGTGCTGCCGTCATCGGCGTCCTGCCACTCGAGTTTGTCGGCGAGGAAAAATGAATTGAGCCTGCTGTCGTGTACATGGTGACCGGCGGGATCGGCATACACCGCAGCGCGATCGGCATCGGTCAGCACCGGGATCGGCGTGCGGCTTTCGCTGGGCGCGGCGGGCTGCATCTGGCCGTCTTCCATGCCTTGCATCTGACCTTCGTCCATGCCTTGCATCTGGCCGTGGTCCATCTGGCTGTGATCCATGCCTTGCATGTCATCGCTGGCGGCCATCGCCGTCGAGGTCGCGAGTGCCAAAAAAAACGGGGTGAATCGAATCATGGGGTGCGCCTCATTCTTCCACGCGAACTTCACGGAACATGCCCATTTCCATGTGGTACAGGAGATGGCAGTGATAGGCCCAACGGCCGAGCGCGTCGGCTGTGACCCGATAGCTGCGCCGGGAGCCGGGTGGCATGTCGATGGTGTGTTTGCGCACCATGAACTGGCCGTTCTCGTCTTCGAGGTCGCTCCACATTCCATGCAGGTGGATGGGGTGCATCATCATCGTGTCGTTGACCAGCACGATCCGCAGGCGTTCGCCGTACTTGAGGCGCAGCGGCTCTGCATCAGAGAACTTCACGCCGTTGAACGACCAGGCGAATTTTTCCATGTGGCCGGTCAGGTGCAGCTCAATGGTGCGGCCGGGCTCGCGGCCGTCCGGGTCTTCGAAGGTGCTGCGCAGGTCGGAGTAGGTGAGCACGCGGCGCCCGTTGTTGCGCAGGCCCATGCCGGGATCGTCGAGTTTCGGTGATGTGGACATGGCTTGCATGTCCACCAGCGGGTTGTCGGTTTCCGAGGCCGGGTGGGACTGCATGCCGGGCATGTCGCCCATGGCCATGTTGCTGTGATCCATGCCCGCCATGCTGCCGTGGTCCATGCCGCCCATGCCCATGTCATCCATGGTCACCAGCGGGCGCGGGTCCAGTGGCGGCAGCGGCGCAACCAGTCCGGCCTTCATTGTGAGGGTGCCGCGGGCGTAGCCGGTGCGATCCATCGCCTGGGCGAACAGGGTGTAGGCCGCTTCGGTCGGTTCGACGATGACGTCGAAGGTTTCCGCCACGGCAATGCGAAATTCGTCGACGCTCACCGGTTTGACGTGCAGGCCATCGGCGGCGACCACGGTCATTTTCAGGCCGGGGATGCGCACGTCGAAGTAGCTCATGGCCGAGCCGTTGATGAAACGCAGCCGCAGCTTTTCCCCCGGGCGGAACACCCCGGTCCAGTTCGAATCCGGCGCCTGGCCGTTCAACAGGTAGGTGTAAGTGGCGCCGCCGACGTCCGCCAGGTCGGTGGGGTTCATCTTCATCTCGGCCCACATTTTGCGATCGGCGACGGTCGGCCCCCAGCCTTTTTCGCTGACGTCGTGGATGAAGTCGCCCACGGTGCGTTTGTTGAAGTTGTAGTAATCGGACTGTTTTTTCAGCGTCTTCATCAGGCCGACCGGGTCTTCGTCGGTCCAGTCGCTGAGCATCACCACGTAGTCGCGGTCGTACTGGAACGGCTCCGGGTCCTTGGCGTCGATCACCAGCGGGCCGTAGACGCCGGATTGTTCCTGAAACCCCGAATGGCTGTGATACCAGTAGGTGCCGTTCTGCCGCACGGTGAACTGGTAGACGTACATGCCGCCGGGCTCGATGCCCTTGAAGCTCAGCCCCGGCACGCCGTCCATGTTGGCCGGCAGCAAGATGCCGTGCCAGTGAATGGAGGTGCTGTCCTTGAGTCTGTTGCGTACCCGCAGCGTCACCGTATCGCCTTCACGCCAGCGCAGCAGCGGGCCGGGAATGCCGCCGTTGATGGTCATTGCGGTGCGTGGGCTGCCGGTGAAGTTGACCGGGGATTCGCCGATGTACAGGTCGAAATCGTGACCGGCCAACACCTGCGGTTCGCCGGGACTGCTGATCGCCCAGACCGGCGTGCGCCATAACCCGAGGCCGCCGCAGAGCCCGCCGATAGCCAGGCCTTTGACGAAGGTGCGTCTTGAAGTGTGGGAGTGCATGCCGTGTGTTCCGCCCGTCAGCCTGTTGAACTTGTCGACGAGGCTAGCGGGCGGTGCCTTTCAGCAGGCTGAGGCGGGGATTACAGTTTTGACAGGTTGGGCGTCGCTTACTGGCGTGAAGTGGACTTTTCCCTTGAGGCCACCGTGTCGCCCCCGCAGTTGATGTAGGAAGACGACTTCAACCAGCGTTGGTCCGGGTAGTAGGAAAACAACAACTGCCCGTCCTTCATCGAATCGATCAGCCGATGGGCAATCGCCGGTCTGACGGCCGGGCAACCCAGGCTGCGGCCGATGCGGCCATTGGCGCGGGCCAGCACCGGGCTGACATAGGGCGCGCCGTGAATGACGATGGCCCGGTCATAGGCGTTATCGTTGAAGCCGGGCTCCAGGCCTTCCATGCGCAACGAGTAACCGTTCTGGCCGAGGTAGCTTTCCTGGGTGCGGAACAGGCCGAGGCTGGTGGCGTGGCTTTCGTTGCGGTTGGAGAACAGCGTGGCCATGTTTTCACCGCTGTTGCGGCCATGGGCGACCAGTTCGTGAAACAGCAACTTGCGCCGTTTAAGATCGAAGACCCACAGGCGTTGTTCGGTCGAGGGCAGGGAGTAATCGATCACCGCCAGTCTTTGGGCGGGGGCGACACCCTGGGCGCGGCTACATTGGGTGGCGCGAACGGCCAAGGCAATCACTTTGGCGTCGGCACCGGGTGCTGCTTTGACCAGCGCGTTTTCAAGCGAATCGGCGTAGGCTGACGTTACTGAAAGGCACGTCAGTAAAATGGCAAATAAAAGGCCAAAGCGGTTTAGCGCCATAGTCGGGTCTCATCATGATAATTTCGAGTCTAGCAGCGAGTGGAAAACTAGCCGTTTAAAACGGGGGATTAAGGATTATCCATGGTGCAATTAACAAGGTCATTCGTCATAAGCCGCATGTTTTTTATGGGCTTTCTGATCAGCGGTGCGGCGTTTGGGCAAACTTCGCCGATTGAGCCGGTATCTGCGGCGAGCAGCGCAATCGATGCCGCGGCGCCCGACGACGCGGTCGGGCAGGCGATTCAGGCGACGCTGGAACCGCTGCACTCGGCCTTTCCACCGTTGCTCACCTCCAGGCGCCATCAGCGTGTGGATGTCAGCCGGGTGGTGCTGGATTTCTATATGCATCGCAACTATCGCGCCGCGTGGACGGATGAGCGTGACGTGGCCCAGTTACTCAAGAGCCTTGAAAGCACCCGGATCGACGGCCTGAATCCGGCGGATTTCCGCATCGCCGAACTGGCTCAGGCCCATGAATCGCTGGTAGCGGCCATGCCTTCCACGGCGCAACGGGCGATGTTCGACATGGCGGCGACCCGCACGTTCATTACCGCGCTGCTGCAACTGCGGCGGGGTAAAGTCGATCCGTCGCGGCTGGACATTCACTGGAATTTCGATCCTGCCGGCGGCAATGCCCGCGAGGACTTGAACAAACTGTTTGTCGCCCTCGATGCCCACGACGTGGCGCGTGCATTCGTCGATGCACCGCCTCAGGAAGAGATTTACCGCAACTTGCGTGAAGGCCTGGCCCGGTTGCGCCAGGTTCACGCTGCGGGCGGCTGGCCGAAAGTCACCGAAGGGCAATCGCTCAAGCCCGGCATGGACGGGGCGGCGGTTGCACAATTGCGCGCGCGTCTGGTGGCGGGCGGGTACCTGGATGCGCACCTGTCGAAAAAAGCCGGTTACGACGACAAGGTCATTGCCGCGGTGAAGAAGTATCAGGCCGAGCAATACCTGGGGGTCGATGGCGTGGCGGGGGCGGCGACGCTGGCGGCGCTGAACGTGCCGGTCGAGGCGCGGATCGATCAGGTGCGGGTCAACATGGAGCGCGCCCGGTGGCTGTTGTACAAGCTTCAGGGCACGTTCGTGATCGTCGATATCGCCGGATACAAGGTGGCGATGTACCGCGACGGTCTGCCGATCTGGCGTTCGCGGGTGCAAGTCGGTAAACCGGTGCGCAGTACGCCGGTGTTCCAGGCCGAAATCACCTACATCACGTTCAACCCGACCTGGACCGTGCCACCGACCATCCTCAAGCAGGACGTGATTCCAAAAGTCCAGAACGATCCGGGCTATCTGGCGGCCAACCGGATTCGCGTGCTTGATCGCGAAGGCAATGTGCTCGATCCGTCGAGCGTTGACTGGAGCAACCCGCGAGGCATCCACCTGCGTCAGGATGCCGGGCCCGACAGTTCGCTGGGGCAGGTGGTGATCCGCTTCCCCAACGACTATGCGATTTACCTGCATGACACGCCGCACCGCGAGCTGTTTGCCAAAACGGTCCGGGCCACCAGTTCAGGCTGCATCCGCGTGGAAAACCCCTTGCAACTGGTCGAGCTGTTGTTCAACGACCCGGTGCGCTGGAACAGCGCCGGCATTCAGAAGCAGTTGGCCAATGGCCGGACCGAGAACGTCCTGCTGCCGGTGAAAGTGCCGGTGCTGTTGGCTTACTGGACCGTGGACCTGAGCAAAGACGGGCGGGTGACGTTCAAGCCCGACATTTATGATTACGATGCCAGGGTGCTGCAGGGCTTGAGTCAGCCTACGAAGTTGCCGGCTCTGGACTTGCGTCGCACAGAGATACCGCTGGTGGTGACGGGGCAGAACCAACAGTAACGAATAACACCGGGCATTGTGGGAGCGGGCTTGCTCGCGAAAGCGGTGTGTCAGCGCACCCTGAGGCGATTGACACGACGCCTTCGCGAGCAAGCCCGCTCCCACAGGATTTGCGGTGGGTGCCCTTTTTACAGCGCCAATCCTTGTTGCACCACCACAAGCAGATCGGTTTCAGTCAGCGCCACCGCATCCGGCTGCGCGGTGGCCTGCTCGATCGTTTGTAGCCACCAGTGTGTTTCACCGTGTTCGTCCACGGTGCGCAACAGGGCGAGTTCGTTGCCTGTTGTGTGGATCTCGACCCGCCCCTCGCCATCGGCGGTGAAGCGTGCAACCGGGTCAAAGGTAATGCTGTGCTCGTTGCCGGTGACCACCAACTGGTCGATGGCGTAGTTGTAAGCGTCGCCATTGGGGTGACTCTCGAACACATGGGTGGGGTTGCGCCGCAGGACCAGACCCGCTTCGGTCAAGGGCAGCAGCCAGGCCTCTATCCGTTGATACAGTTCGTAGACCTGGCCCGGCCAGCCATCGATCGCCTGATCCGCGCTGGTCAGCCGTGTCTGTTTCAATTTTGCGGCGAGTTCGTCTGCCTTGCTCATGTCGATTCCCTGTATTGAGGTCAGTCTAATCGTAGCTCGTTGACGCGCAGGCAGCGCTTGCCCTGGATCATGTTTGCAGCTCAGGCAGGGCAGGTGTGATACCGCTGGGCAAGTGGCCACCCATTTAGCATGGATAACCCCGTAAACTACGCCCCACGAAGACTGAGGGCTTTGGGTTGTTACCCATGCCTTGCCCCCCGACAGGATGACCTTTTGCCCACTCGCTTTAACGACCCGGACCACGCCCCTGGCGTCGCATTGAAACGCATACCGCTGCGCAAGGCCGGGGTATTGTTCATTGCCACGGTGTGTCTGTGCCTGTGCGGTTTGCTCTACCTGCAACTGGAGCAGTCCCGTCGCCACGACCTGAGCCTGGCGCAAGTGGCGTCTTCGAACCTGACGCGGGCCATGGCGCAGCAAGCCGAAGACACCTTCATGAAGGCCGACCTGGTGCTGACCAGCCTGGTGGACTGGATTCAGGTCGACGGTTTCGGCCCGGACCAGCGGCCACGCTTGCAGCAGACCTTCGCCCGGCGGGTGCTGGCGCTGGATCAGTTGCACGGCATCCTGCTGTTCGACCAGAAGGGCCAGTGGGTGGTGACCTCGTTTGAGAACCTGCCCCGGGGGGCCGGGGTCGCGGATCGCGAGTACTTCAAGTACCACCAACAGAACGTATCGTCGGTGGCGCATATCGGCCCGGCCATCCGCAGTCGGGAAAACGGTGAGTGGATCATTCCGATTTCCAAACGGGTCAACGACAGGAACGGGCATTTCCAGGGTGTGTTGCTGGCCGGTATCAAGATGTCGTACTTCGACCAGTTCTTCAAAAGCTTCAGCCTCGACGACAATGGCTCGATGTTTCTCGGCTTGACCGATGGCACGTTGTTGGCGCGTCGACCTTTTGTAGAGGCGCAGATCGGCGTGTCGCTGGCCCAGGGCGAAATTTTCCAGAAGTTCCTGCCACTGGCCACCTCCGGCAATGCGATGTTCACGTCCATCATCGACGGTGTGACACGCATGTACGGTTACCGCCAGCTGGAGGCGTATCCGTTGGTGGTCGCCGCTGCGTCGTCCACGGAGACCATTCTCGCGGGCTGGTACGACACGGCGTTTCGCTCCAGCCTCATCGTTGCCCTGGTGTTGCTGGTCGTGGGGTTGTTCGGGTGGGTGTTCCTGCATCAGGTGCGTGTTGGCGAGCGGGTCGAGTCGGATTTGCGCAGGGCCCAGCAAGCACTGGAGCTGATCGCCACCCACGACAGCCTGACCGGGCTGGCCAACCGCCGACTGTTCGAGCGGGCGCTGGGCATCGAGTTCGGGCGCGGCGCCCGGCAGGCCAGCCCTTTGAGCCTGATCATGCTCGATATCGATTACTTCAAGCGCTACAACGACACCTACGGCCACGTGGTGGGGGATCACTGCCTGGCCGAAGTGGCACGCGCGCTGAAGAGTTGCTGCCACCGCAAGGCCGATCTGGCGGTGCGTTACGGCGGTGAAGAGTTTGCGGTGCTGCTGCCGGACACCGACATCCACGGTGCCATGACGATTGCCGAGCAGATCCGCCGCAGCGTCATCGACAAACACATCAATCACACCGGCTCGCCCAACGGATACGTGACGGTCAGTCTGGGTTGCTATTCGTTTGTGCCGTCGGGGCGTGACAGCATGGACGTGTTTGTCGAGCGGGCGGATGCAGCGTTGTATCAGGCCAAGCATTCGGGGCGAAACCGCGTGGCAACGTTGTCGTTGGCCGGCGGTGTCGAGGCGTTGATGCGTTCCGACCGTTGAAGTGCTTTTGCTGCCGGTGGTCTGTCTCCCGGGCCTGGCGGAATTGATCGTCTAGAGTTCCGTTAGCGCTGCCGAACCCGGCAGGCTCCCCCTCGCACGGACGATCGCCAACATGTTGCTACCTCCAACATTGACAGCCGTTGCTCTGACCGTCGCAGCCGCTGCCATCTTCCCGCTGGCCAGCCACGCGCAATCGAAAATCACTGCCGAAGAAGCTCACGCGATCGGCGTGGATGCCTACATCTATTTTTACCCGCTGCTGAGCATGGACCTCACTCGCAAGCAGTTCACCAACATCGAGCCGGGCAAGGAATTCGGCAAAGGCCCGATGAACATGTTTGTGAGTGTGCCGCAGTACCCACCTGCCGACTTCAAAGGGGTGGTGCGTTCCAATTTCGACACCTTGTATTCGATTGCCTGGCTGGACTTGACCAAGGAACCGCTGGTGATCGCCGCGCCCGATACCGACGGGCGTTTCTACCTGTTGCCGATGCTGGATATGTGGACTGACGTGTTCGCTTCGCCGGGCTGGCGCACCACGGGCACCGAGGCCGGGCAATTTCTGGTGACGCCACCGGGGTGGACCGGCACGGTGCCCGCCGGGATGAGTCACCTGCCGGCGCCCACCCCCTTTGTCTGGATTATCGGCCGGACCAAGACTGATGGCGCGGCGGATTACGCGGCGGTGCACAAGATCCAGGCCGGATACACGGTGACGCCGTTGTCCCGGTTGGGCAAAGAGCCTGAGGCCGTCGCCGTGAAAATCGACCCGGCGGTGGACATGAAAACGCCACCGAAGATTCAGGTCGATTCCATGTCGGCTGCCCATTATTTCACTTACGCTGCCGAACTGCTGAAGGTGAACCCGCCGCACAGCACCGACCAGCCCATGCTGGCGCAGCTCAAACGGATCGGCATCGAAGCCGGCAAGCCGTTCAACATGGACGCACTGGACCCAAAAATCCAGGCAGCGTTGCAAACGGTGCCCCAGGATGCGCAGGCCTTGATGACCTGGAAAGTGCCGACCCTGGCGCGGGAGGTCAATGGCTGGTCGATGAACACCGACACCATGGGCGTCTACGGCAACTACTACCTCAAGCGCGCCATCGTCACGCAGATGGGGCTCGGTGCCAACCTGCCCGAGGATGCGATTTATCCGCTGAACATCGGCGACAGCAACGGCAAGCCGCTTGAGGGGGCAAGCAAGTACGTGCTGCATTTCAACAAGGGCGAGGCGCCGCCGGTGAACGCCTTCTGGTCGATCACCCTGTATGACCCGGAGGGGTTCCAGGTCGCCAACTCACTCAATCGTTTTGCGGTCAGTAGCTGGATGCCGTTCAAGGCCAACGCCGATGGCTCGCTGGACCTCTACTTCCAGAACGAAAGCCCCGGCAAGGACCTGGAGGCCAACTGGCTGCCGGCACCCAAAGGGCCGTTCAACCTGACCATGCGTTTGTACGGCCCGAAAGCCGAGGTGCTGAATGGCAAATGGAACCCGCCGGCGGTCAAGCCGATGTAAGCCTCAGGCAACAAAAAGCCGCCAATGACTGCACGTCATTGGCGGCTTTTGCCTGTCCAACTGCCCGTCCCGCCGCCAGCACCGCCGGTTCCGCCACCGGGCGCACCGGTGCCGCCGCCCGCGCCACTGCCCGGACCATTGACGCCGGTGCTGCCGCTTGACGAGCTGGGGCCATGACTGCGGCTGTAGTCACCGGAGGGTTCACTGGGTCTGTTGTTGCCTGGCAGCATGTTTGAGTTGCGGGTTGCACTGGGTGCCGTACCGGTCGCGCCAGCGCCAGCGCCAGCGCCATCGCCGGACGCCGCAAACGTAGCCAGGGGCGTTGTCGACAACAATCCCGCCAAGAGCAGCGAAGTCATTCTGATGTTCATCATGGTCGTCTCCAGGGATGAGTCGTTACCTGATGTTGGTGTGAAGGGTCGCGCGGTTGGTGCCGACCGGATGACGAGTGGCTGTCTCAGCGCAGGCCATCATCGTCGAGCTTGCACTCTAGGTTCTGCCGCACCCACGACCACTCGTCATCGATGATGCTGAAGCGCACTGAGTTTGCGATTGGCTAAATCAATTGTCGGCGGCAGTGCTTGATCCCGTATACATAGCGGCCACTGGCGGAGCAATCCGCCGCTTGCGTGCAAAAGGATTGAACGATGAGCGAGCCACGCCTGACCGACCGTGCATTGTATCTGCGACGCCTGGGCTTCGATGCACCTCCGGCACCGACCCTGGAAACCTTGCGCCAACTACAACTGCGCCATACCGGCGCTTTCCCGTTTGAAAACCTCACCACATTATCCGGCGAACCGGTGCTGATCGACTTGCCGTCCATCGAGCAGAAAGTCCTGCATGGCGGTCGTGGCGGTTACTGCTACGAACTCAACAACCTGTTCCTGGCCTTGCTTCAGGAATTGGGTTTCGACGCCCGTGCCATCAGCGGCCGGGTGGTGATGGGCCAGCCGGAGGGTGCCTGGACTGCCCGGACCCATCGCCTGAGCCTGGTCATCATCGATGACGTGCGCTACATCACCGACGTCGGCTTCGGCGGCATGGTACCGACCGCGCCCCTGTTGCTCGATTCCCGCGCCGAACAACTCACCCCTCACGAGCCGTATCGCATCGACCTGCACGTCGACGGTTTTACCCTGCGCGCCAACGTTGCGGGTGAGTGGCGAGCGATGTACATCTTCGACCTGCAACGCCAGGAAGATATCGATTTCGCTGTGGGCAACTGGTACGTCTCGACCCACCCCGAGTCGTCTTTCGTCATGCAGTTGATGGTGGCGCGCACCGGGGAGGGCTGGCGGCGTACGCTCAACAATGGCAGCTTCGCGATTCACCGGATTGGCCATGACAGCGAGAGACGGGAGGTGACGGATGTTCAGGAATTGATTGGCCTGCTGGGCAGCGAGTTCGGCATTCGCGTACCGGAACAGGCGCAATTGGCGCGGACTCTGGAACGATTGATCGCAGCGCCGCAATAGCTGGCTGATCGTAGACATCACCAAGGGCTGATCCGATAGATCGGCCCTTGGTGTTTCAGGGCCGAACACCCGGCTCCATCACCCGTTGGATTTCGCGCAAGGCCTCTGCCAGTTTCTGCTCCAGGCCCTTGAGTTCGGCAGGGGTGAGGGTTTGTTTCAGGTGTGCGCTCTTGCCTTCGTTGAGCAGGGCTCGGCGCAACGTATTGTTGATCGCCGTCTGGTAGCCGTACCCCTCGTTTTCTGCCAGGGTCCGGGCGGCTTCGATGACAGCGTCATCGAGCATGATGGTAATGCGGGTCTTGCCTTTGGCGGGCACCACGGCCCCGCGCCTGGCGTTGCTGAAATCGTATTCGTCTTTCATCGGTCATACCTCCAGATACTGACGGCGCTCGCTTTTGGTGGCGATGCGCGCGGAAATGATTCGAACGAAATTCGGATCGCGATGGGTGTACGCGACGACCAGCAACCGGCCTTTGGCATCCAGCCCCAGGGTGATCCAGCGTTGTTCATCATGGTGGTTGTCCTCGATGGTCAGCGCTCGTTCGTCATGGAATACCGGTTCAGTCTCTGCGAGGCTGATGCCTTGGTGCTTGAGTTTGTTGGCTGCGTTCTTTGCCTTGTGGAACTGAATTTCGAATGACTTCATTATGCATACTTTATATGTATATAGAAGGGGCGGGCCTTACCGATGGTCGCCAGGAATTCAAAAGACTAGTCAGCACCCCGGGGGTGGGCAGCGAGGGATGTATTTCAAGATTTTTGGCGGGGCCAGGAGGGTGGGTGGCAGGCGGAAATGGACAAGTATCCATTTTGTGACTGATAAGTTGTATACAACTCTATAGACATTTGTCCTGACTATTGCATACAGTGTGCGAATAACAAAAACCAGGGAACCCCCTCCATGAAAACGCCCCATGTTTCACACCAACGGCCCGAGGACGAAAATCTTGGGATCGGCGCGAATATGGCTTATGGCCTGCAACATGTTCTGACCATGTATGGCGGTATCGTCGCGGTGCCATTGATCATCGGCCAGGCGGCCGGGCTCTCGCCGGCGGACATCGGTTTGTTGATTGCTGCTTCATTGTTTGCGGGGGGGCTGGCAACGCTGCTGCAAACCCTGGGTTTACCGTTTTTTGGTTGTCAATTGCCGCTGGTACAGGGCGTGTCCTTCTCCGGCGTCGCGACCATGGTGGCGATTGTCAGCAGTGGTGGGGAGGGCGGGTTTCAGTCGGTGTTAGGTGCGGTGATAGCGGCGTCCCTGATCGGGTTGCTGATAACCCCGGTGTTCTCGCGTATCACCAGGTTCTTCCCGCCGCTGGTGACCGGCATCGTGATTACCACCATCGGCTTGACGCTGATGCCGGTAGCCGCGCGCTGGGCCATGGGTGGCAACAGTCATGCGCCGGACTTCGGCAGCATGGCGAACATCGGTCTGGCGGCGGTAACGCTGGTGCTGGTGCTGCTGCTGAGCAAAATCGGCAGTGCGACCATCTCTCGCCTGTCGATTCTGCTGGCCATGGTGATCGGCACGATCATCGCGGTGTTCCTCGGCATGGCGGATTTCTCGTCCGTAACCCAGGGCCCGATGTTCGGCTTCCCGACGCCGTTCCACTTCGGCATGCCGACCTTCCACTTCGCTGCGATCCTGTCGATGTGCATCGTGGTGATGGTGACGCTGGTGGAGACTTCGGCGGACATTCTGGCCGTCGGTGAGATCATCGGCACCAAGGTTGACTCCAAGCGCCTGGGCAACGGTCTGCGCGCCGACATGCTGTCGAGCATGTTCGCGCCGATCTTCGGCTCCTTCACCCAGAGCGCCTTCGCCCAGAACGTCGGGCTGGTGGCGGTCACCGGCATCAAGAGCCGCTACGTGGTGGCTACTGGCGGTCTGTTCCTGGTGATCCTCGGCCTGCTGCCCTTCATGGGCCGGGTCATCGCCGCCGTACCGACCTCGGTACTGGGTGGCGCCGGCATCGTGCTGTTCGGCACCGTCGCAGCCAGCGGCATTCGTACCTTGTCCAAGGTCGACTACCGCAACAACGTCAACCTGATCATCGTCGCGACCTCGATTGGCTTCGGCATGATCCCGATCGCGGCACCGAACTTCTACGATCACTTCCCAAGTTGGTTCGCGACCATTTTCCATTCGGGCATCAGTTCCTCGGCGATCATGGCCATCGTGCTGAACCTGACCTTCAACCACCTCACCGCCGGTAACTCCGACCAGCAATCGGTGTTTGCGGCCGGTACCGAGCGGGTGCTGCGTTATCAGGATCTGGCGGCGTTGCGCGAAGGGGACTACTTCAGCGACGGTAAACTGCATGATTGCGACGGCAAGGAGATTCCGGTGCTGGAATCGGAACATGGCGTGGCCGAGCCGCGGGCGGTGCACTCGAAAAGCAGTGAGCATGTCTGACGTTCACGGCAACTGAAAAGGGCCGATCTGTCGAATAGACAGATCGGCTTTTTGCTTTTCAAGAGACGGCTTTTCAATCGGCCACAAAAAAGCCCCTGGATCTTTCGATTCAGGGGCTTTTCGATGTTGCTGTCTGGCACGACCTGGACTCGAATAGAAAAATAAGCATCTGTTGTACAATGAAATTATGCTGATTTATAAAATATATATCTCTACGATTATCCTAATTAAGCTCGTATTTTATGAGAATTCTTCGATACCCCATGAGCACGGCAGCAGCAAGCTGCCGAAGGCGGCGTACGCAGGCCAGTCTGTGCTGGATCAGAAAAACACATCATAGTGGCTGCTTTTGGCCCAGGGTGTTATAGATCAGAGTCGTATTTATCGCCAGACAGTCTTTAGCCCAGTTCTTAGCGTTGATACAAAGGTCTCCAATGAAGGATCTTTCTCAGCATTTTGCTTATGCCTGCCGATGAAAATCCACTCATCTTCTGCCCAAAAAATTCGAATTGTTTTGGGTGATTTGCAGTCGAATACAACTTGATAAATTCTCGTTTCTCGCTGCTGGACGACGACGCATTGCTCAAGGCAAACCAACAGTCGTTGCCCTGGTTCCAGGGTCGGAGCATTGAGCGGGAGGCGCTTCTCAATTTCTGTTTTCCGCATGATGACTGTCGTCCTTAAAATTCAGAAACAGTACGTGTTGAATCAAAAGCAAGGGAGATCCGCTGCTGCGAGGTACGCATCTGGATGCCTTCACGCATGGCGCCATATGTGCTCTTCAAGGTGGTAATCATCACGGTCAAGTAAGCCATTTCGGAGCCTGTGCAGACAATCACCTTCAAGGTCTGGAATTGATAGCTCGCTACTTATTGTGAGAGCCCTTTGGTTCCACTTGTTCTCGATCTGGCCGGCAAATCCTGTTATCGCGGGAAACTGGCCGCATGGCCGTGCGCCCTCAAAGCCACGGCATTGGGCGGACCGACTCGGGCCCACGTGACTGAGGTGCTTCGACAGTCCTGCTCATGACTAGCCTCCAAGGGGGCATATGTGCATAATATTATCATGCAGTGATAATTGAAAGGCAATCTACTCGCCCTTGCTTCAGGCAGAGGCGAGGTCTTTTGATCGATTGTCGGGAGGCAAAGACATGCATGAGAACAGCAATACGTGAGCGCTTGGAGACCCGTATGAAACGTGAGGACGTAAAAACCAAACACGCTGAAGGCATTCAGTTTGATACCCATTTGATTGCCAACCCGGCCAACACCCAGGAGTGGATCGCCTTCTTTAAAAAGGATGCAGGAAGAAGCTTCTTCCTGGTCAATGACAACGAAGAAATCGAACCCTTTCGGTACCTTGATGATTTGATTCATGAGCTGCGAGAAATCGGTATCAAGGTTGCTGAAATTCATTTTTGAATTCTTTTCCTTGGAGTGTCGTCATGTCCGTCAGAATCGAGCATCTGTCTAGTCAGAGTGAAGATCTATGGTCCGTGTGTATTGGAACCAGGCGCATTCAATTCCGTAATGAGCAGGGCGCAAAAGATTACGCGGCAAAGCTAAAAGAGCGTATTGAAGCTCCGCACTCATACCCTCGTGCGTTGCCGTTCGCCTACAAGCGCGGTTGCAGTAAGTAATAATGGTTAATGACTTTCTATTAACGCTAAAGTTACGGTAACAAAACATTGTTTCTTTTGCAGAACGCTGTGTAACTTAGTAAGTTGAATTAATTTTCATGCTGCGTTCCTGTAATTGCACAACATTCGGCGAATGAGCACCCGCCCAACCAGTCCCTAATGTTCATGATGAGGGTAAAGTACGACTATGAAACCTGCACTAATTGCTATGTCACGAACTGCAGGAAAGTTGGCTGCGGAGGTTCTAAGCATGATAGCGCCTCACGTCAGACCCGGGGTTTCGACCAATGAGCTTGATAAGCTCTGCCATGACTATATTGTCAACGTGCAGAAGGCCACTCCAGCCAATATCGGTTATCACGGTTTCCCCAAAACCTTGTGCACCTCCATCAATCATGTCGTATGCCACGGAATCCCGTCAGATAAAGAGCTCTCGGATGGCGATATCCTCAATATTGATGTCGCGGTGCTCAAGGATGGTTGGTTCGGTGATACAAGCCGCATGTATTTTGTCGGCGAGCCAAGCGCAGAGGCTCGTCGGTTGGTGGACACGACCTATGAGGCGATGTGTGCCGGCATTCATGCAGTAGGCCCCGGTGCCACGCTCGGTGATGTCGGTCACGCCATTCAAACCGTGGCGCACCGTGAAGGCTATAGCGTAGTGCGTGACTACTGTGGACATGGCATTGGCATGGTTTACCACGATGAGCCACAGGTCCGTCATTATGGTAACCCTGGTGAAGGCATGAGACTGAAACCGGGCATGATTTTCACCATCGAGCCAATGCTCAATGCTGGAAAGCACGGTGTTAGAACGCTGGGGGATGGCTGGACCGTGATCACCAAGGATCTTTCGCTCTCGGCCCAGTGGGAACATATGGTCTTGGTCACCCGCGATGGCTTTGAGGTTTTGACTGCGTGGCCGGATCAGCCCGTGGAGTATTAGAAGATTTAATCCAACAGACTGTCCTACTGGTAGGTCAGAGTGGAGCACACGTAGAAAATCGCCAGCTCGTACTGAGCTGGCGACTCAGACGGAGCGCGTGTTTGTTGGTTCTCTATTTAGTCACGCAAGTAGGCCACCAAGGCGTCAGCGAAGGACTCCGTTGTACCGGTCCCTCCCATATCGGGTGTCACTTGATCGCAGGAGCTTTTCAGAATAACGCGGATAGCTGTACGAATGCGTGTCCCTTTGTCCACCATGCCTAGGTAATCAAGCATGTCTGCGGCAGCCAACAACAATGCACATGGGTTCGCGATGTTCTTGCCAGCGATGTCCGGTGCCGAGCCGTGGACCGCTTCGAAAATGGCCGCATCGGCGCCGATGTTGGACCCCGGCGCCAAGCCCAATCCACCCACCAGGCCTGCGCACAAGTCTGAAAGGATGTCGCCAAACAGGTTGGTGGTGACGATGACATCAAATTGATGGGGATTCATCACCAGCTGCATACAAGCGTTATCGACGATCATCTCGTGGAATTCGATTTCCGGATAATTCGCAGCGATCTCACGCGCCACCTCAAGGAACAAGCCGGAGCAAGACTTGATGATGTTGGCCTTGTGCACCGCGGTCACTTTCTTACGGCCTTTGCTACGAGCCAGCTCGAAGGCATATCGCACGATGCGTTCGGAGGCAGTGCGTGTTACACGAATACTTGCCAAAGCGACTTGAACTATCGCTCACCGAGGGAGTTCAGGCGCTTGGCCGCAGCATCAATTTAACAGGGAGTTGGTGTCCGGTTTTGTAGGGGCAAGTCCAGGCATCGAGTACGCGTAGCGTCGCCTGCATGATCTCAGGGCCGATGCCGTCACCCTTGATGATTTGCGATAGTTTTGCTCATGGTCTCTTCCTTAACAGCGCTTTGTCAGCCGCTGTATTGATTGGGTCATTGAGACCGGTGTCACGAGTCTGCTGATTGGCATTGACTGTCTGGTGGCTTTCACCGCGCCAGTGTGCTGTGTTTCATCCTCCGCGCCGTGACTGCGCAGGTCATCGCGAATCAATAGACGGGCGACCTGAGTGGGTGTCAGTTCTCTCGCCGCACAAAACTACTCAAGGATGCGGCTGTAACGGGCGAGCTACCGGATCAAGGATGCTGTCATTTGCTCCATCGAAGATGCGCACAGCATTAACATATAATGTTAATCGAATGTGCTGGCTAGGAGCGTTTTCATCCTGAGATGGTAAGGTGTTTGAATGTCTGTGCGTTACATGTTGAGGTAGCTTTTGGGCAGGAATAGAAGAGGACGAGTTGTGGCTCGGATCATTCTTGACGTCGTACTGCCAAGCCAAAATCGACGGACTCGCGAATGACCAAAAGCGCCCATGATCATCAGACCGATATCGTGTTCGGTCTGATAGGACTGTAAGGCGAGCTCTACTCTCCCGCCACAGATGGCTGTCCGCACGTCACACCCGGCTGATTGCAGAATGGCTCCTGCCGCATCGAGTCGTTCCAGATTCTTCGACGTGTTGGCTGCGACCATGACCAGGTGCACGGGCAGCTTTGTGAGGACTGGACTCGCTGCCAGCATTTCCACCCCCATGTGCGTGTCCTCGCTCCCGTCATAAGCAAACATCAGGCTTCGTGGTGGGTTGAAGGAGCAAGGTGTGACCAGGATCGGCTTGTGCAAAGCATGGATGATGGTTTCGAGCTGGTTGAGTCGGGGACAGAACGAGCTGTGTTTTCCCATGACCAGCCAGCGCATGTCAGTTTCCATCTCGAGTAACCGACCCAACAGTTCTCCATCGCTTTGACGAAGCTCTGGCTGCATCACGCCATCAGCAATCGCTCTTTCTCGAGCGTTTTGCAGCATTATCAAGCCTTGCTTCAACGCCTGCTCATGGCGTTTTTCGTCCAGCGACATAGCTTCTAGCACGTGCGCCAGGCTGCCGGGCCGTATCTCTACGCCAGCGGGGCGGTCTACAACATTCAGGAGGGTTAACGGCAATACAAAGTTGAGACTGGCCCAAGCGGCGTAGTCGCAGACGGCCGGAGATGTAGTTGAACTGTCGATACAGGCCAATATGTGGGTCATCACAACCCTCATCTCGATGATCTTGAAGAGCTGATCACCACGCGGGCTATAAACGAAAAATACCCGCTCGGCGAGGGCACCGCTTGTGGCGTGCCAATGAGTGGGTTTACCCGATATACGACAAGCCCATTACAAATAGACAGACCCACGTAGGCAGCTGTCAGTATAGCAACGCCTGGATTGCCCTTCGCCGGCACGCTCCTCAAACGTCTTTGGCTCACTTTCGCATGACGCGGCGGACAAACAGCCTGAGATCATCAAAGGCAGGCACGATCGCCAGCGTCACCAGAACCATCGCGAGCGGTACCGTTGAGATATAACCAATGTGCTTGAACCCAAAGGCACCCACCACGCCGCCGAAGAAGAAATTCAGCGCGAGCAGTATCAGTATTTTGAGCCGGGTCCGATTGGCGAGAACTTTTGGATGCGTCGATGTGCTGACGGCATTCCAATAAAAGAGTTTTCCAAACTCAATACCGATATCCGTAATGATGCCGGTGATGTGCGTCGTTCGGATTTCGGCTTTGGAAATTTTGGTGATCACCGCGTTTTGTAGCCCCATGATGAAACACAGCAGCATCACGGTGACGGACACGAATAGACCATCCACGGTGGATAGCTGGGCTCCCAGAAAGCCAAAGCAGATGAGTAAAAAGGCTTCGAGCAAGAGGGGCACTGCAAACTCGCTGTGCATGCGTCTGCGGCGGGAATAATTGACCATGACCGCCGAGCATGCTGCCCCAATCAGAAAGGACAACAGAGCGCCGGTGCCACTGAGCACCAGGTCGTAGGCTCCCAGCACACTGTTGTCTGCCATCAAGGAGACGATGCCCGTCATGTGTGAGGTGTACTGATGCACCGCCAGGAAACCGCCAGCGTTGATTGCTCCCGCTACGAAGGCCAAGGCAAACCCTAGGTGTCGGTTTGCGGCTGTGGTACGCCTTCGCCCGGTGAGGCTCCTAACATATTTGATCGGCATTCATTCACCCCTGTCCCAAGCGTAGGAGGAGCAAGAAAGCCAACCGATTATGCACATCTGATATCACCAGGTCCTCGCGATCTAGACGGGTCTGCTCGTTGAGTGTTGAAGCCGCTGACTGTCGTTTCTTCTGATCGGTGATCAGAATTGCCTGGGATGCCAACCCTGTGTGGTGAGTACCTGCTGGGGGTAGACGGCGATCCCGAAAGCTTGACCCCGCGATCAGCCAAAAGCGGGTGATCTTACAAATGGCGGGCTGTCGATATTCAGGAGGTGCAGCGCCTGGATAATCCCCGAGTGCGACAGCTGCCAACCGTGCAAAAGGTCGTGCAACTGCGGCACATCAGCATGATTGACGTCAGCTTAGAGCGGGTAGTGCGTTGGGTAATGCAGCTTCGCAACGCCGGTGTCGATAGCGGCCTTGGCCACTGCGCCGGCTATTGCTCCGAGCAGGCGAGCATCGAGCGCTTTGGGAAGAATGTAATCGCGCCCAAACTCAAGCTTATCGACGTTGAACGCTTGCAGCACTTCCACAGGGGTTGGCTCTTTGGCCAATTGGCGCAGTGCTTCCACCGCCGCTATTTTCATCGCTTCGTTGATCCGGGTTGCCCGAACATCCAAGGTCCCGCGGAAGATGAACGGAAAGCCCAGAACGTTATTAACCTGGTTCGGGTAGTCAGAACGACCGGTCGCCATGATCAGGTCATCACGTGTGGCCATGGCCAGCTCGTAGCTGATTTCAGGATCCGGGTTCGAGCAGGCAAACACGATCGGATTGGGTGCCATCGCTGCCAGTGCTTCAGCCGGAAGGAGATTGGCTCCAGACAGACCGACAAACACGTCAGCACCGTTCATGGCCTCCATCAGTGTACGAGGGCCACCGTCGTTAACGAACTGTGCTTTGTATTGATTGAGGTCTTCCCGAGCGGAGTGGATGACACCGGTGCGGTCGACCATGTACAGATTGCTTTTTTGGGCGCCGAGACTAAGCAGCAGGCGCATGCAGGCAGTGGCGGCGGCACCGGCGCCGAGGCAAACAATTCTCGCGCTCTCCAGGGTTTTGCCCTGAATCTCCAGCGCATTGAGCATGCCGGCAGCGGTGACGATGGCAGTACCGTGTTGGTCGTCATGGAAGACCGGGATGCTGCACTGTTCGATCAGTGCTTCTTCGATTTCAAAGCACTCAGGGGCTTTGATGTCTTCCAGGTTGATGCCACCAAAGGTGTCGGCAATGCGCACGACTGTATCGATAAAGGCCTGGGAACCCTCAGCATTGACTTCGATATCGATCGAGTCGATGCCGGCAAAACGTTTGAACAGCAACGCTTTGCCTTCCATGACCGGCTTACTGGCCAAGGGGCCTAGATTGCCGAGGCCCAGAATGGCAGTGCCGTTGGTGATCACGGCCACCAGATTCCCTTTTCCAGTAAAGCGATAGGCGTTCTCCGGATCCTTCGCGATTTCACGAACGGGCTCGGCTACGCCTGGGCTGTACGCCAGTGCGAGTTGGGCGGCTGTGTCGGCGGGCTTGGTCAGCTCAATGCTGATTTTCCCTGGGGTTGGGAATTCGTGGTAATCCAGTGCAGCCTTCTTGAAGTCGGTAGTCATGCGAGCCCCTAATTAGACGTTGATTACAATGCCATGTTAACACTATTATAATGCAAGGCAACGAGATCCTGACCCACAGACCAGGGTCAAATTGCCGGCTTGAACGCTGCTGATGAAGGGGTTTGTCAGCCAGCGGACCAACTCTATTGGCCCTAAGACTTCAGGGCGGGCCTGTATTTCTTGGTCAATAGAGATCCTCCTATGCTTGAACCCGTCTTAGGCCACCTCGTGTGGCCATTTTTTTGCGCGTTCGAATGCCCCGATGTGCCACGCCCTAAGCGCGGCACATCGGAACTCAGAGATTTCTCATCGCTTCTTGGATTTGATCCGCGTGCTTCGACAATTGCGTGAGTCCGTGGCCCAGCTGCGTAGGGGCCACTGCGTGGGTCATTAAGTCCAGATCAGCGTTGATCAGTGGTCTGGGTTGGGAGCGTGGTGAACTCGCGGAAAGGTATGCGGTGCGTCGATTCTTTCTTTAAGTGTGGCCGCATAGTCCTTCACCCCTTGCTCGGTACGAAATTGAATGCTGCGGCTACCGAAACAAACAGACCAAAGCTCTTCGCTTTGACCGGACAGATGCTCAATTTTTACTGACATGGTCAAACTCCCTGAATGCAACTATCAGAAATGAACTTCGGCGGACTTGATACCCAGCTCGCGAAGCTCATGGATCAGCTCATCGAGGCGTCCAAATGACTCAATCTCCTCTTGGTCATTGACCAGAAAATAGCTTCTTCCTGCATCCTTTTTGAAAAGAATGATCCACTCGTGCGTGTTGGCTGGGTTGGCTATCACATGCGTGTCGAAGTGCATGCCTTCACCGTGTTTGGTTTTGACGTCTTCGCGTTTCATGCGGGGTCTCCGGGCATATGGTTTAGCTCTCTGAGCACCGAATCTACAGCGTCGCTGGTGTCGTACCGAGGCTAGGTCAATTGCTTTGCTATTATCACTAAGTGTAAATAGTATGCACATGCCACCAGAGCGAGGCTAGTCATGATTGCGATACGAGAAGCTTGGAAAGCGGGCTTGTTAGGGCGCGAGCATTGGCTTCGAAATATCGTCTCAGGCGTCATCGTCGGCGTCGTGGCGCTGCCGTTGGCCATGGCATTTGCCATCGCCTCAGGCGTCAAACCGGAACAAGGGATCTACACAGCCATTGTGGGTGGCTTGCTGGTTTCGCTGTTCGGCGGAAGCCGGCTTCAGATTGCCGGCCCAACTGGGGCGTTCATCGTCATTTTGGCCAGCGTGACGGCCAAGTACGGTGTGGATGGCTTGCAGATCGCAACAATGATGGCCGGGGCCATTTTATTACTGCTCGGTATCACCAAGCTTGGCGCACTCATCAAGTTCATCCCTGATCCCGTGATTGTGGGATTCACCGCTGGTATCGGGGTGATCATTTGGGTCGGGCAATGGAAAGACTTTTTGGGCTTGCCGAAAATCAGTGGTGATCATTTCCACGAGCGGCTGTGGCACCTCATTCAGGCCCTACCCAGCCTACATGTGCCCACGACGCTGTTAGCGGCCTTGAGCCTGGCGTTGGTGATACTCGCACCTAAAATACCAGGCGTAAGGCGTGTCCCAGGCCCCCTGATTGCTATGGTCGTTGTGACGGCGTTGCATTCTTATTTTCAATTCGACGGCGTGGCCACGATCGGGAATGCATTTGGAGGAATTCCCCAAGGACTTCCCAAAATTGGCCTTCCCGAAATAACGCTGCCGCAGGTCATTGAGTTGATTGGCCCTGCGTTTGCAATCGCGATGCTTGGGGCTATCGAGTCGCTATTGTCTGCTATTGTCGCCGACGGGATGGCCGGTACCAAACATGACTCCAATCAGGAGTTAATCGGACAAGGCATTGCTAACCTGGTCACTCCTCTGTTTGGTGGCTTTGCTGCAACAGGCGCGATCGCTCGAACAGCAACCAACATCCGCAATGGTGGCAACAGTCCAATCGCGGGTTTTGCACACGCCCTCACTTTGATTCTACTGATCGTCTTCTTGGCGCCTTTGGCTGCGGATATCCCGCTGTGTGCGTTGGCTGCGATCTTATTCGTGGTCGCTTACAACATGAGCGAACTGAAGCACTTCAAACACATGGTCAAACGAGCCCCAAAAGCCGACGTTGCCATCCTGTTAATTACCTTCAGCCTGACTGTTTTCAGTGATCTGGCGATTGCGGTGAACATTGGGGTCATTCTCGCCATGCTGCAATTTATGCGCCGGATGGCGTCCTCTGTGGAGATTCAGCTAATGGTTGAAAAAGAGCTGGAGGTAGAGTTGCGTATGAATGGGCATGTACATCTTCCCCCCGGTATTTTGGTTTACACCATTGAGGGGCCTCTCTTCTTTGGCGCAGCAGAAACCTTTGAGCGCGTTTTGGCTCAAACACACACCGATCCTGGGACTTTGATTATTCGACTAAAGCGAGTGCCGTTCATGGATATCACTGGCTTACAAACGCTGCTCGAAGTCATTGAGCAGCTGCGCAAGCGCAGCATCGTCGTGAAGTTGTGTGAAGCCAACGAGAAAGTCCTCGGCAAGCTCGACAGGGCAGGGATTCTTCAGGCGCTCGGCTCAGAGCATTATCATGCCGACTTCAGTGGCGCACTGGGCAGTTATGTCGACATCGACAAGACCCAAGGCTAGAGAGGGGGGCAGTAGGCTAAGAAGGAGCGATGAGCAGGCATTCGTCGTGCCCGCTCATGCGCAGACGAATCACTTGCCATTGGCTGCAATTCTGCTTTTGGTCGAGTAGGACACGCCATGCGTCTCTAGGTAGTCCCGAATAAGCTGACGAACAACCTGAGAAGGCGTCAGATCCTGAGACGCACAAAGCTCCTCAAGTGCTTTTTTCTTGACGGGATCAATGAGCACAGTTAATCGTGCAGTCTTATTTTCCATGGGATTGCCTGTACCCTAAATCGGTCGATGATAATCAAATTATAATAGCCGGGCATTCATTTGTCACCGGTTAGGTTCGCTACTGCTAGCTAGATTGGCCGTGGTCAAAAGGTGGCACTGAACAAACGCCTCCCAGCGATCACTGTGCGCCTTGACCGTGCCGTAATGCCCGCCGCCAAACAGACCGCGCAACGCCTGCGGTCCGGCATAGCTCAGTTGCTGGCCATAGCCTAAATTGCGCCCGTCACGTTTACCTACCAATGCCATGATCAAACTCCTCTCAAAGCCAAACCTTTAAAACCTTCCCCACGTCAGCCCGCCAAGAATGTTGAGTGTTATCAGGGATCAAGGCCCCTGCGACCTGTGAGGGTTGTCCACTACGCGGGACTGGCGGCTCTTTACGACCGGGAGCTTGGGCATCTCATGATCTGACCTCCTGAACACTTCCGCAGAAGTGGGCGGGTGGAGGCTGCATTGGCTGACGAGACCGGCGCCGCGAGATCCTGAGTCAGGTGAAGGCAGTGATGCGATGATCGGGGCATACCTGACTGTCAGTCAGGTGCAGTCCATTCCGTGGGCTGCGGCACCATCATCTGCATCGCTGTTGTTGGTGACTTCGGTGTTTGTCACGCCGATTGTCACGAGGGGGATTGCCGCAATGCCTTGTACGAGTTGGGCTGCAGCAGTGGTAGGAGCGCCCGTCTCTTTCCGGAAGAAAGAGACGGGCGCAGATTGGGGCATGAAATGGCCAAGTGGATAAGTTGCTGCAGAACAGCTAGGAAGGGGTGTGAATTGCCGCAGTGGGCACTCTGCTAGAAGTAGGCATCCATCACATCGCTGTGATCGTGCGAGCCGCCGGACGCTAATCGCACTTTGGGAGAACCACCACGGTGTGGCGTAGCCTTAAAGGTTCTGGCTACCTGGGTTGCTGTCAACGACAGCGCTTTGCCCGACCTTTTCTATGCTTGTGGAGATTTCGGGTCAAGGCTCGAATTTTCGGGAGTTCTGCGGCTGTGGATGAAATTATCCACTAATGGAAATCAGTGGTTCTCCACAGACAATTGCGTGGGCTTTAGATTTTTTAAGTGAGGTCCATCCAAACAGGGCGGCTTTGCAGCCCTGTTTGGATGGACCCGCGTGGACAAGCGGATCACTGAGATATGAGGATCGAGCGCTTACTCAGTTGCGCCACGTTTTGCTTTTAGTCGAGAGACGTTCGCACCCGTCTGATTGGCGAATTCGCGTGGGCTGACATGCTCCTCCTGATTAGTCTCAAGGTAGCGACTCCACCAGTTCATGATCAGCCTGCGCTCCTCGATGAGCTCGGCCTTGTGGATGTAAGCGGCGCGGACGTTGTTGCGTTCCTTGTGGCTCATCTGCCGCTCGATGGCTGTGTCCGTCCACAAACCTGACTCGATCAGTGCGCTACAGGCCATCGAACGAAACCCATGCCCACAGATCTCGGATTTGGTGTCGTACCCCATCTTCCGAAGCGCGCTGTTCACCGTGTTTTCGGACATTGGTTTCCAAGATTTGGTATCGCCTGCGAACACCAAGTCAAATTTGCCTGTGATTGCGTGGATCTGCTCGAGCAGGGCGATCGCTTGCGGCGATAAGGGTACAAGATGGATATCGCCGGCCATCTTCGTACCCCTTGTGGAAAAGGGTACGCCTTCCAACGCTGGTCGCGTGTCGGGTATTTCCCAGACGCCACGTTTGAGGTCGAACTCGCTCCAGCGGGCGAGGCGCAGCTCGCTGGAGCGTACAAACACGTGCAGCGACAGCAAGGCCGTCAGCCGGGTAAGTGCGCGGCCTTTATAGGTGTCGATCCGTTCCTGCAATTCAGGCAAGCGCGATAAGGATAAGGCGGGGCGGTGGACGACCCGCGAGGCTTTGATCGAGCCTACGAGGTCGTAAGCAGGGTTTACGGTGATAAGCCGGAGGCGCTTTGCCTCGCGCATGATGCTCTGCAGATAGTTTTGTACCCTTAAAGCAATGTCTATCGTGCCGCGCTTCTTAATCGCGTCCAGGGGCCGCATAAGGTCGTGGGTATCCAGATCGACAATGGCGCGGGCGCCGATCAGCGGGAAGAGGTGAGTTTTGAGGCGACTCATCACTGTCTTGGAATAGTCCGGTGCCCACTTGGCTGACATTTCCATGTGCCAGCCGAGGGCAACGCTTTCAAAGGTGCGGCCTTTGATCAGAGCGTCCGTCTTGGCTTGGTTCTTGGCTCCTATGGGGTCAATGCCATCCGCCAGCATTCGCTTGACCTCCAAGCGCTTGCGGCGCGCATCGGCGAGGCCAACGATGGGGTAGTTGCCGAACGAGGTCAGTCCTTCCCGGCCATCAGGTTTGACGTATCTGAGACGCCAGCCTTTGCGGCCATTGGGTTGGACTAGAAGGTAAAGGCCGTCGCCGTCGAAAAGCTTGTAGGCGCGGTCGGTGGGCTTGGCCGAACGGCAAGCGGCGTCGGAGAGTGGAGCAGTAGTGCGCGACATAAGGGTACTCCCTTTTATCGAACTGACCTTTATCCCAAACTCTACCCTTAAAATGGCTGGTACCCACCGGAATCCGAGAGAACGCCAAAACGAAAAAACCCGCCAGAAGGCGGGTTTTTCGGGGGTTTCAGAGATTTTGAAAGCCTTCTCTGGAACCTTGTCTGGCTCCACGACCTGGACTCGAACCAGGGACCCAGTGATTAACAGTCACTTGCTCTACCAACTGAGCTATCGCGGAATGGCGCGTATCTTACTGATTCAAAAAGAGAAGTCAAGCACCGAATAACAATTGGAGCGAATCATCGGGACGGGCGGTGGTTTAGCGGCGATTGGCGGTTACCAGGATCGCCCCAGAGGTCTACCATGGCCGCCCGGAAGTGGTGACACGCGCTGCCGGCCATTCGCCGAAAAGGTACGCGCCATGAATCATTTGACCCTCACCCCTCGACACCACGGGGTGCACCCATGAGCATCTCGCAGATCAGCCTGCCCAAAGGTGTCGGCCCCCACGCCGAAAAGTTGTTCGACGCCATCACACAGGCCGGCACCGCTGAAGCATTGAACCGTGCTGGCGGCAAGGCCGAAGGTTTTGTCCTTGGCCTGGAAAGCACTAAAGCGATCAAGAGCCAGGTCGCTGAATCGCTGTATGTCGCCTACGACGACGCTGCCAGCCAGCGTGCGACCGAACTGGCCTAACCGCCGAAGGTAATCGTGGCAAGCATCAGTTTGGCGTAGAGCGCTGTGGCACCCAATTGCACCAGCCACAGGGCCAGGCCGCCGAGAAACACACCGGCGGCCACCTGCATCACCAGGTTATTGCCGCGTTTTGTCGGGGCGCGGGGGGTGAAGTGATCCAGGTCATCCAGGTCATCGCGGTCGGCGCGCAGGTCATCGTTTTTCATGTGGGTTCTCGCAGGAATTCCAGGGTGTATACAAGCCTGTGGAGTTTAGAGGGCAGAGCCAGCGCTTTGAGATTAATCTGCAACAAATAAAAAACGGGAAGCCAGTGGCTTCCCGTTTTCAGGTCAAGGCGTAATCAGATGACTTGGACGATAGCGTCCGTCACAACCTTGATGTTGCTCTGGTTCAGCGCAGCCACGCAGATGCGGCCGGTGTCCAGGGCGTAGATGCCGAACTCGTTGCGCAGACGGTGAACTTGTTCAACCGTCAGGCCGGAGTAGGAGAACATGCCGCACTGACGACCGACGAAACTGAAATCGCGCTGAGGCGCTTTTTGTGCCAGCAGGTCGACCATCTGGGTGCGCATGCCACGAATGCGCAAGCGCATTTCGGCCAGTTCGGCTTCCCACTGGGCGCGCAGTTCCGGGCTGTTCAGTACGGCAGCGACAACGCTGGCACCGTGGGTCGGCGGGTTGGAGTAGTTGGTGCGGATCACGCGTTTGACTTGCGACAGCACGCGCGCGCTTTCTTCTTTCGATTCGCTGACGATCGACAGGGCACCCACGCGCTCGCCGTACAGCGAGAACGACTTGGAGAACGAGCTGGAAGCGAAGAAAGTCAGGCCCGATTCAGCAAACAGGCGTACGGCAGCGGCGTCTTCGTCGATGCCATCGCCGAAACCTTGATACGCCATGTCGAGGAATGGCACGTGGCCTTTGGCTTTAACGACTTCCAGGACGTTTTTCCAGTCCGCCGGGCTCAGGTCCACGCCGGTCGGGTTGTGGCAGCAGGCGTGCAGCACAATGATCGAGCCGTTTGGCAGCGCATTCAGGTCTTCCAGCATGCCGGTACGGTTCACGTCGTGGGTCGCGGCGTCGTAGTAACGGTAGTTCTGTACCGGGAAACCGGCAGTTTCGAACAGTGCGCGGTGGTTTTCCCAGCTCGGGTCGCTGATCGCCACGACGGCGTTCGGCAGCAGTTGCTTGAGGAAGTCGGCACCGATTTTCAGTGCGCCAGTACCGCCAACGGCCTGGGTGGTGATGACGCGGCCAGCGGCGATCAGCGGCGAATCATTGCCGAACAGCAATTTCTGCACGGCCTGGTCGTAGGCGGCGATGCCGTCGATTGGCAGGTAGCCACGGGATACGTGTTGAGCGGCGCGAATGGTTTCGGCTTCGACAACGGCGCGCAGGAGTGGAATTCGCCCCTCCTCGTTGCAGTAAACACCGACCCCCAGGTTGACTTTGTTGGTCCGGGTATCGGCGTTGAATGCTTCGTTGAGGCCCAGGATTGGATCGCGTGGTGCCATTTCGACAGCGGAGAACAGGCTCATTATTGCGGCGGCTCTGAATGGAGAGTGGAGGGACGTGTCGCGCTCCAGCCGAATGCACTAGAGCGGTGCACAAACGGGGAGCTAGTATAGAGGCCATCGGCGATGGCTGGCGACAGGCGAATCAGCATTTCGGGTAAGTTTTTCCGATTATTTATCGACCGTTAGTCGAATGGCGTCGGCAAAGGTTTTGCGTGATGTAGGACGTTTGCCTTGAAAGCGCTGGCAATCGGCTCCACATTGAGCACAATCCAGTTTTTTCTTCGGGCGACAGTCGGTCGTTTGCGGTCTTTCTCGTTCGTGCCGGTTTTACCGGCAAGAGTGATCCAGAGGTATTTCATGTCTGAATTCCAGCTAGTCACCCGCTTCGAGCCCGCCGGCGATCAGCCGGAAGCCATCCGCCTGATGGTCGAGGGTATCGAAGCCGGGCTGGCGCACCAGACGCTGCTCGGTGTGACCGGCTCGGGCAAGACCTTCAGCATCGCCAACGTGATCGCCCAGGTGCAGCGCCCGACCCTGGTGCTGGCGCCGAACAAGACCCTGGCGGCGCAGTTGTACGGGGAGTTCAAGGCATTCTTCCCGAACAACGCGGTGGAATATTTCGTTTCCTACTACGACTACTACCAGCCGGAAGCCTATGTGCCGTCCTCGGACACCTTCATCGAGAAAGACGCCTCGATCAACGACCACATCGAACAGATGCGATTGTCCGCAACCAAGGCATTGCTCGAGCGCAAGGACGCGATCATCGTCACCACGGTGTCCTGCATCTACGGTCTGGGCAGCCCGGAAACCTACTTGAAGATGGTGTTGCACGTGGATCGCGGCGACCGGCTCGATCAGCGCGAATTGCTGCGCCGCCTGGCCGACCTGCAGTACACCCGCAACGACATGGATTTTGCCCGTGCGACCTTCCGCGTGCGCGGCGATGTGATCGATATCCACCCGGCGGAATCCGATTTCGAGGCGATCCGCATCGAGCTGTTCGACGATGAAGTGGAAAGCCTGTCGGCGTTCGATCCGCTGACCGGCGAAGTCATTCGTAAACTGCCGCGCTTCACCTTCTACCCGAAGAGCCACTACGTGACGCCACGGGAAACCCTGATGGGCGCGGTCGAAGGCATCAAAGTGGAATTGCAGGAGCGCCTGGAATACCTGCGCTCCAACAACAAACTGGTGGAGGCCCAGCGCCTGGAGCAGCGCACCCGTTTCGATCTGGAGATGATCCTCGAACTGGGTTACTGCAACGGCATCGAAAACTACTCGCGCTATCTGTCTGGTCGTGAAGCCGGCGCGGCGCCACCAACCCTTTACGATTACCTGCCGGCCGATGCCTTGCTGGTGATCGACGAGTCCCACGTCAGCGTTCCGCAGGTTGGCGCCATGTACAAGGGCGACCGCTCGCGTAAGGAAACCCTGGTCGAATACGGCTTCCGCCTGCCTTCGGCCCTGGACAACCGGCCGATGCGTTTCGATGAGTGGGAAAGCATCAGCCCGCAGACGATTTTCGTCTCGGCGACCCCGGGCAACTACGAAGCCGAGCACGCCGGGCGCGTCATTGACATGGTGGTGCGCCCGACCGGGCTGGTGGACCCACAAATCGAGATCCGCCCGGCACTGACCCAGGTCGACGATTTGCTGTCGGAAATCAGCAAGCGCGTCGCTCTGGAAGAGCGGGTGCTCGTCACCACGTTGACCAAGCGCATGGCCGAGGATTTGACCGACTATCTGGCGGATCACGGCGTGCGTGTGCGCTATCTGCACTCGGACATCGACACCGTGGAGCGGGTCGAGATCATCCGCGACCTGCGCCTCGGCACCTTCGATGTGCTGGTGGGGATCAACCTGCTGCGCGAAGGCCTGGACATGCCGGAGGTCTCATTGGTGGCGATCCTCGATGCCGACAAGGAAGGTTTCCTGCGTTCCGAGCGCTCGCTGATCCAGACCATCGGTCGGGCGGCGCGTAACCTCAATGGCCGGGCGATTCTGTATGCCGACCGCATTACCGGTTCCATGGAACGCGCGATCGGCGAAACCGAGCGCCGTCGCGACAAGCAGATCGCCTTCAACCTGGCCAACGGCATCACCCCCAAAGGCGTGTTCAAGGACGTTGCCGACATCATGGAAGGCGCCACCGTGCCCGGTTCGCGCAGCAAGAAGCGCAAAGGCATGGCCAAGGCCGCCGAGGAAAACGCCCGGTACGAAGCCGAACTGCGCTCGCCGGGCGAGATCGCCAAGCGCATTAAAGCCCTGGAAGAGAAGATGTACCAGCTCGCCCGAGACCTGGAGTTCGAGGCCGCGGCGCAGATGCGCGACGAGGTTGCCAAGTTGCGTGAGCGGTTGTTGACGGTCTGAAATTGAAACGCGGTCCCTGTGGCGAGGGGGCTTGCCCCCGTTGGGCTGCGAAGCGGCCCTAAGGCTATTTGGCTCGGTCGATCAGGATTATCGAGTGTGCCGGATTTGCGACTGCTGCGCAGCCGAGCGGGGCGGTGCGGCGATCCGACAAGCCCCCTCGCCACAATGTTGTGTATGACTCGATATCAGTGTGCTTCACCCGCCTTCAACCCCTCCGGCAACTTCCTGGTCAGCAACACCGCCACCATGCTGATCCCCAGCGCAATCCCGACAAAATGAAACGCATCGTTATAGGCCATGATCGACGCCTGTTGGTGGGCGATCTCGCTGAGTTTGCCCAGTGCTGCCGTTTCATTGCCCAGCCGATCAGCCAGTGAGGCGATCCGTTCGGCCACCTGCGGATTGCTCGGCACGATGGATTCACGCAAGTAGTCAAAGTAAACCTTGGTCCGTGCATCCAGCAGCGTGGCGAGCAGGGCGATGCCGATGGCGCCGCCGAGGTTGCGCAGGATGTTGAACAGGCTCGAGGCCGATCCCGCATCCTGGGGCAGGATGTAGGCGGTGGCGATCAGCGAGATGGTCACCATGATCAGCGGTTGGCCCAGGGCGCGGATGATCTGGATCTGATTGAACTGCGGCCCGGCAAAGTCCGGGTTCAGCACGCCCGAAGAGAAACTCGCCAACCCGAACAGCCCGAAGCCCAGCGTGCACAGCCATTTCGGCGAGACGAACTTCATCAACTTGGGCACCAGCGGGATCAGGAAAAGTTGCGGCACGCCCATCCACATGATCACTTCACCGATCTGCAGGGCGTTGTAGTTCTGGATCTGCGCCAGGTACAGCGGCAGCAGGTAGATCGAGCCGTACAGCCCGACCCCCATCCCGACGCTGGAAATACTGGATAACCCGAAGTTGCGGTTGCCGAGGATGCCGAGATTGATCAGTGGATTGGGTTTGGAAAACTGCACGATCACAAAGCTGATCAGGCTGACCAGCGCGATGCTGCCCAGGGTCACGATCAGGTTCGACTCCAGCCAGTCCTTGCGATGGCCTTCCTCCAGAAACACCTGCAAGCAACCAAGCCCGACGCCGAGGGTGAGAATGCCGGCGTAATCGGTGCTTTTCAGCAACTCCCAGTGGGCTTCTTTTTTCTCCAGGCCGTACATCAGGCCGGCGATCATGATCAGGCCGGGCGGGATGTTGATGTAGAAAATGTATTCCCAGCCCCAGTTCTCGGTCAGCCAGCCACCAAGAGTAGGGCCGATGGAGGGCGCGAAGGTGGCGGTCATGGCGAACATGGCCATGCCTTTGGCGCGGTGGTGTTCCGGGAGCTTGATCAGGGTCAGGGTGAACGCCAGCGGAATCAGCGCGCCACCGGTAAAGCCTTGCAGGGCGCGGAACATGATCATGCTTTCCAGGCTCCACGCCATGGAGCAGAGCAGGGACGCGGCCAGGAATCCGAGGGACACCCACACCGCCAGGCGCCGGGCCGACAGCAACTGCACGAGCCAGGCGGTGAGCGGGATCATGATGATTTCCGCCACCAGGTACGAGGTGGAAATCCACGAGCCTTCTTCCAGGGTCGCCGACAGCGCACCCTGGATGTCCTTGAGCGAGGAGTTGGTGATCTGGATGTCCAGCACCGCCATGAACGCACCGAGCATCACGCTCATCACCGCAATCCAGTCCCGCCGGGTCGGTTCGCCGACCGGGCGGATCAGTTGATCACCGGCCATCGTCAGGGGCGTCTTTGTGGCTCACTTTGGGGATGACATCTTCAGGGGCGTCCTTGATGTTCACCTTGGCGGTGACCGACATGCCCGGGCGGATCTTGCCGCGCAGCGGATTGTCCGCGGCGAAGGTCAGTTTTACCGGAATCCGTTGTACGACTTTGGTGAAGTTGCCCGTGGCATTGTCCGGCGGCAACAGGCTGAACTGCGCACCCGAGGCGGCGAACAGGCTGTCGACCCGGGCTTTGATCGGGGTGTCGTTGTAGGCGTCGAAGGTCAGTTCGGCTTCCTGGCCGGGCTGCATGTGGCCAATCTGGGTTTCCTTGAAATTGGCCTGAATCCAGATGTCTTCGTCCGGCACGATCGACAACAGGTAAGCGCCGGCCTGCACGTATTGGCCTTCGCGGGCTGCTCGCTGGCCGATCAGACCGCTGATTGGCGCGTGGATTTCGCTGCGGGTCAGGTTCAGTTCGGCCTGGGCCAGGTCGGTTTTGGCATTGGCGATCTGCGCGTCAAGGCGTTTGATCTCGGCGTTCAGTGCGTTGACTTGCTGACGCTGACTTTGCGCGTCCGCCTGGGCCTTGGCCACTTGCGAGCGGGCGATGTGGGATTCGGCGGAGAGGGTGGTCACGCGTTCTTCCGAGACATAGCCGGGTTTGCGCAAGGTCTCGGCGCGGGTCAGGTCGATCTGCGAGCGACCGAGGCTGGCCTGGCTGGACGCGACTTGCGCTTCGCTGGCGGCAATCAGGCTGGCCTGCTGGGTCAGTTTGCTCTGGGCTTGCAGGCGTTCGGCCTCGCGGGTGGCGAGGGTCGCGTTGGCACGGTCGACGGCGAGGCGGAAGTCGTCGCCTTCGAGTTTGACCAGCAACTGGCCTCTCTCGACATGCTGGTTGTCCTGCACCAATACCTGATCGATGCGCGCGCCCAATTGGCTCGACACACGGGTGATCTCGCCCTGGACATAAGCGTTGTCGGTGCTTTCATAAAAGCGCCCCTTGAAGAACCAGTGGGCGAACAGGCCCCCGGCAATCAACAGGATGATCAGCAGGAAAAAGGACAGGCGACGCTTGAGTTGGGCAGGCATGAGGCAAACTGTAGTCGAGAAATTGTAAGAGAAGTTATCAGCAGGCAAATCTGTCATACAGCTGATAAGCGGTAAATGCCATCGGCTGATATTCGGCCATTCACTGCGCCATACGGGCGTTAGAGACGCAACCTTGGCTTAAATGCCCTGTTCACTGGAGCCGGGCGGGTGTCGCCTGTTACCATTCGCGCCTTGTTTGAACTTCGCTTTTATTCTTTTCGAGACATGCCATGACCACCGTCCGCACTCGCATCGCGCCATCGCCTACCGGGGATCCCCACGTAGGTACCGCCTACATTGCCTTGTTCAACTACTGCTTTGCCAAGCAGCACGGCGGTGAGTTCATCCTGCGGATTGAAGACACCGACCAACTGCGTTCGACCCGCGAGTCCGAACAGCAGATTTTCGACGCCTTGCGCTGGCTGGGGATCGACTGGAGCGAAGGCCCGGACGTCGGCGGCCCGCACGGTCCATACCGTCAAAGCGAGCGCGGCGATATTTATCAGAAGTATTGCCAGCAGCTTGTGGAGCTCGGCCATGCCTTCCCGTGCTTCTGCACCGCCGAAGAGCTGGACCAGATGCGCGCCGAGCAGATGGCTCGCGGTGAAACCCCGCGTTACGACGGCCGCGCGCTGCTGCTGTCCAAGGAAGAAGTTGCCCGTCGCCTGGCGGCTGGTGAGCCCCACGTCATCCGGATGAAAGTACCGAGCGAAGGCGTCTGCGTGGTGCCGGACATGCTGCGTGGCGACGTTGAAATCCCGTGGGACCGCATGGACATGCAAGTCCTGATGAAGACCGACGGCCTGCCGACGTACTTCCTGGCCAACGTGGTCGACGACCACCTGATGGGCATCACCCACGTATTGCGCGGCGAAGAGTGGCTGCCATCGGCACCGAAGCTGATCCTGCTGTACGAGTACTTCGGCTGGGAGCAACCGGAGCTGTGCTACATGCCGCTGCTGCGTAACCCGGACAAGAGCAAGCTGTCCAAGCGCAAGAACCCGACCTCGGTGACGTTCTACGAGCGCATGGGCTTCATGCCGGAAGCGATGCTCAACTACCTGGGCCGCATGGGCTGGTCGATGCCGGACGAGCGCGAGAAGTTCTCGTTGCAGGAAATGGTCGACAACTTCGATCTCAAGCGCGTGTCCCTCGGCGGGCCGATCTTCGACATCGAGAAACTGTCGTGGCTCAACGGCCAATGGCTGCGTGACCTGCCGGTGGAAGAGTTCGCCACGCGCGTGCAGAAGTGGGCGTTCAATTCCGAATACATGATGAAGATCGCGCCGCACGTGCAGGGCCGCGTCGAAACCTTCAGCCAGGTGGCACCGCTGGCCGGGTTCTTCTTTGCCGGTGGCGTGAACCCCGATGCCAAGCTGTTCGAATCCAAGAAGCTCTCGGGCGATCAGGTCCGCCAGTTGATGCAGTTGATCCTGTGGAAGCTCGAAAGCCTGCGTCAGTGGGAGAAGGACAGCATCACCGCGACCATTCAGGCGGTGGTCGAATCCCTGGAGCTGAAGCTGCGTGATGCCATGCCGCTGATGTTCGCTGCGATCACCGGCCAGGCCAGTTCGGTGTCGGTGCTCGATGCGATGGAAATCCTCGGGCCGGACCTGACCCGTTTCCGTCTGCGCCAGGCCATTGACCTGCTGGGCGGCGTGTCGAAGAAAGAAAACAAAGAGTGGGAAAAGCTGCTGGGCGCTATCGCCTGAGCACGCCTGACTCTGCGGTAGCCGTCGGAGGCCGGGATCTTTTGTTCCTGTCCTCCGGCGTTTTCCCCCGAATTTATGGGGGAAGGGCGGTAAGTGATTGTTATGCCGACAAAAAATTTTGAAATTTTTCAAAAATAAGTTTGACAGGCTTTCGATACGCCCTTAAGATTCGCCCCGTCCTCAGCGATGACATCAACGATGAGGGGCTATAGCTCAGCTGGGAGAGCGCTTGCATGGCATGCAAGAGGTCGACGGTTCGATCCCGTCTAGCTCCACCAAATTACACTTCAAGGTCTGGCCACACCGGCCTTGAAGCGATCAACACTCAGCGTTGGTCTGTTGTATAGAAGGGTTTGCGTCCCCTTCGTCTAGTGGCCTAGGACACCGCCCTTTCACGGCGGTAACAGGGGTTCGAGTCCCCTAGGGGACGCCAGTTTTACAGAAGCGATGTTGCAAGATGTCGCTCCGCCGCGAGGCGAAAAATCCGGGGCTATAGCTCAGCTGGGAGAGCGCCTGCATGGCATGCAGGAGGTCAGCGGTTCGATCCCGCTTAGCTCCACCAATTTTACAGTTCAAGGTCTGGCCACACCGGCCTTGAATCGATCAGCTCTCAGCACTGATCAGTTGTATAGAAGGGTTTGTGTCCCCTTCGTCTAGTGGCCTAGGACACCGCCCTTTCACGGCGGTAACAGGGGTTCGAGTCCCCTAGGGGACGCCACGATTACCCGCTCTGCGGGATTTATAAGGGTCATTCAATTATTGAATGGCCCTTTTGTTTGTCTGGCGTTTGGCCAAATTCCTCCATTTCCAAAAAAACTGTTCTTCAGACCAGCGGTCACATCCATGACTTGCTAAAATTTATTATGAGAATAATATTTCAGTCGTAATATTCGGAGGCAACGATGAACGATAAAAAAGCTCAAACCCGCGAACGCATCCTCAAGGCTGCCAGCGCAGCGCTGATTCAGCGCGGCCCGGCCGAGCCAAGTGTGGGCGAAGTGATGGGTGCAGCGGGCCTGACGGTCGGCGGCTTCTACGCCCACTTCGAAAGCAAGGACGCGATGATGCTCGAGGCGTTCAGGCAATTGCTCGGTCACCGCCGCGACCTGATTGCCGATATGGATGCGCAGTTGACCGGCGAAGAGCGCCGCGCGTTGGTGGCAGCGTTTTATCTGTCGCGCAAGCACCGTGATTCCTCCGAATCGGCCTGTCCGATCCCGGCATCGGTCGGCGAACTGGGGCGGCTGCCGGAAGCGTTTCGTGTCGCGCTCAATGAGCATGTGGAATTGATGGTCGCGCAGTTGGCGGCCAGCCCTGAAGAAACCGAAAAAGCCCTGGCCGACATGGCCTTGATGGTGGGTGGGCTGGCTCTGGCGCGGGCGCTGGGGCCGGGAGAGTTGTCCGATCGATTACTGCGTGCCGCCAAATCGGCAGTGCGTTGACCTGAAGGCTGCGGCCTGAGGAGAATGCGATGAGCACGTTAAAGTGGGTTCGTGGCGTTAATGGCACCTTGGGCTGGTTTGCCCCGAAACTGGTCGCAAGCAAAATGCGACAGGCGTTCATGACGCCACGGGATCTGCCGCTGCGTGACTGGGAGCTGCCGCTGTTGGCGAAGTCTGAGCGGATTACCCTGCGTTTCGGTCTCTCGGCCTTGCGCTGGGGGCAGGGCCCGGCAGTCTTGCTGATGCATGGTTGGGAAGGGCGGCCAACGCAGTTTGCCAGCCTCATCACCGCGCTGGTCGATGCCGGTTACTCGGTCGTGGCCCTGGATGGTCCGGCCCACGGTCGCTCACCGGGCAGTGAGGCGAATGTGGTGCTGTTCGCCCGCGCCATGCTTGAAGCGGCCGCCGAACTGCCACCCCTGCAAGCGGTCATCGGCCACTCCATGGGCGGCGCCAGTGCGATGCTCGCGGTCCAGTTGGGCTTGCGCACCGAAACCCTGGTCACCATTGCCGCTCCGGCGCGAATTCTCGGCGTGTTGCGTGGTTTTGCCCGCTATGTCGGGTTGCCACCGAAGGCCCGCTCGGCATTCATTCGCCAGGTCGAGCAAGACGTCGGCATGCGAGCCGCGACGCTGGATGTCGCGCACTATCAACTCGACATGCCCGGCCTGATTGTCCACGCCGAAGACGACAACCTTGTCTCGGTGAAGGAATCCCAGTTGATTCACGAAGCGTGGTTCGACAGCCGCTTGTTGCGTTTGAAAGACGGTGGTCATCAGCGAGTGTTGGCCGACCCGCGGGTGATTGATGGCGTGTTATCACTGCTGGCCGGGCGCAGTCTGCAATCACGCCAATCCGCCTGAGCTTCCGTTACACTGCCCCGGTCGAAATTATCTGACCAGGGAGTCGGGCATGGGCTGGGATCGGGAAACGCCGTTCATCATTGATCTGCAAGTGAGCGCCGAGGACATTGACGGGTTGGGGCACGCGAACAACGCGGTCTATGTGACCTGGCTCGAACGCTGTGCCTGGCGCCACTCCCAGCGCCTTGGCCTGGACCTGGTCGAATATCGCCGGCTGGACCGGGCGATGGCGGTGGTGCGCCACGAGATCGATTACCTGGCGGCTGCCTATGAGGACGATGAGTTGCAATTGGCGACCTGGATCGTCGATTGGGACCAGCGCCTGAAAATGACCCGGCACTTCCAGTTGATCCGCCCCAGCGACAACACCACGCTATTGCGCGCGCAGACCACGTTCGTCTGCATCGAGCTGTCTACCGGCAAGCCCAAGCGCATGCCGGTAGAGTTCATCGAGGGCTATGGTCCGGCGATTCAGGTGCAGGAGTTGGTACAACCCTGATTCCCTGTGGGAGCGGCGGTGCGGCGGTCCGACTTGCTCGCGAAGGCGGTCTGTCATTAGCGATGATGTTGGCTGATCCACCGCTTTCGCGAGCAAGCCCGCTCCCACAGGTGGTCGCGATGTTCTGCAGATTCTTCGCGCAATCCAGTAAACTGCCGCACGTTTTTCCTCGAGTGTGTTTTTCATGCAAATTGCTTTGGCGCCCATGGAGGGGTTGGTCGACGACATCCTGCGCGATGTGCTGACCCGCGTGGGTGGTATTGACTGGTGCGTGACCGAGTTCATTCGGGTCAACGACCAGTTGCTCACACCTGCCTATTTCCACAAGTTCGGCCCGGAGTTGCTCAACGGTGCCCGGACGGCCTCAGGCGTGCCGCTGCGTGTGCAACTGCTCGGTTCCGATCCGGTGTGCCTGGCGGAAAATGCCGCGCTGGCCTGCGAGCTGGGTTCCGAAGTGATCGACCTGAACTTCGGCTGTCCGGCCAAGACCGTGAACAAGTCCCGTGGTGGCGCGGTACTGCTCAAGGAGCCCGAGCTGCTCAACCAGATCGTCGAGCACGTTCGTCGTGCCGTCCCCGCGCACATTCCAGTCACCGCCAAGATGCGCCTGGGCTTCGACAGCCCGGACGGTTCGCTGGTGTGTGCCACGGCTCTGGCCGAAGGTGGCGCCGAACACATCGTGGTGCACGCGCGGACCAAGGTCGACGGCTACAAACCGCCAGCACACTGGGAGTGGATTCCGCGGGTGCAGGACGTGGTCAAGGTGCCGGTGTTCGCCAATGGCGACATCTGGAGCGTCGAAGACTGGCGTCGCTGCCGCGAAATCAGCGGTGTGGAAGACATCATGCTCGGTCGTGGCCTGGTTTCGCGTCCGGACCTTGCCCGGCAGATCGCCGCGGCGCGGGCCGGTGAGGAGGTCGTCGAGATGACCTGGGCCGAGTTGCTGCCGTTGATTCAGGACTTCTGGTTGCAGGCCAAGGCACAGATGACGCCACGCCAGTCGCCGGGTCGCCTGAAGCAATGGCTGGCGATGCTGACCCGCAATTATCCCGAGGCGGTGGAGCTGTTCACCGTGCTGCGTCGTGAGACCGAGCTGGATAATGTCTCGCGTTTGCTGGGGCTGCCGGTGGCTGAAGCGGCCTGAGCCTTTTTTGTGCCTTGTCCTTTAAAAAAGCGCTACTTCAGCAGTTTTTGAAACTCTTCCACCGGCAACGGCTGGCTATGCAAATACCCTTGGTAGAAATGGCATTCCAGCCCCTGCAGGAACTCAAGCTGCTCCGCTGTTTCCACCCCTTCGGCAATCACTTTCAAATCCAGGCTGCGAGCCATGGCGACGATGGCGCGGATGATCTCGGCGTCGTTCGGGTCGCTGGTGGCGTCGCGGATGAACGACTGGTCGATTTTCAGGGTGTCGACCGGCAAGCGCTTGAGGTAGGTCAGTGAGGAGTAGCCAGTGCCGAAGTCGTCCATGGCGAAGCTCACGCCGAGTTTTTTCAGGCGGCGCATTTTGCTGATGGTGTCTTCCAGGTTATGGATGACGATGCCTTCGGTGATTTCCAGCTTCAACAGGGAGCAGGGCAGGCCATAGCTGGTCAGGCTGTTTTCGATTCGTTCGACGAAGTCGTTCTGGCGGAACTGGCGCGGGCTGATGTTCACGCACAGGCTGAATTTGTACGGGTTCACCAGACCGTCGTCGATCAACTGCTTGAAGGCCTGGCAGGCTTCGTCGAGGATCCAGGTGCCGACCTCCAGAATCAGCCCGCTGTCTTCCAGTACCTTGATGAACTCGGCGGGTGATTGCGCGCCGAGCTCCGGATGATTCCAGCGTACCAGTGCCTCGGCGCCGACAATGCGGTCGCCCCGGGCGTCGACCTGGGGTTGGTAATGCACACGAAACTCGCCCCGGGAAAGCGCCAGGCGCAAGTCAGTCTCCATGCGCAGGCGTTCGCTCGCGGCCTTCTGCATGGTGTTGTGGTACATCTGCGCGGTATTGCGCCCCGAGTCCTTGGCGCGATAAAGCGCGATGTCGGCGCGCTTGAGCAGGTCGGTCGGGGTCGAGCCGTGATCGGGGATCAGCGCAATGCCGATGCTGGGTGTCACTTGCAGGCGCTGGCCGTCGAGGAACATCGGTTCGGACAGCAGCTCGCGGATGGTGTCGGCCACTTCGCGAACCTGATCGCTGACCTCACTGCGCGAGCCTTCGAGACCGCTGAGCAGTACCACGAATTCGTCACCGCCCAGGCGCGCAACGGTGTCTTCCATGCGCACGCTGGCCTCCAGGCGCGCGGTGATGATTTTCAGCACTGTGTCGCCCACCGGGTGCCCGAGGGAGTCGTTGATGTGCTTGAAGTGGTCGAGGTCGAGAAACATCAGCGCGCCGCGCAGGTTATGCCGTTTGAGCAGGGCGATCTGCTGGCTCAGGCGGTCCATCAGCAAGGCGCGGTTGGGCAGGTTGGTCAGTGGGTCGTGGTAGGCCAGGTGGCGGATCTGCGCTTCGGCGTTTTTCAGCAGGCTGACGTCGCGCGCGGTCAGCAGCAGGCAGGCGGTTTCGTTGAGGGTGATCGGTTCCACCGAGACTTCGACGGTGAGCAGTTCGCCGCGCTTGTTGCGCCCGAGCATTTCCTGATGATGAACCCGACCCTTGATCTGCAATTCCGCCAGCAGCGCCGAGCGTTGTTTTTCTTCCGCCCAAATCCCCACCTGATACACCGTGCGGCCCACCACTTCCTCGGCGCGGTAACCGGTCAGGCGGCAGAAGCCGTCGTTGACCTCCAGATAGCGTCCGGTGTCGCGCTCGGTGATGGTGATGGCGTCGGGGCTGGAGTGAAAGGCCTTGGCGAATTTCTCTTCACTGGCCTTGAGCGCCGCTTCCGAGCGCTGTTGCTGGGTGATATCGCGCAGCGTGGTGACGATGCAGGCCTGGTCGCCGACGCTGATCTGGCGGCTGGAAATCACGCAAGTCAGGACCTGTCCGTCCTTGTGCTGGACCAGAATGGCCACGTTGTTCAGGCCTTGTTCGCGGATCACTTGTTCGATCCGTCGCAGGCTTTTCGCCGAAGCGTCCCACAGGCCGATTTCGTCGGCGCTGCGGCCGATCACATCGGCAGTGCTCCAGCCGAAGGTCTGGGTGAAGCTGGAGTTGATTTCAATGAACTGGCCGGAGTCCTGGTGGGTGACGCAGATCGGATCGGGGCTGACCTGGAACAGCGTGGCGAATTTTTCTTCGGAGGCCACCAGCCGTTGCTCGCGCTCGACCTGGTCGGTGATGTCGAGCAATGTGCCGGCCATGCGCACCGGCACGCCGTTGTCATCGCGGTAGAGGCGGGCGCGGCTTTCCAGGTAGCGCGAGCTGCCGTCGGGTAACTGCACGCGGTAGGTCAATTGATAGTTGCCGGCCGGGCCTTCACGCAGGCTGCGGTAAGCGTCGCGCATGGTGTCGCGTTCTTCGCCGGGCACGCCTTCGAAGAACTCGTCGAAGGACTCGTGAAAGGGTTTGGCGTCCAGGCCGTGCAGTTGGGCGGCCCGTGCCGATCCGTAGAGCATGCCGCTGGGAATGTGCCAGTCCCAGGTGCCGAGTTGCGCCGAGTCCAGGGCCAGGTCGAGGCGCTCCTGGCTGTCCTTGAGGGCATGTTCGGCGATTTTGCGTTCGGTGGTGTCAAGGAAAGTGCTCAGTAGATAGGGTTGGCCTTCGAGCTCGACTTTTTGCGCACTGAGGATGCCGTCGTGGACCTGGCCATTGCTGGCACGAAACTGCACTTCCATGCTGACCAGATCGCCTTTGGCTTTGGTGGCCTTGACCAACTCGTCCCGTTGCTCGGGGTGCACCCACAGGCCCAGCTCCAGAGTGGTGCGGCCGATCGCGTTTTGCACCGGCCAGCCGAACAGGCTTTCGAAATACTGGTTGGCTTCGGAAATCAGGCCGTCTTCCTGGCGGGTCAGCAGGACCATGTTCGGGCACAGGTGAAACAGGGTGGCGAAGCGTTTTTCCGAGCTGCTCAACGCCTGTTCGCGCTGGCGCTGGTGGGTAATCTCGCGGATTACGCCGATCATCCGTGGCCTGCCGTGCTTGTCCGGTAATAGGCTGCCGTTGATTTCCAGCCAGTGCAGGCTGCCATCGGGCCAGCGGATGCGGTGACGCATCGCTTGCTCCAGCGGCGCGCCAGCAATGACCGCGTGGAATGCGCGAAGGGTTTTCGCGCGATCCTCCGGGGGCAGCAGGTCGAGGTATTCCAGATCCGATGGCAACGGTTTGCGGGGGTCGAAGCCGAACAACGCCTGCGTACCCCGGGACCAGCTGATCTGCCCGCGCTCGATGTCCCAATACCAGGCACCCAGGCGCGCGCCGTTGAGCGCGGCCAACAGTTGCGAGGCACTTTCCCAGCTCTGTTCGGAGTTTTTCGGGTCAAGTGCCTGTATACGCGGCATTGGCGGAATACGGTCAACAGATTTGGGCATTGGCAAGCCTTAGGCTGAATGGGCGTTTGGCACAGGGGGGCGCGGCTCTATAGGAGTAGCACAAGTCAGCCTTGAGTCCCTGGCGGATCGAGTTGAGCATCCAGCAAGGCCATGAAAGCCCGAGCAGCATTCGACAGCGTCCTTTCCGTGTGCAGGATATAGCCTAGCTGGCGAGTGAGCTGTATGCCCGGCAAAGGTATGCGCGCCACCTGGTCATCGAGCATGGTGCGCGGCAAAACGCTCCAGGCCAGGCCGATCGAGACCATCATCTTGATGGTTTCCAGGTAGTTGGTGCTCATGGCGATGTTGGGCGTCAGGCCCTGGGCTTCAAACAGCCGTTGCACAATGTGGTGGGTAAAGGTGTTACCGCCGGGGAAGACCGCCGGGTGTCGGGCGATATCCGCCAGGCTGACCTTGCCGTTATTGAGCAACGAATGTTCCGGGGCAACCACGAAATCCAGCGGGTCGTCCCACACCGGGGTGGCCTTGACCAGCGCATGGGGTTCCGGTGCCAGGGTAATGACCGCCAGTTCGGCACGGCCGTGGAGAATTTCCTCGTAGGCCACTTCCGAATCGAGGAACTGAATATCCAGCGCCACTTGTGGGTAGCGTCGGGTGAACTCCCTCAATAAGGGTGGCAAACGGTGCAGGCCGATGTGGTGACTGGTGGCCAGGGTCAGACGGCCGGTCACTTCACCTGTGAGGTTGGTCAAGGCGCGGCGCGTATCATCGAGGACATTGAGAATCTGGTAGGCCCGCGGCAGCAGGGCGCGCCCGGCCTCGGTCAGGCCCACTTCACGCCCCAGGCGATCGAACAACCGCACCTTCAATTGCTGCTCCAGCCCGGCGATGCGTTTGCTGATGGCCGGTTGGGTCAGGTGCAGTCGTTCCCCAGCGCCGGAGAAGCTTCCGGTCTCGGCGATGGCAATAAAAGCATTGAGGTTGGCCAGGTCCATGGTTGTATTCCAGTTGGTTATCCAAAGCATAAAAAATATGAATTTGAGTTATTTAATGTAACCCCATAGGATCAGCCTCACAAGCCAAAGGGTTATTGAGACTTTCAAGACCCAGAGGTCTGTGTAGCGAGTTTGTTAGTTCAAATTCGGATGCCAGAAGTCCATAGCCAAGGCGCTGCGACGAGTCATAGCGCGCTATGGCGAGGAGCAGCAACGCAGGATATGGGCTTCTGGCGCCGAAGTTGACTAACGAAACTCGCTATACAGACCTCACTGGCATAGAAAAAGCTGATGAGGAACCGTCTGATGGCCGGCAAAACGCTCTACGACAAGCTCTGGGATTCGCATTTGGTCAAGCAGCGCGACGATGGCTCTGCGCTGATCTACATCGATCGTCACATCATCCACGAAGTGACCTCGCCGCAAGCCTTCGAAGGCCTGCGTCTGGCCGGGCGCAAGCCATGGCGCATCGATGCCAACATCGCGACCCCGGACCACAACGTACCGACCACGCCGGAGCGCAAGGGCGGCATCGACGCCATCGTTGACCAGGTCTCGCGCCTGCAAGTGCAGACCCTCGATGACAACTGCGATGAATACGGCATCGTCGAGTTCAAGATGAACGACGTTCGCCAGGGCATCGTCCACGTCATCGGCCCGGAGCAGGGCGCAACCTTGCCGGGCATGACCGTGGTCTGCGGCGACTCCCACACCTCGACCCACGGCGCATTCGGCGCATTGGCTCACGGTATCGGCACTTCCGAGGTCGAGCATGTGCTCGCCACCCAGTGCCTGGTCGCCAAGAAAATGAAAAACATGCGGGTAGCGGTCGAAGGCCAATTGCCGTTCGGCGTGACCGCCAAGGACATCGTGCTCGCCGTGATCGGCAAGATCGGCACCGCCGGCGGTAACGGCCACGCCATCGAATTCGCCGGCAGCGCGATTCGCGACCTGTCCGTCGAAGGCCGCATGACCATCTGCAACATGTCCATCGAGGCCGGCGCTCGCGTAGGCCTGGTGGCCGCGGACGAAAAGACCGTGGCTTACGTCAAGGGCCGTCCATTTGCTCCGAAAGGCGCGGAATGGGACCTGGCCGTCGAAGCCTGGAAAGACCTGGTGTCTGACGCTGATGCCAGGTTCGATACCGTGATCGAGCTCGATGCGACCCAGATCAAGCCGCAAGTCAGCTGGGGCACTTCGCCGGAAATGGTGTTGGCTGTTGATCAGAACGTGCCGGATCCTGCGAAGGAAATGGACCTGGTCAAGCGCGACTCCATCGTCCGCGCCTTGAAATACATGGGTTTGACCGCCAACCAGGCGATCACCGACATTCAGCTCGACCGCGTGTTCATCGGTTCCTGCACCAACTCGCGGATCGAAGACCTGCGCGCTGCGGCGGTGATCGCCAAGGGCCGCAAAGTGGCCTCGACCATCAAGCAGGCCATCGTCGTGCCGGGCTCGGGTCTGGTCAAAGCCCAGGCTGAATCGGAAGGCCTGGACAAGATTTTCCTCGAAGCCGGTTTCGAATGGCGCGAGCCGGGTTGCTCGATGTGCCTGGCGATGAACCCGGACCGTTTGGAATCCGGCGAGCATTGCGCTTCGACCTCCAACCGTAACTTCGAAGGTCGTCAGGGCGCTGGTGGTCGTACTCACCTCGTCAGCCCGGCCATGGCCGCCGCAGCCGCTGTGAACGGTCGTTTCGTCGACGTCCGTGAATTGATTTAAGGAGCGCAGCATGAAAGCTTTTACCCAGCACACTGGACTTGTCGCGCCTTTGGATCGTGCCAACGTCGACACCGACCAGATCATCCCGAAGCAATTCTTGAAGTCGATCAAGCGCACGGGCTTTGGCCCGAACCTGTTCGATGAATGGCGCTACCTGGATGTGGGCCAGCCTTATCAGGACAACTCCAGGCGTCCGCTGAACAAGGACTTCGTCCTCAACGCCGAACGTTACCAGGGCGCCAGCGTATTGCTGGCCCGGGAGAACTTCGGTTGCGGCTCCAGCCGTGAACATGCGCCGTGGGCGCTGGAAGAGTACGGTTTCCGCAGCATCATCGCGCCGAGCTATGCCGACATCTTCTTCAACAACAGCTTCAAGAACGGCTTGCTGCCGATCATCTTGAGCGATGCCGAAGTCGATGAGCTGTTCCAGCAGGTCGAGGCCAATCCGGGCTACCAGTTACAGGTCGATCTGCAAGCCCAGACCGTGACCCGCCCTGACGGCAAGGTGTTGAGTTTCGAAATTGATGCCTTTCGCAAACACTGCCTGCTCAACGGCCTGGACGATATCGGCCTGACCTTGCAGGACGGCGATGCGATTGCGACGTTTGAAGCCAAACATCGTGCGAGCCAGCCTTGGTTGTTTCGCGACGCGTGATTGATCCGAGATTGATGTAGTCAGGGCCGGCCTCTTCGCGAGCAAGCCCGCTCCCACAGTAATTGCGGCGTACACAAAACCTGTGGGAGCGGGCTTGCCCGCGATGAGGCCGGAACAGGCGCCACAAAACTAAAAGGAAGTCCCCCATGACCAGCACCGCCCGACACACCCAGGTAGTCCAAAAGCAATTCGGTGAACAGGCCTCGGCCTACCTGAGCAGCGCCGTCCACGCTCAAGGCACTGAATTCGCGCTGCTACAGGCCGAACTGGCCGGGCAGGGCGATGCCCGGGTCCTGGACCTTGGCTGCGGTGCCGGTCACGTGAGTTTTCACGTAGCCTCATTGGTGAAAGAAGTGGTGGCCTACGACCTGTCGCAGCAGATGCTCGACGTGGTGACCGCTGCCGCTGTCGATCGTGGCTTGAGCAACGTGACCACGGTCAATGGTGCCGCTGAGCGCCTGCCGTTCGCCGATGGCGAATTCGATTTCGTCTTCAGCCGTTATTCGGCGCACCATTGGAGCGATCTGGGCCTGGCCCTGCGGGAGGTGCGTCGAGTCCTGAAACCGGGCGGTGTGGCGGCGTTCGTCGACGTGTTGTCACCGGGTAGCCCGCTGTTCGACACTTACCTGCAAAGCGTCGAAGTGCTGCGCGACACCAGCCATGTGCGCGATTATTCCGCCGGCGAGTGGCTGCGCCAGGTCAGCGAGGCGGGGCTGCACACCCGCAGTACCACCCGTCAGCGCTTGCGCCTGGAGTACAACAGCTGGGTCGAGCGCATGCGCACACCTGAAGTGATGCGCGCGGCGATCCGCGAGTTGCAGCAGTCAATGGGCAATGAAGTACGCGAATATTTCGAGATTGAGGCCGATGGTTCGTTCAGTACCGATGTACTGGTGCTGATGGCTGAGCGATAGAATTTTTCCGGGTGCGTCCATGGGCGCACCGACTGATGACATGAGGAAAGCATGAGCAAGCAGATTCTGATTCTCCCAGGTGACGGTATTGGCCCGGAAATCATGGCCGAAGCGGTCAAGGTGCTGGAGCTGGCCAGTGACAAGTTTGCCCTGGGTTTCGAGCTGAGCCACGACGTGATCGGTGGTGCTGCCATCGACAAGCACGGCGTGCCGCTGGCCGACGAGACCCTGGACCGTGCCCGCGCGGCCGACGCCGTGTTGCTGGGCGCCGTTGGCGGCCCGAAATGGGATGCCATCGAGCGTGACATCCGCCCTGAACGCGGCCTGTTGAAGATCCGTGCGCAACTGGGCCTGTTCGGCAACCTGCGCCCGGCGATCCTGTACCCGCAACTGGCCGAGGCTTCCAGCCTGAAGCCGGAAATCGTGGCCGGCCTGGACATCCTGATCGTCCGTGAGCTGACCGGCGGTATCTACTTCGGCGCGCCACGCGGCACCCGTACCCTGGAAAACGGCGAGCGTCAGTCCTACGACACCCTGCCATACAGCGAAAGCGAAATCCGTCGTATCGCCCGTGTCGGTTTCGACATGGCCATGGTCCGTGGCAAGAAGCTGTGTTCGGTGGACAAGGCCAACGTACTGGCCTCCAGCCAGCTGTGGCGTGAAGTGGTCGAACAAGTGGCCAAGGATTATCCTGAAGTCGAACTGAGCCACATGTACGTCGACAACGCCGCGATGCAGCTGGTGCGTGCACCGAAGCAGTTCGACGTGATCGTCACCGACAACATGTTCGGCGACATCCTGTCCGACCAGGCCTCGATGCTCACCGGTTCCATCGGCATGCTGCCGTCGGCGTCCCTGGACACCAACAACAAAGGCATGTACGAGCCGTGCCACGGTTCGGCGCCGGACATCGCGGGCAAGGGCATCGCCAACCCGTTGGCGACCATTTTGTCGGTGTCGATGATGCTGCGTTACAGCTTCAACCAGCAGGCCGCGGCCGATGCCATCGAGAAAGCCGTCAGCCTGGTGCTGGATCAGGGCTTGCGCACCGGTGACATCTGGTCGGCCGGTTGTACTAAAGTCGGTACGCAGGAAATGGGTGACGCAGTAGTCGCCGCGCTGCGGAATCTGTAATCTCTCGGGCCCGCTGCCAAATTCAAGACAAGGCAGCGGCCCACATTTCAAGAAGGTGTAGTTGCGATGAAACGTGTAGGTCTGATCGGTTGGCGCGGTATGGTCGGTTCCGTGCTCATGCAGCGGATGCTGGAAGAGCAGGATTTCGATCTTATCGAGCCGGTGTTTTTCACCACTTCCAATGTCGGTGGCCAAGGCCCGTCCGTGGGCAAGGACATTGCTCCGCTCAAGGACGCTTACAGCATTGAAGAGCTGAAAACCCTCGACGTGATTCTGACCTGCCAGGGTGGCGACTACACCAGCGAAGTCTTCCCCAAGCTGCGTGAAGCCGGCTGGCAGGGTTACTGGATCGACGCCGCTTCCAGCCTGCGCATGCAGGATGACGCGGTGATCGTTCTGGATCCGGTCAACCGCAAGGTGATCGACCAGCAGTTGGATGCGGGCACCAAGAACTACATCGGCGGCAACTGCACCGTCAGCCTGATGCTGATGGGCCTTGGTGGCCTGTTCGAAGCTGGCCTGGTGGAGTGGATGAGCGCCATGACTTATCAGGCGGCCTCCGGTGCCGGCGCGCAGAACATGCGTGAACTGATCAAGCAAATGGGCGCGACCCACGCCGCTGTTGCCGATCAACTGGCCGATCCGGCCAGCGCGATCCTCGACATCGACCGTCGTGTGGCCGAAGCCATGCGCAGCGACGCGTACCCGACCGAAAACTTCGGCGTACCGCTGGCCGGCAGCCTGATCCCGTGGATCGACAAGGAACTGCCGAACGGCCAGAGCCGCGAAGAGTGGAAGGCCCAGGCCGAGACCAACAAGATCCTCGGTCGCTTCAAGAGCCCGATCCCGGTCGATGGTATCTGCGTGCGCATCGGCGCCATGCGCTGCCACAGCCAGGCGCTGACCATCAAGCTGAACAAAGACGTACCGATCGCTGATATCGAAGGGTTGATCAGCCAGCACAACCCTTGGGTCAAGCTGGTGCCGAACAGCCGTGAGACCAGCATTCAGGAGCTGAGCCCGAACAAGGTCACCGGCACCCTGAACATCCCGGTTGGTCGTCTGCGCAAGCTGAACATGGGTTCGCAATTTGTCGGCGCGTTTACCGTCGGCGACCAGTTGTTGTGGGGCGCGGCCGAACCGCTGCGTCGCATGCTGCGGATCCTGCTCGAGCGTTGATCGGTTGATGCAATGAAAGAACCCGCGCCTTGAAAGAGGTGCGGGTTTTTTTATCCTTGTAGGAGCGAGCTTGCTCGCGATGAGGCCGGCACGAACACCACAAATCTCCCGCCGAATTGCCTGCATCCCCACCACCCGGTAAAGTGCCGCTCCCCCCGTTTCGCCAGAGGTAAAACCCATGAGCCAGACCATTGATATTGCCGTGATCGGCGCCACCGGTACTGTCGGCGAAACACTCGTGCAGATTCTCGAAGAGCGCGATTTCCCGATCGGCAACCTTCATCTGTTGGCCAGCAGCGAATCGGCCGGCAGTTCGGTACCGTTTCGCGGCAAGAACGTGCGGGTGCGGGAGGTCGATGAGTTCGACTTCAGCAAGGTGCAGTTGGCATTCTTTGCCGCCGGCCCGGCGGTTTCGTTGAGTTTTACTTCCCGCGCGACCGATGCCGGTTGCTCGGTGATCGATCTCTCCGGTGCCTTGGCGGCCGAAAAGGCGCCGCAGGTTGTGCCTGAGGCCAACGCTGAGGTGTTGGCCGGCTTGAAAAAGCCGTTTCAGCTCAGCAGTCCAAGTCCGTCGGCCACCACGCTGGCGGTGGTGCTCGCGCCACTGATGGATTTGCTCGACTTGCAGCGCGTCAGCCTGACCGCCAGCCTGGCGGTATCGGCCCAGGGCCGCGAAGCCGTGAGCGAGCTGGCGCGGCAGACCGCCGAGCTGCTGAATGTGCGGCCGCTGGAGCCGAAATTCTTTGATCGGCAGATGGCCTTCAACCTGTTGGCCCAGGTCGGCAAACCGGATGAGCAAGGTCATACGTTGCTGGAAAAACGCCTGGTGCGTGAGCTACGCCAGGTCATGGCGCGGCCTTCATTGAAGATTTCCGTCACTTGCATTCAAGCCCCGGTGTTTTTTGGCGATAGCTATAGCGTGACCCTGCAGTCCGCGAGTGAAATCGACCTGGCGAAAATCAATGCGGCCCTGGAAGACGCACCCGGCATCGAGCTGGTGGAAGCCGGCGATTACCCGACGCCGGTGGGCGATGCGGTAGGGCAGGATGTGGTCTACGTCGGTCGGGTTCGCCTGGGTATCGACGACCCGTCGGAACTTAATCTGTGGCTGACGTCAGATAACGTACGCAAAGGCGCGGCGCTCAACGCTGTGCAGCTGGCCGAGTTGTTGCTTAAAGACCTGCTGTAAAAGATACTTTGCAACAATTTGTCGAATGATTCCGCGCGTGCCTATGCTTGCCGGAGTGCTGAAGGCGAGCCACTCTGCGGGGCTTTGCCGGGCATCAATGAAATGACCGCGCGCGACGACCCTCGCCGTTGCGCGCAATGCCTTACGGCAGCGGCTATCAATACCTTCTCGCTGGCCGAGGAATGTTCAAACTAAGGATGAGCTAATGGTTCAAGTTCGCAAACTGGTGTTAGCAATAGCGGCCGCCTCGGCGCTGTCCTCCGGTATGGCGCATGCCCTCGGGCTCGGGGAGTTGACCCTGAAATCGACGCTCAACCAGCCGCTGGTAGCGGAAATCGAGCTGCTCGATGTCAAGGATCTCACCGCCGCCGAAGTGGTGCCGAGCCTGGCCTCACCAGACGATTTCGCCAAGGCCGGTGTCGACCGCCAGGCGTTTCTCAACGACTTGACCTTTACCCCGGTGCTTAACGCGAGCGGCAAAAGCATCCTGCGCGTGACCTCCAGCAAACCACTCTCCGAACCCATGGTGAAGTTCCTGGTTCAGGTCATGTGGCCGAACGGCCGCTTGCTGCGCGACTACAGTGTGCTGCTCGATCCGTCCAAATTCTCGCCGCAAACCGCTGAAGCGGCTGCGCAACCGACGTCAACGGTTGCCGCGCCCGTCACCGGTGCGACCAAACCGTCGCAATACACCACCACGCCGCGCGATACCCTGTGGGAAATCGCCGCGAAGGCGCGTAACGGCGGTTCGATCCAGCAGACCATGCTGGCTATTCAGGCGCTGAACCCGGATGCATTCATCGACGGCAACATCAACCGCTTGAAAACTGGCCAGGTGCTGCGCCTGCCGGACCAGGCACAGAGCACGGGCCTGCCGCAAGCCAAGGCCATTGCCGAAGTGGCTGCGCAGAACACCGCATGGCGCCAGGGGCGTCGCTACGTGGCGAAACCCGGGGCAGGGCAGCAACAGCTTGACGCCACCAGTCGCGCTCGTACCGATGGTGCTCCGACGCAAGCGACCACCGACAAGCTGAGCCTGGTGTCTGCCGAGTCCGGCAAGAACCGTGGCAAAGGGGCTGCCGGAGATGCCAAGGCCCTCAGCAACAAGTTGGCGGTGACCCAGGAAAGCCTCGACAGCAGCCGTCGTGATAACGCCGAACTGCAAAGCCGCATGACCGATCTGCAAAGCCAGGTGGACAAGCTGCAACGCCTGATCGAGTTGAAGAACAATCAACTGGCCAAGTTGCAGGCCGAGGGCGCTGCGGGTGCACCAGCGGCTGCGACAGCTCCGGCGATGTCGGCCGAGCTGGCTGCAAACCCGGCAGCGCCTGGTCCGGCTGAAACTGCGCCAGTGGTCACAGCGCCCGAGGCAACTGCGGTGCCGGCCGAGAAGCCCGTTGAGGCGACACCGGCAGCATCCGATGATCAGAAATTCAATGAGTTGCTGGCCAATCCGGTGCTGCTGGGCCTGGTGGGTGGCGGTGCGGTGATTCTGCTGCTCTTGCTGCTGTTGCTGGCGCGCCGCCGCAAAGCCCAGCAAGAAGCCGAAAAGCATATGCGCATGGCCCGTGCCTTGGCCGAAGAACAGCCGTTCCCGGCCGATTTCGACTTGCCGGAAAGCAGCTTCGAAGGCCTTGGAGTTCCGTCGCCGAGTGTGAAGCTGGCGACTGCCCCGACGCCTGCTCCCGCGCCAGCGCCGGTGGTTGCTCCGGTGGTGATGACCACGCCGATTGCCGCACCATTGGTGGCTCCGGCCGCCGAGCGTTCCGACGACGTGCTGGGCCAGGCTCAGTCGCACATCAATGCCGGTCGCCTGAATCAGGCTGCCGCGTTGCTGGAGGACGGCGTCAAGCAAGAGCCGAAGCGCAGCGACTTGCGCTTGAAACTGATGGAAGTCTACGGCCAGCAAGGCGACCGCGATGCGTTCGTCGGCCAGGAGCGTCAGTTGGTGGCCAATGGCGACAACTTCGCCCAGGTTGAAAAGCTCAAAAGCCGCTTCCCGGCCATGGCGCTGGTGGCTGCCGGTGGCATCGCCGCAGCCGCCGTTGCTGCCGAACTGGACGCGCAATACGTCAAGGATCTGTTACTCGATGAGCCGCAAGCACCGGCGCCAGAGCCAGTGCCAGCGCCGTTCGAGGATGACCTCGACAGTGCCTTCGATTTGAGCCTGGATGATCTGGACGCGATTACGCCTGTGGCGCCTGCACCTGCACCTGCACCTGCACCTGCGCCGGAGCCTGAAGTGACGGCGCTGGCGGACCTGGACGAGTTCCCGCTGGATGACGATCTGAGTTTTGAGTCGGTGTTGCAGCAACAGACTGAAATCAAGGAAAACCTCGACGACCTGTCGGACTTCGATCTCGACCTGGATCTCGGTGCGCAACCGTCGCCGGCGATGCTGGCTGAAGACGATTTCCTGCTGGATCTGGACGAAGGTGTGAAAGATTTCCCGGTTGCCGAAACTCCAGCTGTCCCTGAGGTCGCACTGGATGACCTGGAATTGCCTGCCGATTTCGATTTGTCGCTGGCCGACGAGCTTGATGCACCGGATGCGTTCGCGGCAGAGCTGGATGATGTCAACGCCGAGCTGGAGAGCTTGTCCAACAGCATCGGCGAGCCGACCTTTACCGAAGCTGATGCAGCACTGGGTGACGATGATGACTTCGACTTCCTCTCGGGTACTGACGAAGCCGCTACCAAGCTCGATCTGGCTCAGGCTTATATCGACATGGGGGACAGCGACGGTGCTCGCGACATCCTCAATGAGGTGGTGAGCGAAGGCAGTGCCGAGCAGAAGAATGAAGCCGAGGAAATGCTTTCGCGCCTGGCTTGAGTGATCGGTATGTTTTAAAAAAGCGGCAGCCCATTGAGGCTGCCGTTTTTTTCAGTGAGTACCCGTGTTCCTTGGGATTTTCGCGAGCAGGCTCGCTCCCACATTGGGTCAATGTCGTTCGCGATATTGGGCTCTGCGCCAATCCCCTGTGGGAGCGAGCCTGCTCGCGAAGAGGCCCTAACATTCACTCCAGTCCCTCAGTTGTACTGGCATCCCCTCCAGTCGGCCTTATAATGCCCGCCTTTGGTACATCAGCAGGCTGTCCCTCCTTGGCAAATATAGATAACCCGGTCGCCGAAATGGCAGCCGACGGCTTTTTCCGGATCGCGCTGGGCGTCGAATACAAAGGCTCGCGCTACCGCGGCTGGCAGCGCCAGGCGTCCGGGGTGCTCACCGTGCAGGAAACCCTCGAAAACGCCTTGTCCAAAGTCGCCGACTCACCCGTTTCGCTGATGTGCGCCGGGCGTACCGACGCCGGGGTGCATGCCTGCGGACAGGTGGTGCATTTCGACACCCAGGTCGAGCGTTCGATGAAGGCCTGGACCATGGGCGCCAACATCAACTTGCCCCACGACGTCAGTGTCAGTTGGGCCAAGGTTATGCCGGCGCATTTCCATGCGCGGTTCAAAGCCATTGCCCGGCGTTATCGCTACGTGATCTACAACGATCAGATCCGCCCGGCGCACCTGAACGAAGAGGTGACCTGGAACCACCGTCCGCTGGACGTCGAGCGCATGGCCGAGGCCGCCCAGTACCTGCTCGGCACCCATGATTTCAGTGCTTTTCGCGCCGGTCAGTGCCAGGCCAAGTCGCCGATCAAGGAGCTGCATCACCTGCGTGTCACCCGTCACGGCAAGATGATCGTGCTGGATATCCGCGCCAGCGCCTTCCTGCATCACATGGTGCGCAACATTGCCGGCGTGCTGATGACCATTGGCGCCGGAGAGCGTCCGGTGGAGTGGATGAAAGAGGTGCTGGAGAGCCGGATTCGCCGGACCGGTGGCGTGACCGCGCATCCATTCGGTTTGTATCTGGTGCAGGTCGAGTACCGTGACGAGTTCCAATTGCCCGAGCGTTACATCGGTCCACACTTCTTGACCGGTTTCTCGGAACTTGGCGGCTGACGCCCTCGAACGCTTTTGTTACCATCCGGGACTTTCCTGGATTTGTCTTGGAGTTGTGCCAACATGTCAGCCGTTCGCAGCAAGATCTGTGGGATTACCCGCATGGAAGATGCGTTGGCAGCCGTCGAAGCCGGGGCGGATGCCATCGGATTCGTGTTCTACGCCAAAAGCCCCCGTGCGGTAACGTTCCAGCAGGCGCGCTCGATCATCAAGGCACTGCCGCCGTTCGTGACCACCGTGGGCTTGTTCGTCAATGCAAGCCGGTGCGAATTGGGTGAAATCCTCGACGCGGTGCCCCTGGACCTGCTGCAATTTCACGGCGATGAAAGCGCGGCCGAGTGCGAAGGTTGGCACCGCCCGTACATCAAGGCGCTGCGGGTCAAGGCGGGTGATGACATCGCCGCGGCCTGTGATGCTTACGCCAGTGCCAGCGCAATCTTGCTCGATACCTATGTCGAAGGCGTTCCCGGAGGAACCGGCGAGGCGTTTGACTGGTCACTGATACCGCAAGGCTTGAGCAAGCCGATCATTCTGGCGGGCGGTCTGACGCCGGATAACGTCGCCGAAGCGATTGCCCGCGTTCGGCCTTATGCCGTGGATGTCAGCGGCGGGGTAGAGGCGAGCAAGGGCATCAAGGATCACGCAAAGATTCAGGCATTTATCAAAGCGGTACGCGGTAACACCTGTTGATGTGACGGCTGGCAGACTGCCGCCGTCCACTGCACTGTACAAAGCGGATGCACTGCACACAGCAGGCAGATCCGAGGGTTTGTGGTTGCACGCAGGTCATGTTTCGCGCTGACCGTGGCAGTCCATCGACCCTCTTCGCACACATGAATTTAGCGCTAGGGCATACACGGGGCTGCGAACCAGAGCGTTCGGGCCACCGGTACTGGAGAAAGAAAGCATGAGCAACTGGTTAGTAGACAAACTGATCCCTTCGATCATGCGTTCCGAGGTCAAGAAGAGCTCGGTGCCTGAAGGTCTTTGGCACAAATGCCCGTCTTGCGAGGCTGTGCTGTATCGTCCGGAGTTGGAAAAGACCCTGGACGTTTGCCCCAAGTGCAACCATCACATGCGTATCGGCGCCCGCGCCCGTATCGACATCTTCCTCGATGTTGAAGGCCGTACCGAGCTGGGTGCAGACCTGGAGCCGGTTGACCGTCTGAAATTCCGCGACGGCAAGAAGTACAAGGACCGCCTGACCGCTGCACAAAAGCAGACCGGCGAAAAAGACGCACTGGTTTCCATGAGCGGCACTTTGCTGGGCATGCCGGTCGTGGTCTCGGCGTTCGAGTTTTCCTTCATGGGTGGTTCGATGGGCGCCATCGTCGGTGAGCGTTTCGTGCGCGCCGCCAACTACGCCCTGGAAAAACGTTGCCCGATGATCTGCTTCGCGGCTTCCGGCGGTGCGCGGATGCAGGAAGCGCTGATTTCCCTGATGCAAATGGCCAAGACCTCCGCGGTGCTGGCTCGTCTGCGTGAAGAAGGCATCCCGTTCATCTCCGTGTTGACCGACCCGGTCTACGGCGGCGTTTCCGCCAGTCTGGCGATGCTCGGCGACGTGATTGTCGGCGAGCCGAAGGCGTTGATCGGTTTTGCCGGTCCGCGAGTGATCGAGCAGACCGTGCGTGAAAAACTGCCGGAAGGCTTCCAGCGCAGCGAGTTCCTGCTGGAGCACGGTGCCATCGACATGATCATCGACCGTCAGGAGCTGCGTCCGCGTCTGGGCAACCTGCTGGCGCAAATGATGGGCCTGCCGACGCCGCAGTTCGTGGCTGCACCCATCGAGCCGATCGTGGTTCCACCGGTACCCGCCAGCCTATGACCCAACGTACCCTTGGCGAATGGCTCGCCTACCTTGAGCAGTTGCACCCTTCGGCCATCGACATGGGCCTGGAGCGGTCGCAGCAGGTAGCGTCCCGCATGGGACTGGGCAAGCCGGCACCTCGGGTGATCACGGTCACCGGGACCAACGGCAAGGGTTCCACCTGTGCGTTCGTGGCGTCCTTGCTGCGGGCCCAGGGCTTGAAAGTGGGGGTTTACAACTCCCCGCACCTGCTGCGTTACAACGAGCGGGTAACGGTCAATGGCGTCGAAGCCACGGACGCCGAGCTGTGCGAGGCCTTTGCCGCGGTAGAGGCCGGGCGCGGCGACACTTCCCTGACTTACTTCGAAATGGGCACCCTGGCGGCATTCTGGCTGTTCCAGCGCTCCGGGCTCGATGCGGTGGTGCTGGAGGTCGGTCTGGGCGGTCGTCTGGACACGGTCAACGTGGTGGACGCCGACATGGCGCTGGTCACCAGTATTGGCGTCGATCATGCGGATTACCTCGGTGATACCCGAGAGTCCGTGGCCTTCGAGAAGGCCGGTATCTTCCGCCAAGGCGCGCCTGCGCTCTGCGGCGATCTGAACCCTCCACAACCCCTGCTGGACAAGGCGCGCGAGCTCAATTGCCCGTTTTTCCTGCGTGGGCGCGATTTTGACCTCGGTGTGACCGATCACAACTGGCAATGGCGCGGTGTCGATGCGCAAGGGCGCGTGGTTGAGCTGCGCGACCTGCCACTGCTCGATCTGCCGATGGAAAACGCTGCACTGGCGTTGCAGGCGTACCTGCTGCTCGGCTTGCCTTGGGTGGATGCGCAGATTGTCGAGGCGCTGCGGGCAACGAAGGTGGTCGGTCGTCTGGATCGCCGCGAGTTCGAGTGGCAAGGCAAGCGCTTGAATCTATTGCTGGATGTGGGGCATAACCCTCATGCGGCGGAGTATCTGGCTCGTCGCCTGGCCAGTCGTCCACCGGTCGGCAGGCGTCTGGCGGTGTTCGGGTTGCTGGCGGACAAAGACCTGGGTGGTGTTGTCGGCGAATTGAATGCTAGTGTCCAGCACTGGGCTGTCGCACCGCTGGATTCGCCTCGGGCGCGTTCGGTTGCGGATTTGCACGCCGCGCTGCAAGGCCTTGGGGCTTCGGTCACGTCATACGACAGTGTCGCGGCCGCCCTGGAAGGGCAGTGCGCGCAGGCCACGAGCGACGACGAAATCCTGTTGTTCGGATCATTTTATTGTGTCGCCGAGGCCCTTGAATGGCTGGCTCGGCGCTCCACGGAGGACGCGGCGAATGGCATTGCTGGATAAGGCATACAAACAGCGCATGGTTGGCGCCCTGGTGTTGGTCGCGCTGGCGGTGATTTTTCTGCCGATGCTGTTTTCCCGCCAGGACGAACAGCGCCAGGTGAAGGTCGAAGCGCCTGCGGCTCCGCAGGCGCCTGCGATGCCCCAGGTACAGGTCGAGCCGGTGGTGGTACCTGAACCGCAAGCCTTGCCTCAGGAACCCGTGCCGAGCGATGAAGAAATCGCCCAGCAGGAATCGGCGGTGCCAGCTGCGCCGCTGGCTCCAGCGCCTGCAGCCAAACCGCCTGCACCCGCGCCGGTCCCGGCTTTGGCGGCTAAACCTGCGACAGCGCCTGCCCAGCCGATCACCGCGGCACCGGGCAAGCCGGACACCACGCAAAGCCGTGTCGATGCCAATGGTTTGTCTGTCAGCTGGTCCGTGCAACTGGCCAGCCTGTCGAGTCGTGAAAGCGCGGAAAAGCTTCAGAAAACCCTGCGCAGCCAGGGTTACAACGCCTACATCCGTACCGCCGACGGCAAAAACCGGGTGTTTGTCGGGCCGCTGATCGAGCGCGCTGAAGCCGACCGGCTGCGTGACTTGCTGAACCGCCAGCAGAACCTCAAGGGGTTTGTCGTGCGCTTTCAGCCGGAACGTGGCTAAAACTATCGCCCCGATTTGAAATGCACTGACAATCGCAGCTTACCGATAAGCATGGGCTCTGCTAAAATGCGCCGCCTTATCCGTCTGTAGGCTGCACTGTGCCATTTACCTGGGTTGACTGGGCGATCGTAGCAATCGTCGCCATCTCCGCATTGATCAGTCTGAGCCGCGGCTTCGTCACAGAAGCACTGTCGCTGCTGACCTGGATCATCGCAGGAGTCGTAGCCTGGATGTTCGGTGGCTCACTGTCCGAGTACCTCGGCGGGTACATTCAAACGCCATCGGCACGTATAATCACGGGCTGTGCCATCATGTTTGTCGCCACTTTAATCGTAGGCGCAATGATCAATTATCTTATCGGCGAACTGGTTCGCGTCACCGGGCTCTCCGGGACCGACCGATTCCTCGGCATGGCCTTCGGCGCCGCGCGTGGCGGGTTGCTGGTGGTTATCGCCGTCGGGCTGTTGAGCCTGGGGCCGGTACAGCAGGACGGGTGGTGGAAAGAGTCACAGCTCGTGCCAAAATTTCTATTGGTTGCAGACTGGTCCAAAAACCTGATCCTCGGGTGGAGCAGTCAGTGGCTTGCCAGCGGAATCAGCGTACCCGCTGATATTCCGTTCAAGGAGCAACTCTTGCCGATGGCCAAAACGCCTCGGTGAGTAGTGCTCAGTTCAGATCCATTAAGTAGGGGTTGCGTCGCATGTGTGGCATCGTCGGTATCGTCGGTAAGTCGAACGTCAATCAGGCGCTGTATGACGCGCTAACCGTCCTCCAGCACCGCGGCCAGGACGCTGCCGGTATCGTGACCAGCCATGATGGCCGGTTATTCCTGCGCAAGGACAACGGCCTGGTGCGTGACGTGTTCCACCAACGTCACATGCAGCGCCTGGTCGGTCACATGGGCATTGGCCATGTGCGTTATCCAACCGCGGGCAGCTCGACTTCGGCTGAAGCTCAACCGTTTTACGTCAACTCGCCTTACGGCATCACCCTGGCGCACAACGGTAACCTGACCAACGTTGAACAACTGGCCAAGGAGATTTACGAATCTGACCTGCGCCACGTCAACACCAGTTCCGATTCGGAAGTGCTGCTCAACGTGTTCGCGCACGAACTGGCCCAGCGCGGCAAGTTGCAGCCGACCGAAGAAGACGTGTTCGCCGCTGTAACCGACGTGCACAACCGTTGCGTCGGTGGTTATGCCGTCGTGGCGATGATCACCGGCTACGGCATCGTCGGTTTCCGCGATCCGCACGGCATCCGCCCGATCGTTTTCGGCCAGCGTCACACCGACGAAGGTGTCGAGTACATGATCGCCTCGGAAAGCGTTTCCTTGGACGTGCTCGGCTTCACCCTGATTCGCGACCTGGCACCGGGCGAAGCGGTCTACATCACTGAAGAGGGCAAGCTGTACACCCGTCAGTGCGCGACCAACCCGTCCCTGACGCCGTGCATCTTCGAACACGTCTACCTGGCGCGTCCGGATTCGATCATCGACGGCGTGTCGGTCTACAAGGCCCGCCTGCGCATGGGTGAGAAACTGGCCGAGAAGATCCAGCGCGAGCGTCCGGATCACGACATCGACGTGGTCATCCCGATTCCGGACACCAGCCGCACCGCGGCGCTGGAACTGGCGAACCACCTGGGCGTGAAGTTTCGCGAAGGCTTCGTGAAGAACCGCTACATCGGCCGGACCTTCATCATGCCGGGCCAGGCCGCGCGGAAAAAATCCGTACGCCAGAAGCTCAACGCCATCGAGCTGGAATTCCGCGGCAAGAACGTGATGCTGGTGGACGACTCGATCGTTCGTGGCACGACGTGCAAGCAGATCATCCAGATGGCCCGCGAAGCCGGCGCCAAGAACGTCTACTTCTGCTCCGCGGCACCGGCCGTTCGCTACCCGAACGTCTACGGCATCGATATGCCGAGCGCTCACGAGTTGATCGCCCACAACCGTTCGACCCAGGACGTAGCCGACCTGATCGGCGCTGACTGGTTGATCTATCAGGACCTGCCTGACTTGATCGAAGCGGTCGGTGGCGGCAAGATCAAGATCGAGAAGTTCGATTGCGCGGTGTTCGACGGCCAGTACGTCACCGGCGACGTCGACGAGGCTTACCTGAACAAGATCGAGCAGGCACGCAACGATGCCTCCAAGGTCAAGACACAGGCAGTCAGTGCGATCATCGATCTGTACAACAACTGAGTTTCTACCGGCCCTGAGGGGCCGGTTTTGTATCTGGCAAAAAGACTTCTATCTATCAAGAGCAGGGCAAGGAGTGACAGCATGAGTCAGGAATGGGATGCCGGTCGGCTGGACAGCGACCTCGAAGGTGTAGCGTTCGATACCCTGGCCGTACGCGCCGGTCAGCACCGCACGCCGGAAGGCGAACACGGTGATCCGATGTTCTTCACCTCCAGCTACGTGTTCCGTACCGCCGCCGACGCCGCTGCGCGCTTCGCTGGCGAAGTGCCGGGCAACGTTTATTCGCGCTACACCAACCCGACCGTACGCGCGTTCGAAGAGCGCATCGCCGCGCTGGAAAGCGCTGAGCAGGCCGTGGCCACGGCCACCGGCATGGCGGCCATCATGGCCGTGGTGATGAGCCTGTGCAGCGCCGGTGATCATGTGCTGGTGTCGCGCAGCGTATTCGGCTCGACCATCAGCCTGTTCGAAAAGTACTTCAAGCGCTTCGGTATCGAAGTCGACTACGTCGCCCTGGCCGATTTGTCCGGTTGGGATGCTGCGATCAAGGCCAATACCAAGCTGTTGTTCGTTGAATCGCCGTCCAATCCGCTGGCCGAGTTGGTGGACATTGCGGCGCTGTCGGAAATCGCCCATGCCAAAGGCGCGATGCTGGTGGTCGACAACTGCTTCTGCACCCCGGCCTTGCAGCAGCCGCTGAAAATGGGCGCGGACATCGTCGTGCACTCGGCCACCAAGTTCATCGACGGCCAGGGCCGTTGCATGGGCGGCGTGGTCGCCGGTCGTAGCGAGCAGATGAAAGAAGTGGTTGGCTTCCTGCGTACTGCCGGGCCGACCCTGAGCCCGTTCAATGCCTGGATCTTCCTCAAGGGCCTGGAAACCCTGAACCTGCGGATGAAGGCGCATTGCGCCAACGCCCAGCAACTGGCCGAGTGGCTGGAGCAGCAGGAAGGTATCGAGAAAGTCCATTACGCCGGCCTCAAGAGCCATCCGCAGCACGAACTGGCGCTGCGCCAGCAGAAGGGCTTCGGTGCGGTCGTCAGTTTTGAGGTGAAGGGCGGCAAAGAGGGCGCCTGGCGCTTTATCGATGCCACGCGCCTGATTTCGATCACCGCCAACCTGGGCGACAGCAAGACCACCATCACCCATCCGAGCACCACCTCCCATGGTCGCCTGGCGCCGCAAGAGCGTGAAGCGGCAGGCATTCGTGACAGCCTGATCCGCGTTGCGGTCGGTCTGGAGGATGTGGCGGACCTGCAAGCCGATCTGGCGCGCGGTCTGGCTGCATTGTGATCGAGTTGTCTACGCCGACCACTGGCTCAAATGGCCGCGTAGCGCTGGTGACCGGTGCTGCGCGGGGCATTGGCCTGGGGATCTCGGCCTGGCTGATCAGCGAAGGCTGGCAAGTCGTGCTGACGGATCTGGATCGGGGGCGCGGTTCGAAAGTGGCGAAAGTGCTGGGCGACAACGCCTGGTTCATCGCCATGGATGTCTCCAACGAGGGGCAAGTCGCGCTGGGCGTGGCCGAGGTGCTCGGCCAGTTCGGGCGCCTGGATGCGCTGGTATGCAACGCAGCGGTTGCCGATCCGCACAACATCACCCTGGAAAGCCTCGACCTGGCCCACTGGAATCGGGTGTTGGCGGTGAACCTCAGTGGGCCGATGTTGCTGGCCAAACACTGTGCGCCGTACCTGCGCGCTCACAGCGGTGCCATCGTCAATCTGGCCTCGACCCGCGCCGGGCAGTCGGAACCCGACACAGAGGCCTATGCGGCGAGCAAGGGCGGTTTGTTGGCCTTGACGCATGCGTTGGCCATCAGCCTTGGCCCGGAGATCCGGGTCAATGCCGTCAGTCCAGGCTGGATCGATGGGCGCGACCCCTCGGTGCGGCGTGCCGAACCATTGACCGAGGCCGATCATGCCCAGCATCCGGCGGGCAGGGTAGGGACGGTCGAGGATGTCGCGGCGATGGTGGCCTGGCTGCTGTCGAGGAACGCCGGGTTTGTCACCGGCCAGGAATTCGTGGTCGATGGCGGCATGACCAAGAAGATGATCTATGAGCAGTGAACGGCAGCTTCAAGCTTCAAGCTGCAAGTTAAAGCGTGACGGTGGTATGCCTGCTGTATGCGTACTTGCTTTTACTCGAAGCTTGAAGCTAAAAGCTGTTTTTGAAAAAAACTTCAATCCTGCTATTGACTTAGGTTCGCTACCTGCGTAAATTTCGCGGCCTCGGAGATGCAAACGGGTGATTAGCTCAGCTGGGAGAGCGTCTGCCTTACAAGCAGAATGTCGGCGGTTCGATCCCGTCATCACCCACCACTTCCGAGATACTTGCGAAAGCAAGAGGTAGGCTGAAATGCCTCCACCGACGCGCAGCGGTAGTTCAGTCGGTTAGAATACCGGCCTGTCACGCCGGGGGTCGCGGGTTCGAGTCCCGTCCGCTGCGCCATATTTTCCGAGTCAGGTCCGCCCTGATTCGAGATTGAAAGAGAGATTGAAAAGTCTCAGAGCTTTTAATCAGACGAGTTAATTGAGCGTCAGCTCAAAGCGATACGCAGCGGTAGTTCAGTCGGTTAGAATACCGGCCTGTCACGCCGGGGGTCGCGGGTTCGAGTCCCGTCCGCTGCGCCATATCTGCCCCGAGGCCCGCTGAACGCCTTGGAGCTACGAAGAAACCGTTGGTTACTTCGAGTCGATAGCAAAAACCCTGGTCGAAAGACCGGGGTTTTTTGTGTCTGCGATTTGGCAATCTGCCTGAATACCTCGCTCAGCCCTGCAAATACACCGCGTGGGTATGGGTGTATTCGTACAACCCGTGTTTGCCATCCGCGCCGCCGATGCCGGACTTGCGCACGCCAGCGTGGAAACCCTGCATCGCTTCGAAATTCTCGCGGTTGACGTAGGTTTCGCCAAAATCCAGCTCGCGCATCGCCTGCAGGGTTTTGCTCAGGTCGCGGGTGTAGATCGATGAGGTCAGGCCATAGTCGCAGTCATTGGCCAGGGCGATGGCTTCGTCCAGGTCATCAACGATCTGGATCGGTAGCACCGGGCCGAAAATCTCTTCGCGCATGATCTCCATATCGGCACGACAACCGGCCAAAACGGTGGGCTGGAAGTGGAAGCCATTGGGCAGGTCAGCGATTTGCCCACCGCTGATCAGGCTTGCGCCCTGGCTCAACGCGGTGCGGACTTTGCGATTGACGCTGTCCAGGCCCTGACGATTGATCAGCGGACCCATTTCGACGTCGGGCTGTGCAATCGGGTCGCCATAGCGGGTCGCGCTCATGGCCGCTGCGATGCGCTCGATAAATTGATCCGCCACCTTGCGCTCGACATACACCCGCTCAGCACAATTGCACACCTGGCCGCTGTTGATGATGCGCGAATCGCGGATCGCCCTGACCGCCAGGTCGAGGTCTGCATCCGCCAGCACAATGGCCGGTGCCTTGCCGCCCAGTTCCAGATTGAGCTTGGTGATGTTTGGCGCGGCGGCGGCCATGATCCGCGAGCCGGTTTCGACGCTGCCGGTGAAGCTGATCATGTCCACGCCTTTGTGCGCACTCAGTGCCGCGCCGACTCGGCCGTCACCGCAGACCACGTTGAACACACCGGGCGGCAGGTCGGTTTCGGCCACCAGTCGGGCAAATTCGAAGCAGTTGTTCGGGGTTTCTTCGCTGGGCTTGATGACGATGGTGTTGCCGGTCAGCAGGGCCGGGGCCATCTTGCGGGCGATCAGGAAGAACGGGAAATTCCACGGCAGGATCCCGGCCACCACGCCCAGCGGTTTGCGGAACAGGAAGATGTTTTCGTCCTGGCGGTCGCTGGTGATGATTTCACCTTCGATGCGCCGGGCCCATTCGGCCATGTAATCGAGATAATCGGCGGTGAAATTCACTTCGACTTCCGCCAGCCCGCTGGTCTTGCCTTGTTCCAGAGTGATGGTTCGTGCCAGGTGCGCAACGTTTTCCCGCAGTTTGGCGGCGATCCGGCGCAAGTAGCCGGCGCGGTCATTCGCCGGTTTGCGCGCCCAGTCTTTCTGCGCGGCACGGGCGGCAGCGAGGGCGCGGTCGACGTCCTCGGCGGTCGAGGCCGGGACTTTCGACAGCACGGCGCCGGTGGCCGGGTTGATCACATCGAGGTGGGCAGCGGTGGCCACGAACTGGCCGTCGATGAAGTTTTCGTAAACAGGCACGGATGACATGGTGCGACTCCTTGGCAGATCAGTAAGTGCGTGACGGCGCTTGGGTGGTAGCGGGTTCGCGGTAGCGGGCGAGGGTGGCCATGGCGCTTTGGCGCAGCAGGCTGATGTCGATGGCCACGGCAATGAACTGGCAGCCCCAGTGCTGGTAGCGGCGGGCGTCTTCTTCGTTGGGGGCTAGAATCCCGCAGGCCTTGCCGGCCGCCAGCGTGGCGTTCACGGCGTGTTGAATCCGCTCCTGGACTTGCGGGTGACCGGGGTTGCCGGCATGGCCCAGGCCGATCGACAAATCCGCCGGCCCGATAAACACCGCATCCACGCCCTCGACGGCGGCGATCGCTGCGACGTTTTCCACGCCGATCCGCGATTCCACCTGTACGATCAGGCACAGTTGTTCATGGGCAGTATTCAGGTAGTCCGGCACACCGTCCCAGCGGGTGGCGCGGGTCAGGCCGCCGCCGACCCCGCGAATGCCGTGGGGCGGGTAGCGCATGGCGCGCACCAGTGCCTGTGCCTGCTCGGCGGTTTCGACCATCGGGATCATCAGCGTCTGTGCGCCGATATCCAGCAGTTGCTTGATCAGGTTGGCATCGCCATTCACTGCGCGCACCACCGGCGCAGTCGAGTAGGGCGCCACGGCTTGCAACTGAGCGAGTACACCGGGCACGGTATTTGGCGCGTGCTCGCCATCGATCAGCATCCAGTCGTAACCGGTGGTGGCGACGATCTCGGCGGCGTAGCCGGTGGCGAACCCGGCCCAGATTCCGTACCGGGTCTCGCTGTTGTTCAGTGCGGCCTTGAACGCGTTGTGCGGCATGTTCATGTCGAACTCCTTTCTCAGCGGTTATACGGCCGATGCAGTTGGCATTCCGGGTTGAGGGTCACGCCGAAACCAGGCTGGTCGAGAGCGGACAGGCGCATGCGGCCATTGACCGGCACCGGTTCGCCGAGCAATTGCGGGTGGAACATCGGCACTACTTCGTCGGCCTTCGGCGCCATCATCAGGAACTCGGCGAACGGGCTGTTATGCCGGGTGGCGACGAAGTGGTAGCTGTACACCGAAGAACCGTGAGGGATGACCAGCGCGTTGTGGGCGTCGGCCAGGGCCGAGATCTTCACCAGTTCAGTGATGCCGCCGCACCAGCCGACATCCGGCTGGATGATGTCGCAGCAGCCCATCTCCAGCAGCATGCGGAAGCCCCAGCGCGTGGCTTCGTGTTCGCCGGTGGTCACCAGCATGCCCTTGGGCACGTTGATGCGCAGGGCTGCGTAGCCCCAGTAATCGTCCGGCGGCAGGGCTTCTTCGATCCATTTCAAGCCGTATTCGTGGGCGCCAACCGCCAGTTTGGTGGCGTAGTTGAGGTCCAGGCTCATCCAGCAATCGAGCATCAGCCAGAAGTCCGGGCCGACGCGTTCGCGCATGGTTGCCAGTTCCTCCAGATTTTTGCGCAGGCCTTCCTCGCCTTCCGCCGGGCCGTGGTGCAGCGGCATCTTGCCGCCGATGAAACCCATTTTCTGCGCCAGGTCCGGGCGGGCGCCGGTGGCGTAGAACTGCAACTCGTCGCGAACCGCACCACCGAGCAACTGATGCACGGGCTCCTGGCGGATCTTGCCGAGCAAGTCCCACAGCGCCAGGTCAACGCCGGAGATCGTGTTGATGACGATGCCCTTGCGCCCGTAGTACAGGGTCGACTGGTACATCTGGTCCCAGATTTTTTCGATGTCGGTGACCCGGGCGCCTTCGAGGAAGCGCGCCAGGTGCTTTTCGACAATGTAGGCGGCAGGCTCGCCGCCAGTGGTCACGGCAAAACCGACGGTGCCGTCGCTGGCTTCGATTTCCACCACCAGGGTGCCGAGTACGTTGATGCCGAAGGTGCGGCGGCTCTGGCGGTACTCGGGGTATTTGCTCATCGGCGTGGCAATGTGATCGTCGATCCAGTGGCCGTCGGCCTGGTCGTGATAATCCGCGCCGCCGCCTCGCAGAGTGAAAGCGCGGACGTGTTTGATGGTTGGAATGCCCATGGTGTGACTCCTCAGGTTTAAACGGTGGCCGGTTTGTTCGAGGCTTTATGGCCGGGTGCGCGTATGCCCAGCACCAGCAACGCGGCGATGACGGTGGTAGCGGCCAGCACGTACAAGCCTGCTGCCGGTGAATGGAAGGCGCCTTCGGCCCAGTTCTTCAGCACTGGGGCGATGAAGCCACCGAGGGCGCCGAACGAGTTGATCAGGGCGATCCCGGCCGCGGCGGCGCTGCCGGCGAGGTAGCTGGAGGGGAAGGTCCAGAACACCGGTTGCACGGCGATGAAGCCGGACGCGGCAAAACACAGGGCGATGATCCCCAGCAGCGGGTTGCTGAAGGTCACCGAGCAGGCGATCCCGGCGGCGGCCATCAACAAGGTCAGGCAGGCGGTGCGGCGACGTTCGCCGGTGCGGTCGCTGTAGCCGGGAATCAGGTAGGCGGCGAGCAATGCGCAGATCCATGGAATCGCCGTGACCAGGCCGACCATCAGCCCGACCTTGGTGCCCAGCAGTCCGCCAACCTGGCTCGGCAGATAAAACACCACGCCGTAGACGCTGGCCTGGATCAACAGGTAGATCAGGCACAGGTACAGCACCGAGGGTTGGCAAATGACGTTGAGCAGGCTGCGGCCGTGGTTCTGTTTATGGCTGTCTTCCTGATCGAGCAGGCTCTGCACTTGCTGGCGTTCCTCGACGGTCAGCCACTTGGCGTCGGCCGGGCGGTTGTCCAGGTACCAGTAGGCCCAGATGCCCACAGCCGTGGCCATCAGGCCTTCAACGGCAAACAGCCACTGCCAGCCGTGTAAACCGGTAAAGCCGTCCAGTTCCAGCAGCAGGCCGGACAACGGGCTGCCGAAGATGAACGCCAGCGGCGCACCGAAGTAGAAGAAGCCCATGGCCTTGCCGCGCACGGCGCTGGGAAACCAGTAGGTGAGGTAGAGGATCACGCCGGGGAAGAAGCCGGCTTCGGCCACGCCCAGCAGGAAGCGCAGGACGTAGAAGCTGGTTTCAGTGTGGGCGAAGACCATGGCGGCGGAGACCAGGCCCCAGGTGACCATGATCCGGCACATCCACAGGCGGGCGCCGACGCGGTGCAGGATCAGGTTGCTCGGCACTTCGAGCAGTGCGTAACCAGCGAAGAACACGCCGGCGCCGAAGGCGAAGGCGGCATCACTGATGTTGGTATCGGCCTGGAAGGCTTGCTTGGCGAACCCGACGTTGGCGCGGTCGAGGAAGGCCATGATGTACATCAGCAGGAGAAACGGGAGTAGCCGCCAGGAAATTTTGGCGAGCAGAGGCGCGGGTAGAGTCTTCATCGCAGTTTTCCTTTGGTAGGGCATTTGTTCTTATGGGGAAGACTGTACGGCCGCTGATCGATACGTTACAAATCGAATCTAGCTCACAACTGATACCCTCAGGGTATCGATAAAAAGGCCCGCCATGACCACGCCGACCATCTCCCGCAGTCTGCTCAATCGCCTGCGCTACAAGCATCTGCACATGCTGGTGACGCTCAGCACCAGCCAGAACCTGCACCGCGCCTCGCAAAGTCTGAACATGTCGCAACCGGCGGCAACCCGCATGCTCCATGAGATTGAAGACATGTTCGGCTGCGATCTGTTCGAGCGTCTGCCGCGGGGGATGCGCCCGACAGCGCTGGGCCAGGAGCTGATTCGCTTTGCCGAGTCGGCCATCAGTGGCCTCGACCGTTGTGCCGAGGACCTGATGGCGCGGCAGCAGGGCGGCTACGGCTATCTGTCGATCGGTACCATCATGGGCGCGGCGCCAGATCTGGTGATGGATTCGATTGCCGAGATCAAGGCGCTCAATCCGCAGCTGCGGATTCGCATCATGGGCGACACCAGCGACCAGGTGATCCAGTTGCTGGAACAGGGCCGCATTGACCTTGCCATCGCCCGGCGCAATGCTGCCACCGACAGTGAGCATTACGTCTTCGAGCAATTGGGTAACGAACGCTTGCTGGTGGTGGTGCACGCCGGCCACCCGTTGGCCCGGCGCAAAAAACTGGAGATGGCGGAGCTGGTCAGCGGTTGGCCGTGGATCCTGCAACCGGAAACCAGTCCGGCGCGCATCGGTCTGGATCAGGCGTTGCAGCGCCTGGCCTTGCCGTTGCCGGCAGACATCATCGAATGCAGTTCGGTGTACTCCATGCAGCAACTGATTCAGCTGACCGACGCGATCATGGTGCTGTCGGAAACCGCATTGCGCGACTATCTTAAAATGGGCCTGGTAGTGGCGCTGCCGGTGGAACTGGATGTGCAAATGGCGCCATTCGGGCTGCTGTTGCGCAAGGGCGAGCACATCAGTCGGGAGTTGGGGTTGTTCATCGATCTGCTGCGTCGAAAAGTCGCGGTTTTTTGATTTCTTGGTCAGTTTTTGGTTTTCCGCGAAGGCATAAGCCTATAAACTTAACCTTTCGGTCAGCTTTGCACTGTCACCAACAGCCCTTTGCATCGTCGAAAAGGGCTTCTGCAAGACTCGAGATTTCCAGAACATAACCAGAAGGGCGGACCCCATAACCGCCCAGAGGATGATCCATGTCCAACCGTGATATATCCCGGCGCTCGTTCCTTCAGGGCGGGCTGGTAGCGGGTGTGAGCGTGACGCTCACGCCGTTGAGCAGCCAGGCGCTGGCCGCCTTGATGGAAAACAGCGTGACCGTGCCGTCCGAGCAGTGGCTCGGCAATAACGGCAAGGCGCGCGCCCGTAACGATGCCTTGTCCAAGGTCTGCGGCAGCAAAGTCTTTGCCCGCGACATCCGTGCCAAGGACATGCCGGGCTGGCCGCAGCAGCAAGGCCACGCCATGCTGCTGAAAACCATCAAGGCCGACCACATCTTTGCAGGCATCGACCTGTCTTGGCTCGGCGCCGAGTTGCAGCCGGACCGCATCGTTACCGCCGAGGACTTGGTCAAGGACGGTATCGTGTTCCCTGAGGAGCACGCCCCGGATCCACTGTTGCCGGCCGGCAAGGTGCCGATGTTCATCGGCCACCCGGTGGCGATCCTGATCTGGAACGATTTCGAGCGCTTCCGTCAGGCCAAGAACCAACTCAAATTCAATGACAAGGCAATTCGCTACGGCGATAAAGCGCCGTTTTATGAAGGCGATCCCTACGGCAGCTTCCGCTACGTGCGCGTCGGCGGCGCAACCTCGGCGGACGAAGACGAGTTCGCCAGCCTCAAGGATTCGATTCTGTTCCCGATGCTGAAAAACCGTCGTCCGGTGTGGAACTCCCAGCCGAACCTGCACGGCAACCTGACCGAGCGCGGGCTGTTCTACGCCGAGCGCATGAAGCAGCAGATCGACACGCCGCCGGACAACTGGCTGGTGTTCGACGAGCGCTACAAGACCCCGTCGATCGAGCCGGCCGCGTTGGAGCCGGACAACGGCAACGGCTGGTACGACCCGGCCACCAAGACCCTGCATTTCGTCGTCGCCACCCAGTGCCCGCTGGAAGCGGCGACCGAAACCGCGAAGATGATCGCACCGTCGCGTTTCGGCCTGGCCAACCTGAACATGCACCCGGGTTACACCGTCGGTTACGGCTCCAAGGATCACAACATTTTCGTCTACTACGCAGCGTTGGCCGCGTTGTACGGCGCCGGTGTGCCGGTGCGCCTGGCCAACGACCGCTACGAGCAGTTCCAGAGCGGCATCAAGCGTCACCCGTTCGACATTCGCTACCAGTTGGCGGTGGACAAAACCGATCACAGCTTCAAGATTTTCCGTTCGGAGATGAGCGTCGACGGTGGCGGGCGAATCAACTACAGCCCATCCGTGGCTGCGGTGGGCGCCACGGCGGCACAGTCGATCTACTACATGCCGCAGAACGATCTGCAGGTCACGGCCTATCACTCCCGCGCCGTTGAAGCCGGGTCGATGCGCGGCTACGGCACCCTGCAGAGCATGGCGGCGACCGAGATGATGGTCGACGAAATCGCCGGTCGCCTCGGTGTCGATGCCATTGAACTGCGCCGTAAAAACGCACTGCGCTCGGGTATGAAAAACACCCAGGGCGCGATCCCGGCCGGTGCCTTGCGCCTGCACGAGATTCTCGACAAAGCGGCCGTCCACGACACCTGGAAAAACCGCGACGCGATCAAGAAACAACGCGAAGCCGCCGATCCGGACAACTGGTACGGGGTGGGTTTCGCCATCTGCCAGAAAGACTTCGGTACCGGTTCCGAAGCGCCGATGGCCAGCATTGAATTCACTGCCGAAGGTCGCATCAGCCTGCGCCACATCGGTATCGAAATTGGCACCGGCATGTCCACCTCCCAGGCCATGGTCGTGGCCGATTTCCTTGGTATTCCGGCGCACGAGGTGAAGACCGGCGAAACCGAATGGAAAGAGTTGCAGCTGATCAGTGGCGGCAACCCGTACATCATGAGCCAGGCCGAGCAGGACAACTTCCTGCGCAATCCACGCTGGGTCGGCAAGGTCGCTTCGGCTTCGTCGGCCACCAACTCGGCGTACTACTTCAGCCACGCCACCCGTGAAGCGGCGCGCGTGCTGTTCAACCACGGCCTGTGGCCGGCGGCGCTGGAGATCTGGCGCCAAGGCCCTTACGGCGGCCAGGCCAACCCTTACGTGGTGCGCCGCGAAGACGCCCATTGGGTCGACGGCAAGCTCACGGCCAACGGCATGGAGCCACTGCCATTCGCCATGCTCGCCAAGCGCGTTCACGAGCGGGGCCTGGTGAGCGGCGCCACCGTGCACGGTTTCAACCGCTGGAGTTGGGCCGAGGCTGAGTTCAGCATCGATGGTGTGCGTGAGCGCTTGCCGCTTGACGGTCTGGCCGTGAAGTACGGCGACGGTGCACCGAAGGCGAAGAAGGCGCAGATGAACAGCGCCGGTTTCCATCTGCTGGATCGGCAGGGCATCGCCTACCCGGCGACCCAGCTGAACAACGCGGCGGTGACTTACTACAGCCCGGTCGCGACGCTGGTGGAAGTGAAGGTCAACAAGGGTTCGAACGAAGTGTCGGTGCTCAATCATCACTCGTGGGTCGAGTGCGGTCGGGTGCTGGTGGAAGAACTGGTCAGGGGCCAGCTCGAAGGTGGGATCGCCATGGGCATCGGCCATGCGCTGATGGAAGAGATGCCGTTGTACGAAGGCGGGCCGGGGGAGGGTGACTGGAACTTCAACCGTTACCGCCTGCCAATGGCGCGTCACGTCGCGGTGTGGAAACAGACGGCGGACATCCTGCCGCCGCTGTCGCCGAGCGACCCGTCCAAGGGCATCGCCGAGGTGGTGATGATCCCGGTGGTCGGTGCCATCGGCAACGCCGTGGCCCATGCCATCGGTAAACGTGTCCGCGACCTGCCTATCACTTCTGCACGCATCAAGGAGGCCCTCAATGGCTAACCGTCCGCTTCAACTGACCCTCAACGGTCAATCCGTCGGCCCGGTGGACATCCCTGATGACCTGCCGATGATCGACTACCTGCACGAATACAAGAACCTCACCGGTTCGCGCCTGGGTTGCGGCCAGGGCATCTGCCACGCCTGCGTGGTGATCGTCGACAACCCCGATGGCACCAGCGAAGAAGTGCGCACCTGCATCACCGGCGCACACTATTTCGAAGGCAAGAAAGTGCGGACCATCGAAGGCCATGCGACCCGCGACGAGCAGGGCAAGGTCACCGAGCTGAACCCGATCCAGCAGCGCTTCGTCGACGAGTTCGCCTTCCAGTGCAGCTACTGCGCGCCGGGCTTCGTGAATGCCGCGACCGTGCTGGTGGAAAAGCTGCAGCGTCAGCCCATCGTCAAAAGCCAGCTGGAAAAAGTCATCGAGGACAGCCTCGGTCATCACATCTGCCGTTGCACCGGGTACGTGCGCTACTACAGCGCCACGCGCAACGTGCTGACCGATCTCGGCCTGGTCAAGGAGGGTTAAGCATGAAGCTTCTACTTAGCCGCCTGGCGTTGGCGGTTGGTCTGGCTGCGCCTGTGGTGGCGGCTCACGCGGATGATGCGCAGGTCAAGCAAGGCGAATATCTCGCCCGCGCCGCCGACTGCATGGCGTGCCACACCGCGCCGGGTGGCGCGCCCTATGCGGGCGGCCTGCCGATCGCGTCGCCGTTCGGTACGATCTACGGCACCAACATCACCCCGAGCAAAGAGCACGGCATCGGCCTGTACAACGATGACGAGTTCTTCGCCGCGCTGACCGAAGGCAAGCGCCGCGATGGTGCGAACCTGTATCCGGCGATGCCCTACACCTCGTATCACCTGATGCCGCGAGCAGATTCCGACGCGATTCATGCCTACCTGAAAACCGTCGAGCCGATCGAGCGTGCTGCGCCGGTCACCAGCCTGAGCTTCCCGTTTAACGTGCGCCTGGGCCTGATGGGCTGGAACATGATGTACGGCAAGGACGTGAAGCTGGAGCCTGCCGAGGGCAAGAGCGAAGCCTGGAAGCGCGGCCAGTACATGGTCGACGTTCTGGGGCACTGTGGCGAATGCCACACCCCACGCGGCTTGCCGGGTGCGATGCAGCAGGACAAGCGCATGACCGGCGGGCTGCTTAACGGTTATCTGGCGCCGAGCCTGCTGGCCACTGACCTGGCGGCCCGTGGCTGGAATCACCAAGACCTGAGCTCCTTCCTCAAGCACGGCATGAGCGCCCAGGGCACGATGTTCAACGAAATGTTCCCGGTGTTCCACAACAGCACCCAGGGCCTCAGCGATCCGGATCTGGCGGCGATGGCGACCTTCCTGCTGGGCGATCAGCCGCCAGCGGCGAAAGTGCTCACCGAAGTGCCGTTGGACAAGCTGAGTCCGAGTGCCCAGCGCGGCCGTCAGGAATATTTGAATGTCTGCGCCGGTTGCCATGCGCCGGGCGGTGAGGGCAAGCCGCATATCGCCGTGGCCATGCGCGGTAACACCACGTTGCGCCTGGAAGATCCGCGCAACCTGGTACGGGTGATCGACGACGGTATCGGTGAACAGAAGTTCTCTGGTTTCGAACACATGCAACCGATGCCAGGGTTCGCCGCGAAATTGAGCGACGAGCAACTCACGGATCTACTGAACTACCTGCGTCAGGGGTGGGGCGGTCAGCCGAATGATCTGGCTGTAAACGACGTGCAGAAGTTGCGGGCCGATGCGCCGCCGCTCGAGCACAAGGCCCACTGATATGCAGCATCTCGATCTGCAAGTGATACGCCGGGCGCTGCAGTGGTCGGCGGCCGGGCAGCGCATCTGGCTGTGTACGGTGCTGACCACGTACGGCTCGGCACCGCGCGCACCGGGTTCGCTGCTGGCGGTGAACACGCAGGGGCACTGGATTGGCTCGTTGTCCGGTGGCTGTGTCGAGGAAGACTTTCTCGAGCGAGTCGCCGAGGGCGCGTTTCTGGAACCGGTCAGCGTTGTTCGTTACGGCGAAGGCGACGACCCACGCTCGCGCGTCAGCCTGCCGTGTGGCGGGGTGCTGGATGTGCTGGTCGAGAAGCTTGATGGCGATTGCGAGGTGCAAGCGCATCTGCGGGAGCTGGAGTCGGCGCTGCTGGGTCGGCGTCGGTTGATCCGCGAAGTGGATCTGCAAAGCGGTGCGCGCAGCCTGTTAGATGATCGTGAGCAGGGTGTGCGTATCGAGCGTGAAATCGACCGGGTGCGCGTGCGTGTCGGCGCAGCCCAGCGCTTGCTGCTGGCGGGGTATTCCAGTGTAGCCCAGGCCTGTGCGGAGTTTGCCGTGGGCCTGGGCTTCGAGGTGATTCTGTGTGACCCGCGGGACGAAGTGCTGGAAGGCGTCGTGCTGGAAAACGTGGAGATTCGTCGCCAACTGCCGTCGGTGTTCATCGCCGATGGAGGCTGTCACAGCGACACGGCGGTGGTGGCGTTGACCCACGACCCACGTATCGATGACCTGGCGATGATGGAGGCGGTTCGCACCGAGGCGTTTTACATCGGTGTGATGGGCTCCATGCAGACCTCGCAAAAGCGCTTCGAGCGCTTGCGGCGTATTGGTGGGCTGGGGGATGTCGAGTTGGGGCGGATTCATGCGCCCATCGGGCTGAACCTGGGCAGCAAGACGCCAGCAGAGATCGCGCTGGCGGTACTGGCGGACATCCTGCGGATTCGCAGCGGTATCCCACGAGATCGTCTCTAACCCGAAACCCCTGTGGGAGCGAGCTTGCTCGCGATGAGGTCGTAACATCCAACATATTCGTTGGCTGCTAGACCGATATCGTCGGATCGCCGCCCGGAGCAGGCTCGCTCCTACAATGTATTGCGTGCCGCTTAGTACCCGAACCTGTCGCGCAATCCGTAGTACCAGGCGCCCAGTGCCGCGAATGGGGTACGCAGCATTTGTCCGCCGGGGAACGGGTAGTGGGGCAGGTCGGCAAACGCATCAAAACGCTCGGCCTGGCCGCGCAGCGCTTCGGCCAGGACCTTGCCCGCCAGATGCGTGTAGGTCACGCCATGGCCGCTGCAACCCTGGGAATAGTAGATGTTGTCGCCCAGCCGTCCGACCTGAGGCAGGCGCGACAGGGTCAGCAGGAAGTTGCCCGTCCACGCGTAATCGATCTTCACGTCCTTGAGCTGCGGGAATGCCTTGAGCATCTTCGGCCGGATGATCGCTTCGATGTTCGCCGGATCCCGCGCGCCATACACCACGCCACCACCGAAAATCAGGCGCTTGTCACCGCTCAGGCGGTAGTAGTCGAGCAAGTAATTGCAGTCTTCGACACAGTAATCCTGGGGCAGCAGGGTCTGTGCCAGTTCTTCGCCCAATGGCTCGGTGGTAATCACCTGTGTGCCGCAAGGCATCGACTTGGCGGCCAGTTCCGGCACCAGGTTGCCCAGATAAGCGTTGCCGGCGACGATGATGAATTTGGCCCGGACCTTACCCTGCGGCGTGTGCACCACCGGATTCGCGCCGCGCACGATGCGCACAGCGGGCGACTGCTCGTAAATCGTGCCACCCAGGGACTCGACCGCCGCCGCTTCACCCAGTGTCAGGTTAAGCGGATGGATGTGGCCGCCACTCATGTCGAGCATCCCGCCGACGTACTGATCGCAAGCAACCACCTCGCGGATGCGGCGTTGATCCATCAACTCAAGCTGGGTGTGCCCGAAACGCTCCCACAGGCGCTTCTGGGATTCGAGATGCCCCATCTGCTTGGCGGTCATCGCGGCGAACACGCCACCGTCCTTCAAGTCGCACTGAATGTTGTACCTGGCGACCCGCTCACGAATGATTCGCCCACCCTCGAACGCCATCTGCCCCAGCAACTGGGCCTGCTTGGGACCGACCGTGCGCTCGATGACATCGATATCGCGGCTATAGCTGTTAACGATCTGGCCGCCATTACGCCCGGACGCCCCGAATCCCACCCTGGCGGCTTCGAGCACCGTGACCTTGAAACCGTTCTCGAGCAGAAAGAGGGCAGAGGACAGCCCCGTATAACCGGCGCCAATCACACAGACATCGGTCTCCACGTCATCCTGCAACGCCGGGCGCGGTGGAACCGCATTGGCCGATGCGGCGTAGTAGGACTCGGGGTAGGGAGTGTTAGCCATCCGGCAGCCTCTGTTTAATATATTTTACGAGTGCGTTGATCCTACCCGAGTTGAAAATCGCCCGCCAGCCACCCGGAAAATCTTCTTTGTACCGGCAAAATTAAATATTTTGCATATTCATAGGGTTAGCTCGAAAAAAGGTGTTGACACCCCTCCGGAATTCCGTAGAATGCCGCCTCACAGCAGGCACGTAGCTCAGTTGGTTAGAGCACCACCTTGACATGGTGGGGGTCGTTGGTTCGAGTCCAATCGCGCCTACCAAACAAAATCCGCTCTGCTGGGCGGTCTAGAAGGGCTCACCGAAAGGTGGGCCCTTTTTTGTTGCCTGCGATTTGCAAAACACCCACTCAAAACGCCAACTCGGCGCCCATCTCCAGGTACTCGATGTTCTTTTCGTCGTGCCCCTCCTGATAGTGCTTTGTCATCTTCTCGTCTGCATGCCCCATCAGCGCCTGAATGTACTCCTGTGGGAAATTCTGCTGTTCGTACAGCCATGGCGGGGCGTTGTGCGACTCAATTCGGCTACGCATCACCGTTGCCCGGGCCTCCTTGGTCGGCGGCGAGTACGTGCCGCGCCAAGCCTGATCGATGCCGATGTTCCGGCCGATGTTCGTGCTATCGGCGCTGGAGAGCGGCAGGTGACCAAAAATTGCCGGGTCAAGTATCCGCAGGCCGTGAAGCTTGCACGTGGGGCGTCCTATGCCGGGGCATGCCCGGGCGGTGGAGGGGTGGGAATCGTCTATAGTTAGGGGTCCAGCCAATGGAGGTAGATATGGAATGCCTAATTTGCGATGAGCCTGCTTCGGACGTCAATGCTGGTGATGATTACCAGGAAAGAGCATGCACGAAGTGCGGACACTATCGAATTACCCATACAGCGCTTGTTTGGATGGAAACCCATGGCTGGCGATTCGACGTGAAGCTGACTCGGGCCTGGCTCGCACATCAACAGGGCTCGGGGCTGATCCCAACTATTGATTCGCAGCAGGCTAGCGTTCTGATCCAAGCTTAAGCTGCCGCCTCTATCATCTTCCTTTCTCGCCGGCTGGCGTGATTCGTTGAAGTGGGGGTATTTGTGGGCCTGACTTTTCAGAGGTGGCCCATGGAATGGTACGAATCGCTTTTTTTGCAGATATGTACGCACGCACTATCCAGAGCGCGAGTCGCTGATCTGCGTAGGCAGGACAGAAAACTCAACCTCGAGCTTAATCAGGCTCATGAGATCGTCGCTTCTTACAGGAAGGGTGTTGCGCTCGTGTTCAGCCTTGTGCGCCGCTCGAGCTTCTTTTGTGGCCCCTTTCTCTGGCTAGGCCGCGTTGCGCAGGGCCCGCCGTATTCGTCCGGGCGCCGCCAATCAACGTCCAGATCCCGGCTATCGCTGATCTTCACGCCACCGACGTAGCTGTCACTGCCTGAGTACATTGGAGAACCCGGGCCGCCGAACACGTCGTTGAGCTTTTCCCGTTTAGCGTCGAAGCCCGCTTTCTTGGCTTCCCGGTCGGAGACGGCAGCCAGATCGAAAACGCACCGTTGTCGAAGATGAACGACTGGCAGACATCAGCGACAATGCCCATGTCGTCTTGGCGCGGGATCGACACCAGTGCATGCCGCCCGGCAAGGAAGCGAGCCCCGTCCTGTCGGGTTTCGCCGATTGGTGTGTCGATAAGTATTCACACGAAGTCCTCGCCCGCATTCAACTGCAGGCTCAATGTTAATTTTGTTCAGGATTGTGTTCGGGACACTTGGCGCTGCGCTGGGTAAAGTCATGACCGCTCGCCCGGCCTGGTGTGTTTCAGATGGATTACTGAATGGCCAGCAACTGGTCAGGGTGGGCACCAATTCAGGCAAGTTGAAGGCGACAAGCCAGCTAGTTCAGCTTCTGCATAACACCGACGCTGTTAAAGCCTCCGGTGATCCTGGCAACCCAAGCGTCTGGCTCGGCTGTAGATCCTGCCGCGCGGGCGAGGCCTCGCCACGCTCCAGTCATGTTGCAAGAGCCCGAAACTGTAATCATGATGCCTCCCAGGCCGGCGAAATACTGGTTAAGATTTGAGATCAAGCACGATCTCGCATTAATTTCTAACGAGCCGCCATCCACAGTAATCTGACCGAATGAGCCATTGGTTCCGATATCAATGTATTTGCGCTTGCAGCTGCTTGCACTTTTCCAACACATGTCTCCCTGCAAGCAATTAAAAATAGTGCAATTAGTGGGCGCTCCGTCGTACGTTTCGTCGAGAATTTCACTGAAGTAGTTCCAGTCTTCATTTCGCATGCCGGTGGACATTATGCGGTCCACGGTTTATCCAGTCGACTCCGTTATTGTCGCGGGAAACCGAAGCATTATTAGATACGTTAGTTACGTACTCAGTGTAGCGGCCACCACGAGTGCCCCATACGATTACAACGTGATCTATTGTCGTATAGGCACCATAGGCGCAGCATGCCCGGCCGATATCGTTATTTTCTCTGTTGCCATTGACTTGAATGTTTCTTGATTCGAACCAAGAGGGCGCCCGGCTATCTATTGCAACTGGCAGGCCGGCGCGGGTAAAGGCCGAGAAGTTTTCAGATGTCACAAAGTTTACGTTTGATTCCGCTTGCTATAGCAGGATAGGTACCAAGGGGTTCTCGTCCAGGATAATTACCCCCCCTTGAAATGACCTGGGTGCTTGCTACGTACGTTCAAGCCCCAAGCAGCGCTGTTCCGCCAGATGGGCCGAGAGCAGCAACTGCTTGTGCCGCGAGGTACGAAAGGAATAAGAGAAGATTCCTGGTCGGGATCAATCAGGACTTTTACATGTGGAATAATTTCAGCCAGTTGAGTTGATTCGCTATCAGTCATATTTACCTCTAGTCATGTCGACCCCAAGACAATGTTGTTTAAAGTTTCCTTAAGTTTGATGAAGTACGTCCAACTTGGCGGAGTATAAAGCCAGTTGCGGCGCTGCTGCGGTGCAGGACGATTGGACTACCAACAGCCTTCTTGTCGCTCTTGTGGGTGACGGGCATTGCGATTGATTCAGGCAGGCGTCACTAACGAAGGAGTCTATAGAAACTCTTGTTTTTTTTACTCGTCTTTAACATTTTTCAGGCGCCAAATAATTGAACTTTGGAGTTGATCGAAAAGCAATTGGCCTTAGCGCGATTTATTCATACGCGTCATTACAATCTCAGCCATAAGTAAGAAAACGTCCAACTAGAACAAGCGGCGAGGAGTACTGCAACCCTACAAAAAGCCAAAATACTGACAACAAAAAACAGTCACATTCTCCCAATTAAGTCGGTGATATATCATGATCAAGATCATGGCCTACTTTTTAATTGGAGCTGTAACTGCAGGATGCAACGGCATCGTAAAACCCGACTTTTCGGGTCCTGCCAATGATTCATACTTTTCAGTCTATTCGGGGTTTCCCGCACCGTATCTATACATGGCCTCGGCCGTGCAATGGAACGATGACTATGCGGTAACCACCCGCCACACTCCGTTCATCCCCAACGTGAAGTACAGTTGCAGCACAGGCTGCGATCTCGTCTTCATCCTGCACAAGGCCAACGGCCACTACCCATCATGGCGCGCACCGCGTGTGGGCGAGAGCATCACTGCCGTTGGGGCGAGTCCTTACCTCATGACCGCTACCGGGAAAGGCAAGGTGTATCAAACGCCGTTCGTCAATGCCGATGAACACAGCGGTGATCTCTATGCCATCCATGATGCCCCGCTGGTCAAGGGTATGTCGGGTGGGCCGGTCCTCACCAGTGACGGCTGTATTGTCGGCATCAATATCGGTTTCTACTCAACCACTCTGAACGATGTGAGCAATAACTCCGGCGTAAAGGGGGCTGAGAGGATCAGCATTTTTATTCCTTACTCGATCATTCAGCGCGAGTGGGGGATATTGCAGGCAAAACTTGACGATCCACACGGCGCGAGGTACGTGGTGAAGTAGCTTTTAGCTATCAACCAATTGGTCATCGTGTCTATCAAACAAAATCCGCTCTACCGGGCGATCTGGAAGGGCTCACCGAAAGGTGAGCCCTTTTTTGTTGTCCTGGATTTCTTGCAGAATGTTCATGACATCGTAAAGGCCATTGCGGCTCTGTGTGTTGGCGGTGTCATGCCTGCCAGTACCTAGTGGCGCTGCCAGTGGCTGCAGGATTGACCACGCAATGGATCGCTATTTGTACGGGGTGGGCGAAGGCGCACTCGGGACAAATGCGAACAGGGCTGGAATCCCTTTAAAGGCGTGCGCTGGTAATCAATTCTGCAAACAGGGCTGCAGGGTCATAATTGACGTATGACCCTGTGTTAAGACCGGATCGAATGTGCTTAATTCGCATCCGACTCCCCCGTATTCTTTTGTTGGCACCTGAGTGGGTAGCGGTACAACAACTTGCTCAATTGACTTTGACGATCTCGGGCGGGCTCCACGTCCCTTTGCCGGGAGGCAGGATGGAAGGCGTTTCCGTCTTCGGCCAATACAGCCGCATCACGAGGTAGATCAGATCATCCGGTGCAGGCAGCCAGTTGCGTTCCTTGTCCGCACCGGGCGAATCCTTCTGGATGTACAGCGTCAACGAGCCGTCCGCATTCTTCTTCATGTCGGGCAGCATCGGCGAGTTGATGAGGTAGCGATTGATCGGATTTTTGATCAGCAGTTGCGACTTGCCGTCGTACATCGTCACCGACCAGAAGGCATTGACTGGCGGGAGTTGTTCGGCGGGAAAGGTGATGGTGTAGTTGTGCTTGCTGCCGTCGAGCGACTCGTCATTAGGCAGGGTTTTGGACAGCGGATACGTGGCTTCCTCGGCATCGTTGGCATAGATGCCTGCTTGCGCGACGGCAGCACGCTTGAGCCAGTCGCCGTTGTAGAAGGCGCTGTCGCCGCCGGCACCGGCAATGTTCCAGCCATTGATCTTCGTGCCGAGATTCTTTATCCCATCCTCGACCTTTACATGCCCGGCTTGCATGCCCTGAACCACTGCGGCCTTTTGTTCGGCGGACAGATCCTGGAAGTTGAAGTCCTTGCCGGCGCCAATGCCGATACGGGCAAGTTTCGCGCGGATCGCCGCTTCATCCGGTGTAGCTGGGGCGAGCTGCAAGGCAAAGTCGAGATACTTGAAGAAGTCGGTCTTCACGAGGTTCTTGTTGATCTTCGGGAAGTCGATCGTCGGGGCGGCCGGTGGCGCAGGCTGCTTGAGATAGGTGGAAAGCGGCTGAGCCTTGTAGCCTGATTGGATCGCTACGACATTCGGCATGTCCGCCGGGTTGAAGAGCTGGGTGCGAAAGACTGCGAAGGGGAGTTGCGTGCGGGAACGAAACACTTTCTTGATGCCCTGCGGAGTCGTGCCTTTCCAATCGGGGCCGACCACCATGTAATCGCCGGCTTCATTGCCGGTGGCGCGGCTGCCGATGTAACCGAAGTTGTAGGTGTTGCCGTCTATAAGCTGCACCGTGTAGTACCGCGGCTTCTCGACCGCTGGCACCGATAGCACTATCGGCTCGCTGCGCAGGTCCATGAACAGCATGGAATATGGTGTGTCGCTGTTCGGCGAGATGATGGCCGTGTCCTTGTATGTAGCGACGTGATGCAGGCTGTCGATTTGGTTGAACGGCGCCTTGAACTGGCTGGAGTTCTTGTCCACCGCATAGTCGTACATGATCGCGTAATTCATCACGATGGGCAGGCCGTAGACGTAGCCTTCCTCGGCGATGGCTTTCGTTTCGGCGGGAGTGATGTCCGTTGCAAGGGCGAGCGTAGATCCAAAGGAGGCGAGCAATACCAGTGCACAACCAACGGCTCTCGGTAGTGGGGTTTTCATGAACCTGCATCTCCATTCGTCAAGTCGGATGAGTGAGTTGGTCAACTAACGACTAATCAGGCGCTGGCGTTTGCTCAAGGCATGAGCTCGCACAACGCACTTGTTTTATCTAAAGATGCTCACTGCTACAGACAGCGCCTGCTGTAGTGCCAGGCTTGACAATTACAATGCTTGCGCTTGAAGGACCGCGTTTGTTTGCTCGTACGGCAAGGAGCATAAAACCCTTACTAGTACCAAGAATCATTATTGGTTTGTGGGGAAGCTGACTGTGGGGTTATGTTTAGTCTATGGATTTTCAATCCACAAGTAATTGCGTGTTATTTGCTGAGCCTGGCATCCAGTTGGCGGTCACTTCGCTGTGTTTGAAAGATGAGATGCCCGAATGAGTAAAATAGGACGGTACCTCCAAGCTCCCTACGACCTGGAGGTGGCGCTCGCTCAGTTCGGTCGACTTTTGTGCTTTTTCCTTGGCCATTCTCGCGTGGTTCATTGCGATTTCGTTGAGCGTTGACACGTTACATCTCCCGGCGACTGACCAAGCGTATCGCTGGCGTCCTTAAGCATTGATTGAGTGGCCGCTGCGTCAGAATCATGTCGTTCCGGCGCTGCTACGCGCGATCTGAGCAAGCCCCAAGCCACGGATGCGGGCGAACTCCTCGTTGTGTTTTGGCAAGCGACGAATGGCGGGCCACTGTGAATGATGGCCAGGATTCTTGGTCATTCGGGCGTAAACTAGTGGTGCTGCCTCATTGAAAGGAGCCGCCTATGAACGTCGATCAAATCATCAAACCGGCATCTGTGGACAAGGCTGTCTGGGATCAATACTTCTGCGCTGCATTGATTGCCGAAAGCAATTTGACTGCCCCGGTTGTTGGCGGGGCTACTCACGAAGACAGGCAGAACCTGTTGATCGAGAGGGCCAAAACCCTCGCTGACAAAATGATGGAAAATCGAAAATAACCAGAGCCCAGCCGTCGCGCTGGGCTCTTCACATACGCGGATATGCACCGATGCTGGTGATGTGCGCGTTGTGGGTCAAACGATCAACTCTACCTTGCCACTTGCCAGGCGATAGATACCTCCCACGATCTTCAGCGCGCCTTTGCTCTGCGCATCAGTCAGCAGTGGCGAGGCCTGTTTCAGGCTGTTGACCGAATTTTTGACGTTTTGCGCGGTGGCGTTTTCCATCAAGCTCCCGGGCTGTTTGAGTACGGTCTCGACGGCTGACTTGAGTGCGTCAGTCAGTTTCGGGATATGGCCGGGGAAAATCGTCTGATCCTTGACGGCCTTGATACCGGCCTCGATGGCGCCGCAACTCTCATGTCCAAGTACGAGAATCAGCGGGGCGCCAAGCACGGCAACCCCGTATTCAAGGCTGGCCAAGCCTTCCGGGGTAACGAAGTTGCCCGCGACGCGGATGGAGAAAAGATCGCCTCGTGCGGTGTCAAACGCATATTCCGGAGCGATGCGCGAGTCAGAGCAACTCAGCACTGCCACGAACGGATTCTGACCGGACACCAGGGCCTCTCGCTCGGCTTTGAAATCATGAGTCTTGGACGTACCGCTTACATATCGTTCATTGCCCTCCATCAGTCTTTTCAACGCCATATCGGGACTGATTACGTTTTGAGGTTTGGGTGGGGCTGTCGCTTTTTCGGCTGCCTGGATGATCTTGCCGGGCAGTGTGCCGGTCAGCAGCAGGGCGCCTGCGCTCAATCCGGCAAATTGAAGAAAACGACGACGGCCTGTTGTGTTTGAAGCAGAGCTTGAATCACATGATTCACACATGATTTTGTTTACTCAGTTCAATGCGGTGAGAGTGAGTTGGTGTCGGGGCCGGTACTGTCACGGACGCTCAATACCAGCGCAGTGGAGTCTAGTTGGTCTGTCATTTTATGTTCCGGACATTGTCCGCAGATGCCGTGCAAGCAGCCATTTCATGGGCTACTACTGACAGGCTCATACAACTTCGACCTGGCAGGAGTTTCTCGATGCTGACTCACTGGTTTCTGGCGGCGGTTCATCTTCTGGCATTGGCCTTGGGATTTTGGGCGGTGTTGGTTCGAGGCACGGCTTTTCGGCGTTTGGCCGAAGGGGCGGCAGAAGTGCGCAGTGTTCTGATGGCGGACAATATCTGGGGTATTTCAGCTGTCGTTTTACTGATCAGTGGGGGGATGCGAGCGTTTGGCGGGTACGAGAAAGGCACGGACTATTACCTGCATCAGCCGCTGTTTCATCTGAAGATGACGCTGTTCGTCCTGATCTTGCTGCTGGAAATCGCACCCATGGTGACGCTGATCAAGTGGCGGATAGCGCTGGGCCGTAAAGTGGCTGTCGATACCGGCCGTGCGAAGCTGTTTGCACGGATCAGTCATATCGAGGCGCTGCTGGTGCTGTTGATGGTGGTGGCGGCGACTGGCATGGCACGTGGCGTGATGCTTGGTTAACCACGCAGCGAACGCGTCCTTCCCTGGGGTAAACCAGAAAAGTCTGACAGCAAAAGAGTGGAGCTTGCCGCTAGTATCGGCCCCTGGGGTTTGAGTGGGGGCGCAAGCGGAGGGCAATGGGGTGATGAATCTTTAGCCAGCCGTGGTTCCGGGCTGAACGGGCTGGCTACTGACTACAGCAGAATTCAGGGTTGCGGCTTTTCCGGGGCGGTGAGGCCGGCCTGAATGCGCTGATAAATTTCTTCTCGATGCACTGCAACGTCCTTCGGGGCGTTGATGCCGATCCTGACTTGCTGGCCGCTTACGCCCAGGATGGTGATCGTAATGTCATCACCAATGTTTATGCTTTCACCGACTTTGCGGGTGAGTATCAGCATGGTCTTCTCCTTGATTGCTTTGTGGGGCACCTGATTCGGACAGTGCAGAGGTCGGTGGTATGTATAGATTAGTGCGAAGTCTCACGGTTTGGGTGCCTCTTTCTGACGCGCAGATGCGGCATTAATTCCCAAGGCGTAACTATACAGAGGCCGCAACCATCATTCTCGTTGTTTTGAGTCCATTTTACGGCACTCGCGAAGTATTCATGGATGTTAAAATCTGCGCTTTAGGCATTTAGAGGGAAACGCCGTGCGCAAAATGGTTTTGGTCGTCGCGATATTGGCGCTGGCGGGATGTGGCGAGGGCAGCAGTGTGGATGCACCGAAGCCTAAGCCGGCCATGGCTGCGGTACCCGCGCCAGTGTCCGGCCCGCAATGGGATCTTGAAGTGCGAGGTGAAACCCCTCAGGCAGTCAGCGATCTGAGTGGCTGGCTGATCGAGCACAGTTTCATGTCCAGCGTCGTCAAGGAGAATGGCAATACCCGAATCCTGATGGGGCCGTTCAATTCGAAAGCCGAGGCCGAAGCCAGGCAGGATGAAGTCCGCGCCGCGCTCACTCGCTCGAAGAAACAGAACATCGAATTGCTGGTGCTTGAGCGTCCGGCCGCTCAATAACGTTCTGTAGCGCTGACGTTGAAGAAACAAAAAAGGCCTCGGGTGTTTAGCCCCGAGGCCTTTTTTGTTTCAGTGTCTGGATTCAACCGCAGGCCTTCATGTCTACCGGGCCAACGAACTCGTTGCCGCGCCCCATGACGCACCCCACGCTCTGGTTGCGTTGGCGCTCCCAGGCCTGTACCGGATAGGTTTTGTCCCAGGCTTCATACAGTTGCCGATCCTGTTTCGACAGGCGCAAGCCATATTGCTTGCTCATGTAGAAGTAGGTCCTGGCGATCATGCCGCGAATGGAAGGGCGGGGCATGACTTTCTTGGCCTTGAAGTCGACCTGGGTCAGGCAGGATCCATATTGTCCCGACTGCTCGGGCAGCCAGCCGAAACTGAAGTTGCTGCGATCGCCATTGACCTCGCCAATGCTGGGCACCAGGTTGTGCAAATCAGCCTCGGCCTTCTGGTAAATCGGGTCGTAGCGGGTGCAGTTCTTGCGGCCGCCCTGTTGCCAGCACTGGCGTTGATGGCCGATTTGCCAGGCCGGAACAATATGCTCCCACTCGATGCGGGCTGCGCGTTTGGCATTTTTACGTGGCACATAACCGCAGGCAGCAAGGTTCACCCGGTTGCCGGTGTACTTGCAGCCACAGTAAAACTCGGTGGACTGGGGAGCGTAGAGCTTCCACGCCACCTTTTTCGCTTCGGTGAAGGTGCGCGGAGCGTCGGCTTGCGCGCCCACGACAAAAAACAGGAACAGCAAAGCAAACCAGCGGGCACTCATCGACTCAATCTTCCTTCGGCACAACCCAGAAAATCTGCACGCCGCCATCGTCGCGATAGGCGAGGGTGACGTTGTCGTTTTCGTCGATTTCTTCCAGCAAGCGTTCCCATTCATCCACCGGCTCGTCAGGAAGGCGGAAGATCAGCGCTGCCCTGGCCTTTTGTGCGGTGGGAGAGTTGATGATTTTCTGAACGCGCAGGCCCATGCGTACATAGGTGTCAGGAGAGGAGGAGGTGGTGTCCACGGAATTATCCTTATTAGGCTGTACGTGCATACAGTATTTAACTGTAGGACATTTCGCAACTGCTTAAAAATCAAGAAAATCCTCTGACAGCGGTTTTTTCCATTTGGCGTAAGACGAAGGGAGTTTTTTTGTCAGATCCAGCGGCAGCCAATCGCCAAGGCTGGCGAATGGCGCACGGGGTGCCCGACCGGATCCGGTCGGGCGAGGGCGAATCAATATTCCCAGAACATCCGTTGCAGCTCTTTGCTGTCGTTGGTTTTGGTCAGCGCGACCATCGCCAGGATCCGCGCCTTTTGCGGGTTCAGATCGTTGGCCACGACCCAGTCGTATTTATCGTCAGGCTGTTCGGCGTTGCGCAATACAAAGCCGCCAGCGTTGACATGGGAGGAGCGAATGATCTGCACGCCGTCCTTGCGCAAGGCTTGCAGGGTTGGGACTACCCGCGACGATACCGAGCCATTGCCGGTGCCAGCGTGGATGATGGCTTTGGCGCCGGATTGAACCAGGGCCTTGTAGGCGGTATCGCTGACGTTGCCGTAGGAATAGGCGATTTCGACGTCAGGCAGGTTCTTGATGGTCTTGATGTCGAACTCGGAATCCATGGTGTGACGCTTGGCTGGCAAACGGAACCAGTAGGATTTGCCTTCTACTACCATGCCCAGCGGACCCCAGGCGCTTTTAAACGCTTCGGTCTTGATGTTGATCATTTTGCTGACGTCGCGACCCGACTGGATTTCATCGTTCATGGTCACCAGCACACCTTTGCCCCGCGCGTCTTTGCTGCTGGCCACGGCCACCGCGTTGTACAGGTTCAGCATGCCATCGGCGGACATCGCGGTGCCCGGGCGCATGGAGCCCACGACGATGATCGGCTTCTCGGTTTTTTCCACCAGGTTCAGGAAGTACGCGGTTTCTTCCAGGGTGTCGGTGCCGTGGGTGATCACGATGCCATCGACGTCTTTGCTGTCGGCCAGTTCGGCTACGCGGCGACCCAGTTGCAGCAGGTTTTCGTTGGTGATGCTTTCGGAGGCGATTTGCATGACCTGTTCACCGCGAACGTTAGCCAATTGGCTCAGTTCTGGAACGCCGGCGATCAACTGTTCAATGCCGACTTTCGCCGCTTGATAGGTCGCGCTGTTGGCGGCGCTGGCGCCCGCGCCGGCAATGGTGCCGCCCGTGGCAAGGATTACCACGTTGGCCAGTTTCTGTTGGGTTTCGGCTTCTTTGGCCTGAAGGGCGGTAGGCAGAAGCAGCAGGAGGGCCAAGGCGCCCGGAACAAAGGTCTTGAGTGCAGATGTCATTATTTTTCTCTTCTAGTTGTGAGACGGTGCAGATGCAAGTTCATCTAGATGCGCCCCGGGCGAATCTGAACGCCGAGGGTGCGAGAGGAAGAGCAGGATCTGTACCAGTAATACTCTGAATCGAAAAACACGCTTAAGTTAATGATTTGTAACGGTATTGCTGTTTGTGTCCGGGGCGGTTCCGGGGTCGGGGCGTCCGGAATGCCGAACATGTTTAACTTTTGCGTTCGGCTCTCCGAAACGGATCGCGGTCTTGTTTAAGATTTCAACGGGTCAAATCATCACTAACGACTAAAGAAGCACCCGCGTCGGTCGATGCTCCTTCAAGGGATCTTTTTCTGCAGGAGTTCACATGTCGTTATCTATTGGCTTCCCAAATGCCGCGGGCATCACCATCGGGGGAAAGGCTGCGACGACCATTCGTGCTTTAGGCGATGTGACAGCTGATGCGGCTGCTCAAACGCCGGGTGCAAAGGAAAGTGACGGCACCCAGGTCAAGACGGGCCCGGTAGGTCTGGGAGAAAGTGCCGGCGCACAGGCCGAATCGCAAACCAGCGACAACACCAGCGTTACGGTGAAGGTCCTGCTCAAGCGTCTGAAGGAGTTGCAGCAGCAATTGCGCGAGCAACAGCAGCAACTGGCGCAAACCCAGGCGGCGTCCTATCCGACTCCGCAAGCCAAGACCACCGCGGTAGCGGCCATTGAGGGGCAGGTTGCCGACACCAACGGCGCCATCCTGCAAGTGAGCGCGAGCCTGATCAAGGAGCTGGCCAAGGGTTCTGGCACGGGATCGGTGGTCAACACCACGGCATGAGCTGAATGCTGTTTTTCGCTAAACATCCGTGAAAGCACTTTTCCGGTCGTTGACAAATACCGGCAGGGTTCGCATAGTTTGGTTCACGCAAACGTTTGCGCGACGACAGTGATGACTTTTCATCGCGGTGGGTCGTGAAGCTTACGCCAGCGCAAGCGTTGCTCACAATAATCATAAGATCGGAGTGAACCCATGAAGCTGCCATTCGCTGGACGTCTTCTCGCTGTCGCTATGCTGGCTGCCGCATCCGCTGCATTGCCTGTCTCTTCGGCTTTTGCTGAAACCGCTGAAAAGCCGAAAGTCGCACTGGTCATGAAATCCCTGGCCAACGAGTTCTTCCTGACCATGGAAGACGGCGCCAAGGCCTACCAGAAAGATCACTCCGGCGAATTCGAGCTCATCTCCAACGGCATCAAGGATGAAACCGACACCGCAGGCCAGACGCGCATCGTCGAGCAAATGATCCTGGCCAAGGTCAACGCACTGGTGATCGCGCCGGCAGACTCCAAGGCCATGGTCCCGGTGATCAAGAAAGCCATCGATGCCGGTATCACCGTGATCAACATCGACAACCAGCTGGACCCCGCCGTGGTCAAAAGCAAAAACATCAATGTTCCGTTCGTAGGCCCGGACAACCGCAAGGGCGCACGGCTGGTGGGGGATTACCTGGCCAAACAGCTGAAGGCCGGTGACGAAGTCGGCATCGTCGAAGGTGTGTCCACCACCACCAATGCCCAGCAGCGGACCGCAGGTTTCAAGGATGCGATGGAGGCGGCGCAGATCAAGGTCGTGTCCCTGCAATCCGGCGACTGGGAGATCGACAAGGGCAACAAGGTAGCTGCATCGATTCTCAGCGAATACCCGCAAACCAAGGCCCTGTTGGCCGGCAACGACAGCATGGCGGTCGGTGCGGTGTCTGCGGTGCGCGCCGCAGGCAAGGCCGGCAAGGTGCAGGTGGTCGGCTACGACAATATCAATGCCATCCAGCCAATGCTCAAGGATGGTCGCGTGCTGGCCACCGCGGACCAGTTTGCGGCCAAACAGGCGGTGTTCGGCATCGAGACTGCATTGAAGATTCTCAAGGGCGAGCAGGTCGACGGCGGCGCCAATGGCGTGATCGAAACGCCGGTAGAGCTGGTCACCAAGTAGCCTTCTGGCGACGCAACGGCGCTCGTCCAGCCGGACGAGCGCATGGAGAGTTTTTATGTCAGTTTGCACTCCGAACGCTGTCCTCTCGGTCAGCGGTATCGGCAAGACCTACGCCCAACCGGTCCTGGCCGGCATCGACCTGACGCTCATGCGCGGGGAAGTGCTGGCGTTGACCGGCGAGAACGGTGCAGGCAAAAGCACGCTTTCGAAGATTATTGGCGGGCTGGTCACGCCGACCGCCGGCCAGATGCAGTTTCAGGGGCAGGACTATCGTCCGGGTAGTCGGGCTCAGGCTGAAGCGCTGGGTATCCGCATGGTCATGCAGGAGCTCAATCTGCTGCCGACCTTGTCGGTGGCGGAAAACCTGTTTCTCGACAACCTGCCCAGCAAAGGCGGCTGGATCAGTCGCAAGCAGTTGCGCAAGGCTGCCATCGAGGCCATGGCGCATGTCGGGCTCGACGCCATTGACCCGGATACTCTGGTCGGCGAACTGGGTATCGGCCACCAGCAAATGGTCGAGATCGCCCGCAACCTGATTGGCGATTGTCATGTGCTGATTCTCGACGAGCCGACCGCGATGCTCACTGCACGCGAAGTCGAAATGCTGTTCGAGCAGATCACCCGCCTGCAGGCGCGCGGCGTATCGATCATCTATATCTCCCATCGCCTCGAAGAACTTGCGCGAGTCGCGCAACGCATTGCCGTGCTGCGCGATGGCAACCTGGTTTGTGTCGAGCCGATGGCCAACTACAACAGCGAGCAACTGGTCACGCTGATGGTCGGTCGCGAGCTTGGCGAACACATCGATTTGGGGGCGCGCAAGATCGGCGCTCCGGCGTTGACGGTCAAGGGCCTGAGCCGTGCCGACAAGGTTCGCGACGTGTCGTTCGAAGTCCGTGCCGGAGAGATTTTCGGCATTTCCGGTTTGATCGGCGCGGGGCGCACCGAATTGCTGCGTCTGATCTTCGGTGCCGATATCGCCGACAGCGGCACGATTGCCCTGGGGGCGCCGGCGCAGGTCATCAATGTGCGTTCGCCGGTGGATGCGGTCGGGTATGGCATCGCGTTGATCACTGAAGATCGCAAGGGTGAAGGTCTTTTGTTGACGCAGTCGATCAGCGCCAATATCGCCTTGGGCAACATGCCCGGCATCTCCAGTGCGGGGTTTGTCGACAACGATGGCGAAAGCGCCCTGGCCCAGCGTCAGATCGACGCCATGCGCATTCGCAGTTCCGGTCCGGCACAGCTGGTGTCCGAGCTGTCCGGCGGCAATCAGCAGAAGGTCGTCATCGGCCGTTGGCTGGAGCGCGATTGCTCGGTGCTGCTGTTCGACGAGCCGACCCGCGGCATCGACGTCGGCGCCAAGTTCGATATCTACAACCTGCTCGGCGAGTTGACCCGCCAGGGCAAGGCGCTGGTGGTGGTCTCCAGCGACTTGCGCGAGCTGATGCTGATCTGCGACCGGATCGGCGTGCTTTCGGCGGGGAGGCTGATCGATACATTCGATCGCGACAACTGGACCCAGGATGAGTTGCTCGCCGCTGCTTTCGTCGGCTACCAAAAACGTGATGCGCAGCTCTTTGAAGCCGCGCCTAGGGATCTTCCATGAAAACCGCTTCTTTCGCCGGCACACGCAGTGGCAACTTCTACGGCCTGGGCACCTATCTGGGCCTGGCGGGTGCCTTGTTGGCGATGATCGTGCTGTTCTCGGTGCTGAGCAGTCACTTCCTGTCCTACGATACTTTCAGCACCCTGGCCAACCAGATTCCGGACCTGATGGTGCTGGCGGTCGGCATGACCTTTGTGTTGATCATCGGAGGCATCGACCTGTCGGTAGGCTCGGTGCTGGCGCTGGCGGCCTCGACCGTGAGCGTGGCGATTCTTGGATGGGGCTGGGGCGTGCTGCCGGCGGCGCTGCTGGGCATGGCCGTCGCGGCGCTCGCCGGTACCATCACCGGCTCGATCACTGTGGCGTGGCGGATTCCGTCGTTCATCGTGTCCCTGGGCGTGCTGGAAATGGCTCGCGGGGTGGCGTACCAGATGACCGGTTCGCGTACGGCCTATATCGGCGATGCGTTCGCCTGGTTGTCCAATCCGATCGCCTTCGGCATTTCACCGTCGTTCATCATTGCGTTGCTGATCATTTTCATCGCCCAGGCCGTGTTGACCCGCACGGTGTTCGGTCGCTACCTGATCGGTATCGGCACCAACGAAGAGGCCGTGCGACTGGCGGGGATCAATCCGAAGCCTTACAAAATCCTGGTCTTCAGCCTGATGGGGTTGCTGGCCGGTATTGCCGCGTTGTTCCAGATTTCTCGCCTGGAAGCCGCCGACCCGAATGCTGGCTCCGGCCTTGAGTTGCAGGTGATCGCAGCCGTCGTGATCGGCGGGACCAGCCTGATGGGCGGGCGCGGTTCGGTGATCAGCACGTTTTTTGGCGTCCTGATTATTTCCGTGCTGGCCGCGGGGCTGGCGCAGATCGGGGCAACCGAGCCGACCAAACGCATCATTACCGGCGCGGTGATCGTGGTGGCGGTGGTGCTGGATACTTATCGCAGTCAACGCGCAAGCCGGCGGACCTGAGTCATGGCGACTATCAAAGATGTGGCAGCCCTTGCCGGCATTTCCTACACCACGGTGTCCCATGTGGTGAACAAGACCCGCCCGGTCAGTGAAGAAGTCCGGATCAAGGTCGAGGCGGCAATCCAGACCCTCGACTACGTCCCCAGCGCCGTGGCCCGTTCGCTCAAGGCCAAGACCACGGCGACCATCGGCCTGTTGGTGCCCAACAGCCTCAACCCGTATTTCGCCGAACTGGCCCGAGGTATCGAGGATTACTGCGAGCGAAACGGTTACTGCGTCATCCTGTGCAACTCCGACGACAATCCGGACAAGCAGCGCAGTTACCTGCGTGTGCTGCTGGAAAAACGCATCGACGGCCTGATTGTCGCCTCGGCCGGTGGCGACAGTGGCTTGGCACAAGGCCTGAAAGGCGTCCGCACACCCATGGTGATCGTCGACCGCGGACTGGACGGTGTCGATGCGGACCTGGTGCGCATAGACCATGAATACGGCGCGTATCTGGCGACCCGGCATCTGCTGGAGTTGGGACACCGGGATATCGCCACGATCAGCGGGCCGGAAAACACCAGTGTGGCGCAGATGCGTCTGGCGGGTTATCGCCGGGCCTTGAAGGAGGCGGGCGTCGAAGTCTCTCCCGGGCGCATGCTGGAAAGCGATTTCACCAGCACCGGCGGTTACAGCGCCGCCGCGATTTTGCTGGAAAGCAATCCGCCTAGCGCCATTTTTGCGGCCAACGACATGATCGGCATCGGCGTGCTACGGGCCGCCGCCGAGCGCAATATTCGCGTACCGAGCGAGTTGTCGGTGATCGGCTTCGACGATATCCAGATGAGTCGGTATGTCTACCCGTCGTTGACCACGGTCGGGCAATCGATCCTGCAGCTCGGCGAAATGGCCGCCGAAGTGCTTTTACGGCGAATCGCCACGCCGGGCCTGGCGACCGATCAGCGGATCGTGACGCCGAGTATCGTCATGCGCGAATCGACGGCGCCGCTGGCCGGCGTGTTTGCCCAATTCCGTTGAAACAAAAAGCCGTTGAAAACAGAGAGCCGTTGAAAACAGAAAGCCGCTGAACCCACAGCGCCGCCGAAACAGAATCGATGAGTAGCAACGTATGCCAGCAAAAGTAGTAGTAATAGGCAGTTTGAACATGGACCTGGTGACCCGGGCGCCACGCTTGCCCAAGGGCGGTGAAACGCTGATTGGCGAGTCGTTTACCACCGTCTCCGGCGGCAAGGGCGCCAATCAGGCCGTGGCTGCGGCGCGGCTGGGAGCCCAGGTGTCGATGATCGGGTGCGTGGGCAGTGACGCTTATGGTGAGGCGTTGCGCGGGGCGCTGTTGGCCGAGCAGATCGATTGTCAGGCGGTCAGTACCGTTGAGGGTTCCAGCGGCGTGGCGTTGATTGTGGTCGATGACAGCAGTCAGAACAGCATCGTGATCGTCCCCGGTGCCAACGGTGCATTGACCGCTGAAGCCATTGACCGTTTTGATTCGGTGATACGCGCGGCGGACGTGCTCATCTGTCAGCTGGAAGTGCCCGATGCTTCTGTTGGTCATGCGCTCAAGCGCGGCCGCGAGCTGGGCAAGACGGTCATCCTCAACCCGGCACCGGCCAGCCGTCCGCTGCCAGCGGACTGGTACGCGTCTATCGATTACCTGATTCCCAACGAAAGCGAAGCGTCGGCCCTGAGCGGTCTGTCGGTAGACTCCCTGGAAACCGCACAAGCCGCGGCGACCCGCCTGATTGCCCTGGGCGCCGGCAAGGTGATCATCACCCTCGGTGCGCAAGGTTCGCTGTTTGCCGATGGCCTACGCTTCGAACATTTCCCCGCGCCCGCGGTAAAGGCTGTCGATACCACGGCGGCCGGCGATACGTTCGTCGGCGGCTTCGCGGCGGCCTTGGCCGCGGGTAACGATGAGGCGCAGGCGATCCGCTTCGGACAGGTGGCCGCGGCGCTGTCGGTCACCCGTGCCGGCGCGCAACCGTCGATTCCCGCCTTGAGCGATGTACAGGCGTTTAAAATCCCATGAAAAAGACACCCCTGCTCAACATTGCGCTGTCACGGCTGATCGCTTCATTGGGGCATGGCGACAGGGTCGTCATCGGGGATGCGGGGCTGCCGGTTCCACCGGGCGTTGAATTGATCGACCTGGCCTTGACCCATGGCATTCCGGATTTTGTCAGCACCTTGAAGGTCGTGCTCAGCGAGATGCAGGTCGAAAGCCATGTGCTGGCTCAGGAAATCTTCGATAAAAAGCCGTCGGCCCTGGTCGCGCTGGAGGAGCTGAACGGTGACGGCGCGTTGGGTCGGCGTGAGGTGCTCACCCATGAACAATTCAAGGTCCTGAGCCGACAAGCGAGGGCGATAGTTCGTACAGGCGAGTGCCAGCCGTACTGCAACATTGTGCTGGTCGCCGGCGTTACGTTTTGACTGGCTGTCCGCGTTTTGATGTCCCCGGCACAAGGAGTGCGCCCCGTATCGCTATGCTCAGAAACTGCACCCACTGCTCCGGAGCCTGCTGCTTTTGTCCCTGATTACCGCAACCAACGCCCAGGCGGCACCAAAGATCGACTTGATCATCGACACCGATCCGGGGGCTGACGACGTCGTTGCCCTGTTGTTCGCCCTGGCATCGCCGGACGAGCTGAATGTCCGCGCATTGACCACCGTTGCGGGCAACGTTCGCCTGGACAAGACCTCGCGCAATGCGCGACTGGCCCGGGAGTGGGCGGGGCGCGAAGAGGTTCCGGTCTATGCGGGGGCGCCCAAGCCCCTGATGCGCACACCCATCTACGCCGAGGACATTCATGGCAAGGAAGGGTTGTCGGGCATTGCCGTGCATGAGCCCAGGCAAGGCCTGGCCAAGGGCAGCGCCATCACCTACCTGATTGATACCCTGAAATCGGCCAGGCCTCACAGCATTACCATCGCCATGCTAGGCCCACAGACCAACCTGGCCATGGCGCTGATCCAGGAGCCGGGTATCGTTCAGGGCATCAAGGAAGTGGTGGTCATGGGCGGCGCGCACTTCAACGGCGGCAACATCACACCGGTGGCCGAGTTCAACCTGTTCGCCGACCCGCAAGCGGCCGAAGTGGTGCTCAACAGTGGCGTGAAGCTGACCTACCTGCCGCTGGATGTGACCCACAAGATCCTTACCAGCGAAGCGCGCCTGAACCAGATTGCCGCGTTGAACAACAACGCCAGCCGTCTGGTGGGCGACATTCTCAATGAATACATCAAAGGCGACATGGAACACTACGGCATTGCGGGCGGCCCGGTGCATGACGCCACGGTTGTCGCTTACCTGCTCAAGCCGCAGTTGTTCAGCGGTCGCTCGGTCAACGTGGTGGTCGACAGCCGCGAAGGACCGACCTTTGGACAAACCATCGTCGACTGGTATGACGGCTTGAAAGCGCCAAAGAACGCCTTTTGGGTTGAAAGCGGTGATGCCCAGGGCTTCTTCGATCTGCTGACCGAGCGCCTGGCCCGCCTGAAATAAGCATCATCTCCCGCAGGTGGTTTCACTCCTTCGCGCTAACCGCTTAGGTCTTTTGGTCCGAAAGATGTTTCTCGAAGATCTGCTCGATGAACGATTGGGCGGCTTCGGTTCCAAGGTCCCTGACCAGCAGGTCGATACCGATAATGGCGAGCTCTTCCGTGCTGCTTGGGCTGTAGGAGCTGTGGCCGTCTTGCCACTTGGCCTTGATGTCAGCGTCGATGCTTACGGTGGTCATGATGGCGCTCGTGAGGTCGGGGAAGTCTGAGTGCCGAGTTAACCATTTTGCGGGGCTTTTGACACGTCGACTTAGGCATGAAAGGAGGGCTGTGCGACACTTGGCCTCTGACGAATATTCAAGGAACGCGCTGTGCAGATCGATTTGAACTCCCCGGATGGCCTGACCCTTGAGGCGGTGCGTCAGTTGCTGGCCGGCGCCAGCGACGATGAGCACACCCAGTTGCGGGTCACCAAAGGAGGCATTGCCTACATCTCCTCGGGTGTCGTGGGCGGCACCGATATCGACGGGTTGTTGTTTCGTCTTGAAACCTGGGCCAAGGGCTCAGGCTACGTCGGGCGGGTCGCGGCCAGCGATGAAGTCTGGGTCATGCAAATCTTCAATGCCTTGAAAGAGAACTGGCCCAATCCGCCTTTCGACTATATCGACATCTATTGAACGTTTTTCATATTCAGTCACGATTCAATGATTAAGGGGAGGGCGGCGCTCAGGCAGAATCGCGGCTCGTCCGGATCATGGGCAGGGTGCTAGGGGGCGTTCTCAATTAGTTTCCCCACCGCGTTGTCGCCTTAAAGCTGGCCAGGCAAGGCGTAGGCCGCTGGGAATGGTTGTTCCCTTTCCAAGGCCTGCAACGCAGCATGGCCAGCTTTAAGGCACAACCCGAAGGGCCGGGCCTGCTGTTGTGCAGGGCTGTGTTGCTCGAAGCTGATTTGGAATGACCAAACTGCGCTTCTCACGCCTTGCCCTGCACAACAGCAGACCCGGCGCGGTAGGGAAACTAATTGAGAACGCCCCCTAGTGCTCCCTGTGAAACCAAACGCCAGTCTGGTTGTCGCACGATCTCAGCTTAATCATTGAATAAGGAGGCTTCATGCCTTGGAAGCTCGCGTCATTGGGTACTTTGTTGGCCGTTGCCATGCTGGCCGGTTGCAGCACTACCTCTACGGAGCCGGCAACAACGGATGTTGCGACGACTGACACGGGTCACAGTCGCTGTGAGGCAAAGGCTGCCGAGTTCACCATCGGTAAACAGGCATCGCCGCAGCTGCTTGAGCAGGCGCGTACCCGCGCAGGGGCGCAAAGTGCACGGTTCCTGCTGCCAACCGATATGGTGACGCTGGAGTACCGTTCCGATCGCCTGAACCTGAACACCGATGCCAGCCGGGTAGTGACCCGCGTCAACTGCGGCTGATCGCCCGGCTTTTGTTTCAGCCATAAAAAACCCCGTCACATGGACGGGGTTTTTTTAGTGCGCCTGGAAATTACTCTGGGCGAACTTGAGCAGCTTGCATACCCTTTTGGCCTTTCTCAGCCACGAAGGAAACAGTCTGGCCTTCTTTCAGGCTTTTGAAACCGTCGCTTTCGATAGCTTTGAAGTGTACGAACAGGTCGTCACCGCCACCTTGAGGAGTGATGAAGCCGAAGCCTTTTTCATCGTTGAACCATTTAACGGTGCCGGTTTGGCGATTAGACATGGTGTATCTCCAAGAAACATATATTTTCAGTAGTACTGTGCTGCTCAGGCCAACTGGGCACACCCGAGTATCATAGTCGAAATGTTCGCTTTGGGAGCCCCCCGGGCGAGCTGTTTGCTCTTCTATCGCACACTTTTCGTTGCGCCAAATGGCTGAAGGCCCCGGTTTAAGCGGCTTTTCGCCTAAAAAAGAGCGATTAAAAAAAGCCATAAAAGCTGCATAAATTATGTGAATCAGCAGTTTTTCGGCTGATTTTGGCCTTCGAACCTTCAAAATCTCTACTTGAATGCGTTATTTCTTGGCTTTGCACACCGAGATTTCGGTCAGTGCGCGCTGCGCCAATTCGTTTGATGGCGGTGTTTTCGGGTCCATCAGTTGCGCGATCTCTTGCGTGGTGAATTTCTTCTCCAGGACGTCGGCGCCGCACGCGCAGTGCTTCTGTGCTTCGGACGGGTTGATGCTTTTGCTGGCCGCCTCTGAGCAATCTGTCATGTATTTGGCTTTCAAGCCTGCTGGCCAGGCAGCGTGGGCGCTCAGTGGCAGCAGCAAGGCTAGCGGGGCAGCGATAGCAAAAAGACGGATAAGGCGCATGACTGGAACTCCTTGGGGTCGATATCTGTGGCGATTCTCAGTCAATTTGAGGTGGCTCGTATATCTCAAGTTCACTCCGGGCCTGAAAAGTGAGGAAATCTTCACGGCCTGAATGCGTGCAAGTCGACAACCGTTCATCTGTGCTAGCATGCCCCGCTCGGGCGTTTGCAGGCTCCGACGGACCTTCAGTCCCGGTAGCGGCAGATGCGCGATTAACCCTGATTTGAATCCCAGTCACTCTGGTTCGGTTTTCCGGTTGGCCGCAAGGCTCCTGCCGCTGTAAGGCAGGCGTTCGTCATTGAATGGCCTGGACCGGATCTTGTACTGGCTCATCCCAACCCACGTGACCTTTGGTAGGGGTCACCACTAGGAGAGGAGGCGCCATGCCAACTATTACTCTTCCCGACGGTAGTCAACGTTCATTCGATCACCCGGTTTCCGTAGCCGAGGTCGCCGCATCCATCGGTGCTGGCCTGGCCAAGGCCACCGTCGCCGGCAAGGTCGATGGCAGGCTGGTCGACGCCAGCGACATCATCGACAGCGACGCGTCGCTGCAAATCATCACGCCAAAGGATGAAGAGGGGCTGGAGATCATTCGCCACTCTTGCGCCCACCTGGTTGGCCATGCGGTCAAGCAGTTGTACCCGACCGCCAAGATGGTCATCGGTCCGGTCATCGACGAAGGTTTTTATTACGACATCGCCTTCGAGCGTCCTTTCACCCCGGACGACCTGGCCGCCATCGAACAGCGCATGCAGCAGCTGATCGAGAAAGATTACGACGTGATCAAGAAAGTCACTCCGCGCGCCGAAGTGATCGAAGTGTTCAAGGCCCGTGGCGAAGACTACAAGTTGCGCCTGGTCGAAGACATGCCGAACGAGCAGGCCATGGGCCTGTATTATCACGAAGAATACGTCGACATGTGCCGCGGTCCGCACGTGCCGAACACCCGCTTCCTGAAATCCTTCAAGCTGACCAAGCTGTCCGGCGCCTACTGGCGTGGCGATGCCAAGAACGAGCAATTGCAGCGCGTCTACGGCACCGCATGGGCGGACAAGAAGCAACTGGCGGCTTACATCCAGCGCATTGAAGAAGCCGAAAAGCGCGACCACCGCAAGATCGGCAAGCGCCTGGGCCTGTTCCACACCCAGGAAGAGTCGCCGGGCATGGTGTTCTGGCACCCGAACGGCTGGACTTTGTACCAGGTGCTCGAGCAGTACATGCGCAAGGTTCAGCGCGACAACGGCTACCTGGAAATCAAGACGCCGCAAGTCGTTGACCGCAGCCTGTGGGAGAAATCCGGGCACTGGGCCAACTACGCCGACAACATGTTCAMCACCCAGTCGGAAAACCGCGACTACGCGATCAAGCCAATGAACTGCCCTTGCCACGTGCAGGTGTTCAACCAGGGCCTGAAAAGCTACCGCGAGTTGCCGATGCGCCTGGCTGAGTTTGGTGCATGCCACCGTAACGAGCCATCGGGTGCCTTGCACGGCATCATGCGTGTGCGCGCATTCACCCAGGACGACGCCCACATCTTCTGCACCGAAGAGCAGATGCAGGCCGAGTCCGCCGCGTTTATCAAGCTGACCATGGACGTCTACGCCGATTTCGGCTTTAAAGATGTCGAGATGAAGCTGTCCACTCGTCCGGAAAAACGCGTAGGTTCCGACGAACTTTGGGATCGCGCCGAAGCTGCACTGGCCGCAGCCCTTGATAGCGCGGGCCTGCCGTACGATCTGCAGCCGGGCGAGGGTGCGTTCTACGGTCCGAAGATCGAGTTCTCGCTGAAAGATTGCCTTGGTCGCGTCTGGCAGTGTGGTACCCTGCAGCTCGATTTTAACCTGCCTGTCCGTCTGGGAGCCGAATACGTCTCCGAAGACAACAGCCGCAAGCACCCGGTCATGTTGCACCGGGCGATCCTGGGGTCCTTCGAACGTTTCGTCGGAATTCTGATCGAGCACTACGAGGGTGCATTCCCTGCGTGGCTGGCGCCGACCCAGGCAGTGGTGATGAATATCACTGATAAACAGGCCGATTTTGCCGCTGAAGTTGAAAAAACCCTCAGCGAAAGCGGATTTCGTGCCAAGTCTGACTTGAGAAATGAAAAGATCGGCTTTAAAATCCGCGAGCATACTTTGCTCAAGGTTCCTTATCTCTTGGTTATCGGAGATCGGGAAGTCGAGATGCAGACTGTCGCTGTGCGTACTCGTGAAGGTGCTGACCTGGGCTCGATGCCCGTCGCCCAGTTCGCTGAGTTTCTCGCGCAAGCGGTTTCCCGGCGTGGTCGCCCAGATTCGGAGTAATTATTATTAAGCGTGAAATGAGACAAGATAAACGAGCTGCACCGAAAGCCCCGATCAACGAGAATATCTCGGCACGCGAGGTTCGGTTAATTGGGGCTGAAGGTGAACAGCTTGGGATTGTGTCAATTGAAGACGCGCTTCTTAAGGCTGAAGAGGCCAAGCTGGATCTGGTGGAGATTTCCGCCGATGCAGTACCCCCTGTTTGCAAACTGATGGACTACGGCAAGTCGATCTTCGAAAAGAAGAAGCAGGTTGCTGCGGCCAAGAAAAACCAGAAGCAGATTCAGGTTAAAGAAATCAAGTTTCGTCCAGGGACGGAGGAAGGGGATTACCAGGTAAAACTGCGCAACCTGGTACGTTTCCTGAGTGATGGGGACAGGGCCAAGGTATCCTTGCGATTCCGCGGCCGTGAGATGGCCCACCAGGAGCTGGGGATGGAACTCCTCAAGCGAGTTGAAGGTGACTTGCTCGAGTACGGTTCGGTCGAACAGCATCCTAAGATGGAAGGACGCCAGCTGATCATGGTCATCGCCCCGAAAAAGAAGAAGTAATCAACAGGGCACGGCAGGCCTTCTGATTATGTTTATCAACTGAATGCGGAGTATCCGAACATGCCAAAAATGAAGACCAAAAGTGGTGCTGCTAAGCGGTTTCTGAAAACTGCTAACGGTATCAAGCACAAGCACGCTTTCAAGAGCCACATCCTGACCAAAATGTCGACCAAGCGTAAGCGTCAACTGCGCGGTAGCAGCTTGCTGCATCCGTCTGACGTGGCAAAAGTCGAGCGCATGCTGCGCCTTCGTTAATTTTAGTCAAGAATAGAGGAAGTAACTCATGGCTCGTGTAAAGCGTGGCGTCATTGCCCGTAAGCGTCACAAAAAAATTCTGAAACTTGCTAAAGGCTACTACGGCGCACGCTCCCGCGTATTCCGTGTTGCCAAGCAAGCGGTAATCAAGGCAGGCCAATACGCCTACCGTGACCGTCGTCAGAAAAAACGTCAGTTCCGCGCTCTGTGGATCGCTCGTATCAACGCTGGTGCTCGTATCAACGGTCTGTCCTACAGCCGTTTCATCGCCGGCCTGAAAAAAGCGTCCATCGAGATCGACCGTAAGGTTCTGGCTGATCTGGCAGTGAACGAAAAAGCGGCGTTTGCTGCGATTGTCGAGAAAGCTAAAGCCACCTTGGCTTAAGTACCCCCGACAGTCACCCGGCCTCGCATCTGTGGGGCCAGGTGTTAAACGTCATAAATAGGGGAAGAGCCTTCAAGCTCTTCCCCTATTTTGTATCTGGAGTCTGTACATGGAAAACCTGGATGCGCTCGTCTCTCAAGCACTAGAGGCTGTGCAAAGCGCTGAAGATATCAATGCCCTGGAGCAAATCCGGGTTCACTACCTTGGCAAGAAGGGTGAATTGACTCAGGTGATGAAGACCCTGGGGAATTTGCCGGCAGAAGAGCGTCCGCAGGTCGGTGCGCTGATCAACGTTGCCAAGGAGCGTGTCACAGAGGTCCTTAATGCGCGCAAGGCATTGTTTGAAGAAGCCGATCTGGCTGCCAAACTCTCTGCCGAGTCCATTGACGTGACCCTGCCTGGCCGTGGTCAGACCTCCGGTGGTCTGCATCCGGTTACCCGCACTCTGGAACGCGTCGAACAGTTCTTCACCCGTATTGGCTACGGCATCGCCGAAGGCCCGGAGGTCGAAGACGACTATCACAACTTCGAAGCGCTCAACATCCCAGGCCATCACCCGGCCCGGTCGATGCATGACACCTTCTATTTCAATGCGAACATGCTGTTGCGCACCCATACCTCGCCGGTACAGGTCCGCACCATGGAGTCGAAACAGCCGCCGATCCGCATCGTCTGTCCAGGCCGTGTATACCGCAGCGACTCCGATATCACCCACTCGCCGATGTTCCACCAGGTCGAAGGCTTGCTGATCGATCGCGACATCAATTTCGCCGACCTCAAAGGCACCATCGAAGAGTTCCTGCGGGTGTTCTTCGAAAAGGAACTGGCGGTGCGTTTCCGTCCTTCGTACTTCCCGTTCACCGAGCCATCCGCTGAAGTCGATATGGAATGCGTGATGTGCAGCGGTAAAGGCTGCCGCGTCTGCAAGCAGACCGGCTGGCTGGAAGTGATGGGCTGCGGCATGGTTCACCCGAACGTGCTGCGCATGTCCGGGATCGACCCGGAAGAGTTCTCGGGCTTTGCCTTCGGCATGGGCGTAGAGCGTCTGGCCATGCTGCGTTACGGCGTGAACGACTTGCGTCTGTTCTTCGACAACGACTTGCGGTTCCTCGCGCAATTTCGCTAGTCGTAACGAATTCTTAGGAGAGCAGGATGAAATTCAGTGAACAATGGCTGCGTGGCTGGGTTAGCCCGCAGGTAAGTCGCGACGAGCTGGTTGCCCGTCTGTCGATGGCCGGTCTTGAGGTCGATAGCGTTACGCCGGCCGCCGGTGTTTTCAGTGGCGTGGTCGTTGGCGAGGTGCTGAGCACCGAGCAGCACCCGGATGCCGACAAACTGCGCGTGTGCCAGGTCAGCAACGGTTCGGAAACCTTCCAGGTTGTTTGCGGTGCGCCCAACGTGCGCCCGGGCCTGAAGATTCCTTTCGCCATGATCGGCGCCGAGCTGCCAGGCGACTTCAAGATCAAGAAGGCCAAGCTGCGGGGCGTTGAGTCCAACGGCATGCTGTGCTCGCAATCCGAGCTGCAGGTCGGTGAAGGTCATGACGGTCTGATGGAGCTGCCGGTCGATGCGCCGGTAGGTAAGGATTTCCGCGTTTATCTGGACCTGGAAGACGCCAGCATCGAGGTCGATCTGACCCCGAACCGTGGTGACTGCCTGTCCCTGGCCGGTCTGGCCCGTGAAGTTGGTGCACTGTACGCCGCTGCGGTGGTCCGCCCGGTCGTGGCTTCGGTTCCTGCCGCGCACGATGAAGTGCGTTCGGTAGAAGTGCTGGCGCCCGCCGCATGCCCGCGCTACCTCGGTCGTGTGATTCGTAACGTCGACCTGTCCAAGCCTACGCCACTGTGGATGGTTGAGCGCCTGCGTCGTGCAGATGTGCGCAGCATCGATGCTGCCGTCGACATCACCAACTACGTGATGCTGGAACTGGGTCAGCCGCTGCACGCCTTCGATCTCGCCGAAATCAACGGTGGCATCCGTGTGCGCATGGCCGAAGAGGGTGAGAAGCTGGTGCTGCTCGACGGTCAGGAAGTCAGCCTGCGTAGCGATACGCTGGTGATTGCCGACCACTCCCGCGCACTGGCAATCGCCGGCGTCATGGGTGGCGAGCACAGCGGTGTTTCCGCGACCACCCGTGATGTGTTCCTGGAAAGCGCCTTCTTCGACCAGATCGCCGTAGCAGGCAAGGCCCGTTCCTATGGCCTGCACACCGATGCATCCCATCGCTATGAGCGCGGTGTGGACTGGCAACTGGCCCGCGAAGCCATGGAGCGCGCGACTGGCTTGCTGCTGGAAATCACCGGCGGTGAAGCGGGTCCGATCATCGAGACCGTCAGCGAACAACACCTGCCGAAAATTGCTCCGATCACCCTGCGTGCCCAGCGCATTACCCAGATGCTGGGTATGGAAATGGATTCGGCCGAAGTGGAGTGTCTGCTCAATGCCTTGGGCCTGACCATTACTGCCGACGGGGCAGGGCAGTGGCGTGTGGATGTACCGAGCCATCGCTTCGATATCAGCCTGGAAGTCGACCTGATCGAAGAGCTGGCACGCCTGTACGGCTACAACCGTTTGCCTGTTCGTTATCCGCAAGCGCGTCTCGCGCCGCAAGCCAAGGCAGAAGCCCGTAGCGATTTGCCTGAACTGCGCCGCCTGCTTGTTGCTCGTGGTTATCAGGAAGCAATTACCTACAGCTTCATCGATCCGAAACAGTTCGAACTGTTTAATCCGGGTGTTGAGCCGTTGCTGCTGGCCAATCCGATCTCCAATGACATGGCCGCCATGCGTTCGTCGCTGTGGCCAGGTCTGGTCAAGGCGCTTCAGCACAACCTGAACCGTCAGCAGGATCGCGTGCGTCTGTTCGAAAGCGGCCTGCGTTTCGTTGGCCAGCTTGAAGGTCTGAAGCAAGAGCCGATGTTGGCGGGTGTTGTTTGCGGTAGTCGCCTGCCGGAAGGCTGGGCGCAGGGTCGCGATACCGTCGACTTCTTCGACGTCAAGGCAGACGTGGAAGCGGTTCTGGGTTTTGCCGGTGCCCTGGATGCGTTCACTTTCGTGCCGGGCAAGCACCCAGCGTTGCACCCGGGTCAAACCGCGCGCATCGAGCGTGACGGTCGCCTGGTCGGCTTCATTGGCGCGATCCATCCTGAGTTGTCGAAAACCCTCGGTCTCGACCGTCCGGTCTTCGTCTTCGAGTTGGTTCTGGCGGAAGTCGCGTCGGGCAAAATGCCAAAATTCCACGAGTTATCGCGCTTTCCTGAAGTGCGTCGTGACCTTGCACTGATTGCGCACAAAGACGTTGCAGCCACGGCTGTACTGGATGTAATCCGTGAAAATGCAGGCGAATGGCTGACAGACCTCAGGCTATTTGACGTGTATCAGGGTAAAGGCATTGATCCTGATAGAAAAAGCCTTGCAGTCGGCTTGACCTGGCAGCATCCATCGCGCACTCTTAATGACGATGAGGTGAATACCGCAACGCAAAACATCCTCACCTCGCTCGAACAAAGGTTGAACGCCACGTTAAGGAAGTGACGTATGGGGGCTCTGACGAAAGCTGAGATGGCGGAACGTCTGTATGAAGAGCTGGGCCTGAACAAACGGGAGGCCAAGGAATTGGTCGAACTGTTTTTTGAAGAAATCAGGCACGCTCTCGAAGACAACGAACAAGTCAAATTGTCCGGTTTCGGCAATTTCGACCTTCGGGACAAACGCCAGCGGCCTGGCCGCAATCCGAAAACGGGGGAAGAAATCCCGATCACGGCTCGCCGTGTGGTCACCTTTCGTCCAGGGCAGAAGTTGAAGGCCCGAGTTGAGGCTTATGCTGGAACCAAGTCATAACGACGAGCTCCCCGTCATCCCGGGCAAACGCTACTTCACCATTGGTGAAGTCAGCGAGCTGTGTGCGGTAAAACCACACGTGCTGCGCTACTGGGAGCAGGAGTTTCCTCAACTCAACCCTGTCAAACGCCGCGGAAACCGCCGGTATTATCAGCGCCAGGACGTGCTGATGATCCGGCAGATCCGCGCGCTTCTTTACGATCAGGGGTTCACCATCGGCGGAGCGCGCCTGCGCTTGTCCGGCGATGAAGCCAAAGACGACACCACCCAATACAAGCAAATGATCCGCCAGATGATCGCCGAGCTCGAAGATGTTCTGGTGGTACTCAAGAAATAAATTCCTGCTTTTAAATACTTCCAGTTTTCAAAAGCTTGCGATATATTCTTGAGCGTTCCTCGAGATGAGGAACAGGTTTCACGCCTAGTCGGGGCGTAGCGCAGTCCGGTAGCGCACTAGCATGGGGTGCTAGGGGTCGAGTGTTCGAATCACTCCGTCCCGACCATATTTTTCAATGACTTAGCCCAGATTTCGCGAGTTGGGCTTTTTCATGTGCGTGACTTTTGCGTGACTTCTCGATTTTTCACGCCTGTTTCCTCTTCAAGATTGTCAGGACCGGTCCGCGCGAATCGGTTGCTGATACCATGTTCGCAGCTTCAATCAGATGTTCGAGCTCAGCGCCCGAATAGTGACTGGTGATGCTGCCGTTCTTGTGGCCCAGAAGTGCCTTGCGGTCTTCCTCGGTGACGCCTGCTGCGCGTAGCCGACGGCCAAATGTGTGTTTGAGGTCATGAATCCTGATGGATGCATAACCTGGGTGAGCGGGGCGAAGGTTTTCCTCCTGCCAGAGTTTCGCCGCTCTCACCCGCGCCTTCTTCCAAGCCGAGTCATTCATCCGGTGAATCGCGTTGCCGTTGTAAGGGAAAACCCATTCCTTGCTCTGGCCCCGCTGCTTGTCGATGATCGACTTCGCCACGTTGTTGAGCACGACCAGTCGCTCATCACCGTTTTTCACTCCGGACCGTTCGTGTCTCCCGCCAAAATCAGCCGGTATCAGAAATACACTGGTCCCGAGTTCCGGTACCGAAATCTCCCAATCCCATCGCAGCTTGCAGACTTCCTGCTCCCGGGTGCCGGTGTTCACCTTGAACAGCGCCATCGTTTGTAGGTGAGCCGGCAATTCCGCAAATAGAATCGACTGCTCCTGCCATGACATCGGGTACGGCTTGCGGCTCGACTTCTTCTCTTCCAGCTTCGTGAGCATCGGCACGCTATCCAGCCACGGCCTGCGCTCATCGTCGCGCCACTTCCTGGCACACAAAGATAAAACCCGAACCACACGCTCGATCGAGATATTCACCGTTCTGTTGCTGACACCTTTCTTTACCGCCCCGTCCGCCAGCTTCTTGGTTGCCAACCTGTCCTTGATGAATGGCACCAGGGCCTGGTCATCAATGTGGGTCAGCGGCATGTCGCCTATGAACGGGTCCAGCTGAGAAAGGTGGTGCGCCGAAAGCTTGATTGAAGGCTGGTCTTTGAACTCCAGCAGGAAGCGAGTCGCCGCCTCCCGCCAGATCCTGACCTTCTTTACGCCGTACACCTTCTGCTGGCGGATCTGCTCCAGCCTGAAGATCAGGTAGCGTTCCGCTTCTTCCCGGTCACCAGTTCCAGTGCTTTCGTAAAGTCGTTCTCCGTTGATTTTCTTGTCGATATGCCAGATGCCTTTCCTCTCGGAGAGGCCTGTGATCGATTTTCGCGCCATGATTTATCTCCTTTCAGGCGCTCGCTGCGGGGCAATTGTTGCTCCGGGGCGCGTTTTTTATCAATTGCTTTGGCCTCGACGTACGCCGTTGCCCAGTCATCCAGCTCCTGCCGGTCGAAGCCGACACCGCGCTCGCCGATGGGGAACTCGCTGACATAAGGGCGCACGGTTTTGTCGAACTCGGCGCGGCACATACCCAAGTAGATGGGCGCAGCACCGGCACGGATGAAACGAGGGAGGATGCTTTCGCGCCGGGGCCGGGAGGGCGCCTGCGCTAGTTCTGCAGACATAAGTGCTCCGTACCGCGCTTGGCGGCAGAAGGTGATTAGTCCCAGTCGTGACTGAGCTCGGGATTGATTGGTGGTGTGCACTGAAGCGTGGCGAGATTCAGTAGGGTGAAGTGGCCGTCCATCCATCCGGCTGTGTCGATGTAGTGGACGTTCCCGAGCACGGCCGGTTGGCGCAGCGGGGTGTGGCCAACTACCAAGGCGCGCAGACCTTCAACGTCGCACGTCTCGCCGTCCTGAATACGGCTGCGCGACCACATGCAGCTGTTCTGCACCAGCTTTAACCGCTTGTTGCTCTCTGGCGACTCCAGCTCGGCGCGCAGCTGATCCCATGACGGCACCGGGCAATCGGCGTGAACGATCCCGACCAGCCCGCCCGGCGTCTCGACCTCGATGGCGATCGGCAACTCGGCGAACTGCACGGCGAACTCTTTCTGCTCGAACAGCGACAACCCGGCGAACCATGACCCCCCGTTGTAGACCCAGTTCTCCGCATCGCAGGTGTCGAAGCGGACCACGTAGTCGTCATGGTTGCCGCGCACCGGGTGGAACCATGGCTTGTCCAGCCAGGCGAGCACGTCGCGGCACTCCGGCCCGCGGTCGACCAGATCGCCGACACTGAACAGGCGATCCGCCGACGGATCGAACCCGGCAGCATCAAGCGCGGCCTGTAGCCTGGTGAAGTGCCCATGAATGTCGCCGACCGCGAAATCCCGGCCAGCCGTGTTTGCGGCGAAGCGCTTCACGCGCGACACCTCGATAGTTTCGAGCATGCGAAGTCCTCGCCCGCCGTTCACCGGCAGGCTGGTTGAGTTGTGGGGGTTACAGCTGGATGTGTTCGGCGGGCACGCTGACGGTTTTGCCGAGTTTGGCCCAGACCACTGCGCGGAACACGGCGATGGTTCGGGTTTCGCCGTCCATGCGGTGCCATGGCTCGCGGTCTGTAGCGGCGAGCCATGCGTAGTGGTAACCGCGCTCGACCCACACGCCGTACTTCTCGATGAGTTGCTCGGCGTCGATCTGGGCGAAGAGTTGTAACTGTCCGGCGGCGGGCTGCGGACTGCCCTCGATGGTTTCGATTGCCCAGTGCAGCGCCGGGCCGGCCAGCTCCTCGGTGCGGACGCTGACCACTCTGTTCATCGCCACGGCCCCTTGTAGATGTGCCATAGCATGTAGAGCGGCGCTGCTATTGGTAGGAGGATCATGGCGTCACCTGGTTTATGTTTGACTCAACCCAATTGCGCATCCGCTGCCACCGGCGCTCAGGTGATTCAGCGACCCACTTTCCGCGACCATCAGCCTGCATCTCATAGTCGCCGGGATGCTCGTCGTTCTCGAACACGATTTCTGCGGCCATCGCCTCGGCGATACCGAAGGCTTGCGAAACGCTCTCGCGGCAGTGGGAATCGATACTGCTCATCTCGATTCCGCGCTTGGCGCCCAGGACACCAAGCGTGCAGAACTGGCCATCGGCTTCGAGGGTGTCCGTCACCAGCCGCTTGTCAGGCATGGCATCCATCGCGTCTTTTAGCTCGAGCAGGAACGCCTGTCCGCGCTTGCCATTGAGCGCCGACTTCACGGCGCCCCTCCAGCAGATCAGATCCCATCCTCCGCAATCATCGCTGTATCCGCTGCGGCTCATGGCGTCACCTCGCGGCGTGCCCACTGCACATACGGGCCGTCCTCTGTATCAAAGATCCCCATCAGGAACCACTCGGGCCCTGGTGACTCGGGATTCCAGGCGGTGCACGCGGCATCCTCTTCTGGAAGGTCGTAGGTCTCGTCTCCCGAGTGCCAGCCTTTCACCTCTAACCCTTGTTCTGCTACCCAGGCCCTGTACGGCGCCGGATCTTCGCCGCCATCGAATTCAGGGATGCCCGGGTGCCACCACCAGCCGTCCTTGTCGCGCTTCACTTCGACGGGGCCAAACGACTTCGGACTGTGGTTCTGGCAAGGCATCACGTAGAGAACGTCGGAATATTCGCCGCCGCCAGAGCTGAACTCCATCTGGCAGCCGCACTTCGCCGGCTCGCCGTTCACGAACGTTATCTTTTCTTCAGGCATGACTTCGTCCTTGCCGCTATAGCGGCTGACTTTGAAGGGGGAGGGAGTTACGGGTAGTTCTTACTGATGCGCTTGGCGATGGCTTCGAGTTGTTCGGCCATGCCCCACATGTCGTTGTTGTCGCGGCGCGATACGACCGCGGCGCGTTGGACGTTGCGGTCGATCAGGATCTTCGCTGCCAACAGGATCAGCCAGGCTTCGAACTTGCGGCGGATGAGGCGCTTCATGCTGCCTCCGCGACGGGTTGACGGAAGACGGGAAGGGCGCCGGCCTGCTCACGCACCGCGCGCATGCCTTCCTCGTCGTAACCCCAGATGTTGCTGTCGTTGAACCGTTCAGGACCCAGATAGCCGGGGTGCAGCTGATTGCCGGTGCAGATGTAATCCCGGAATGCTTTAACCACATCCTTCAGCGTGCCGCCATGGGTGAAACCGCGCCACCGCCCGCCCCATACCGTTTCATGCGTGAATATGCGCTTGCCGCTGTAGTCGTCGATAAACCAGACCTTGCCGCGGGCGTCGACTTCCATGCTGGCGTAGCGATTCGCCGTCTGACTATAGAAGAACCGGCGGCCGTGGTCGGCGATGATGCGGATCGCCTGGTTGACGTGCTCGCAACGTTTACGCGTCATCCACATGCTGTTTTCCGAATAGCGGCAGCCGCGATACTCCGGTTTTGGCTCGTAATCGGTGGGGCGGATCACGCAGGCCAGCAGTTGGGCCCAGGTGTCAGCGTTGTTTGGCAGGCAAATCCCAAACTCCTTGGTGTCGTACTCAACCTCACAGGAAAGCCGTTCCACCAGGTCAGCAGGTACCGCGACGTTTGCGCAGCCGCTGTTGTAGTAGCCAAGGTGCTCGAGCACTCGATCTTCTTCGTAGTGTCCGGCGCTGCTCAGCATCCAGCAGTAGCCGCTGTCATCTGACCGCCAGAGGGTGATTGCTTTGTGGCAGCGGTGTGTATGCTTCAGGCTAAGCACGATGAACGTGCCTGCCGGTTTGTTTTCTGTGGGCATGGAGCGTCCTATTCCGGGGCGGTGGAGGGGGGGCGAGGGATCAGCTACAGTTCATCGATCATCGAACAAGGAGCTTATGATGGGAGCGCTAGGCGATTTTTTTCGAGGCGACGAGTTTGATCAATGCATGAAGATCATTCGAAAAGACTTGGGACTGGATTTACTGCGAATCGCCAAGCGATTGCCCAAAAATGAGTTCGAAAACGGCAGGCGGACGCTGCTGAATAACATCCGCGCGAATGGCTGGAACAATTACGAGGCTGCGGTGATGGGCTCGCGGCTTTTTTTTGAAGAAATCGTGATCGAAAGAAATCATATTCTCCATATCGATCGAGTTATTGTTCAGTGGGCCGTCACAAAAAAAATAAGCAAACAAGTTTTTTTTGAGTACATGGTCGTTTACCAAGAACTCAAGAAAAAATTCAATATAGAGGATTAACTTAGCTTTCAATCAAGCTGCCGATTCCAAAGCTTCGATGATTCTTTGCCCGGCCAGCGGTGGCACCGCGTTGCCAGCCATATGCATGGTCAGCCGGTGATTATCCGGGCGCTTCGTGTCGGCCGGGAACGACATCGCGGCAAGAGCCTCGTTCGCCGAAAGCATCCGCATTTCGTCACCACGCACCAGGGCCCACCGGTCAAGCGTGGTGATAGTGCCGATCGGTCGATTCAGGCAGCGACCAGTCAGGCCAGATCCCGATCCGTAGTAGGGCATGATGAATCGATCACCGAAGCGTTCGCGGCCATTTTTTACGCGGAGCAGGGTCGACTCAGCGCGACCAGGCTTCACGACTTTGCTCCACTTGCCCGCGTCGAAATCGATGAAGGATGAGGCTGGCACATGCCGGCGCTGGTGAAGTTGAAGATTGAGCGGTGCTTTGCTCCGGGTGCAAACCAGAAACAGGCGCACGCGGTGCTGTGGTACGCCGAGATCGGCGCAATCAACGACATGGGGTGCGATCATGTAGCCGAGCGCTGCCATTGCCTGCGACCAGGCTGGATACAAAGCCCAGTCCGTGAACTCTTCGACGTTCTCGACCAGAACCACTTCCGGCCGATGGAATTCAGCAGCCGACACAACCGCCCAAGCGGTGGACCGCGATGCATCATGCTGGGCGTTCCCTGATTTCTTGCCGCGCGCTTTCGAGTGACCCTGGCAGCAAGGCGAGGCCAGCATGATGTCGTGGGTCGGAACCTTCGACCAATCCGCCTGGTGCAGATCTTGGCAAATGTGAATGGCGTCCGGATGGTTGGCGCTGTGCCACTCAACCGCGACCGGCCAGTGATTGGCGGCCCATAAAACGTCGATCCCGGCATTGCGTGCGCCGGTAGACCATCCGCCGAGACCAGCGAACAAATCGATTGCTGTAGGCATTGTTGATCCTCGCCGGGTGGCGTGATTCGTTGAAGTGGGGAAAGCCATTACTGATTAAGTCGTATCGATACGCTTCTCACAGCGGTCGCTGCTGGCGTAATGTGTTGATGGCGTTAGGGGGATTTGATTTCACTTGAGCCCCACCCCAATCATCTGCTGGAGTGTTGATCATGAGGAAAGCGGTTGAAATGGTTAACTGCGATTCAAACTCTCTACATCTTGAAATTGACGGTGAGTGGGACGTCGGAATTGACATGACCAGATGCTCGGGAAACGTCTTTCCGAATCTTCTCGTCAATGTTCGTTCCCCGACTCGAGCAGTGAAGCCAACCCGAAACCAACCTTGCCCTTGTGGGGCGGGGAAAAAATTCAAGCACTGTCACGGAGCAATCTAATGGCAACAGCAATCAATGTAGATGGCGACGATAATAAGTTTCCAGGGGCGGTAATTATCTCGGACGGAGACGGGGTTATTGTCAAAGGCAATAGAAACGACTTCTCGTCAGCGAAAATTGCAGCAGGCGTTAAAAATGTAGATCGGACTATTGCGTTGCTGGGGTTGCCTGCTGACACCCCCCCGGAATACCTCACCGAAGTACTTGAGGCTTTTGCCAAGAATGGCGAGGTTAATGAGAACGAGAAATTTGCACTTAAAGATTGGCTTGTGAAGTCTGGAAATGAAATCGTTTCTTGGTTGCAGCTTTTGAAAAACATCGCTGCCCTCGTCCTTTCCTGAGCTCCTCAATAGCTAGTTAGGCTGGGTTGGGGCATTGCGGGGGATACAAATGTCGGTCGAAAGGAGATCTAAATGCTGCACTCAAGCTTCAGAGACGCTTACAAAGGACGCATCATCCAGATTCGCTTTGATGAACAACCAAAGGGCTTTACTGCCCAGTTGCAAATTGATGGTAATTCTACCGAACTGCCAGACAGGGGCCGTGTGTGGCGTGATCGCGAAGATGCAAAAGTTGATGTCACCAACATTGCTCGCGAGATCATCAGCAGCATGTGATGTTGATCAGTCGTCGTGGCAGATGCGCAGGGCTTCGCGGTTGTAGGCGAGCTCAAGTTTGCGCGACACGTTTTCGGGTATTACGTATTCGTGTCGCGGCGGGGTCAGCAGCGGCGCGGACTTTTGAGGCCCTAATCCATGAAGATGATGAATCATCAGCGTGATGGCCTCGCCCTGTTCCTCGATGCCGCTCCAGGCCATCAGCTCAGCCAGTGCCTGCCGGGTGCCGGCCATGCAGTGCAGCCGGATTTCTTCCTCGCCGCGAGTCTTTCGCCTCGCCGCGGTCTTTGCTGATCGATCTTTCTGCGCCGCTGCCATGGGATACCTCTTCTATGCCGCTGGCCGGCAATGCCAGCCAGGCTTGTCGTTTGCGTTGTTGCACGCGTGCCATTCTGCGCATCAGGCTGATACCGGGAAGTCGAGCGAGTAATCGGCGATCAGTCGGCGGCATAGCGTTTCGCTGATGCCGAGGTGCTTGCTGGCCTTGTACCGCGTCATGCCGGCCGCCTTGCACTCCTTTAACTGTGCGGCCAGAGCGGCTTTTTCCTCATCGCTGATGAGTCGACCGCGTTTGCTCTTTGGCGCCTCGATGTTGCGGTAACCGTAAGCCGGCTTTGGCACCTGCACCGCACCGGGGCTGTCCTTGCCAATGCCAGTTGGGATCAGCTGAGCCTGACCCCCAGATGCGAAGAAGGCAGCTTTCGCCGCCTCCAGTCCGCTTTGCCGCTTCGCGGCCTCTTCGAATGCTGGGTCCATATCAGGATGCTCTTGAATTGAGGGTGAGGCCGTGGAAGCGGGCGATGCGGCGCAGGGTCATGCGACTGATGCCAACCTGCTCGGCGATGGCGATCTGGCTCATGTTGGCCTGGGCCAGCCGGCGGATCCGCGGTACCAACTTCGCCTCAGCCTTGCGCTGCTCGTCGAGCGTGGCCGCAGTGGTCGTGGCGAACTTGATGCCGTACAGGCTGGCGATGTAGTTGATGGTGCGGGTCGACTTGCCCAGGGCCTTTGCCGCGGCGCAGACCCCGACATCGGTGAAGCCACGGATGGCATCGACCAGAGCGGCGTCAACCGGTGGCACGGAAACATGCAATGGGTCTGGATAGGCCCTGAATGAATCCGCGACGACCAGCACCTGGCCGCCGGAGGCTTCGAACTGGGCGATGGCTTGCTGGAGTTCGGTGGCGTTCACGATCACGCTCCTAACCGATGGGCTTGCGCGCGAGCTTTGTCCGCGACCTCATCAACCATGCGATTCAGTTCCAGGTTGAACTGGACCAGCTCTTTGTGCAGGTTGGCGATGTAGTCTTCGTCGCGGTAAACCGTCTCGATGTAGAGCTGGCACTCTTCATCTTGACGAGTAACGAACATGCAGCCCTGGACCTGCGGCATGTGTTCCTCGGGCATGCCTTCGAGCCAAGTCCTGACGTGTATCGCCTCATTGAAGGGGCACTTTGACTCGGTGCCCCCGTCATCGCTGATCAGGCCGTCTGGCGAGCAGCCGAGCCAGTCGTACTTCGGGTGGACGATGAACTCTGACGGTATGACGATGTTGCCGGTCAACATTTCGTAGGCGTCCTGAGCCTTCTGTTCTTCGGTGTGGCCCCACTTCATGGAAGCGCTGCTGACGTTGTGCTTGGACTTCTTTGCCAACCGCTCGAAGCACAGTTCGCGCATGTATGAGGTGCGCGCCCCCATAGGCTCACGCTTCCCATTTTTGTCAGGCTTCCCCCAGGCAATCACATCTTTAAACCGGCTGGCTGTCACTCGGCCAGATCGGTCTGCATGCCACTTTTCAGTGCCCTGAAGTTCCGTTCTCACTACGCCGCTTCCTCGACCCGAGACAGGTCGTCGTTGGTGCCAGTCATATCGGTAAAGTCGCCATCAACGGTTGCCGCCATGTTCTTGAGCGCTTCGTGGCATTCCAGACCGATCGCCGCGCGCTGCTTGGGCTTGAGACCTGCCCAGGCTGTCGCATAGGCTTCGATGTCCTGCTGCCTCGCGACGACCAAAAGGTCTGCGAATACTCCATCAATCTCCGGCGACGGGGATTTCGGGCCGAACGACACACCGGCAGCGGCAGCGGTATTTGAAGCCTGCTTCGCAGGGGTGATATCGATTTCGCCGCCGTACGAGTCTTCGAACTCATCAGGTGTATAAACGCCGAGGATGACGTCAGGGCAGAAGAGTCGCGCCCATTTTTTTGTTACCAAGTAGGCAATCTGCTGCTTGGGATCTTCCGCCCAAAGCGTCGAGTTCCGCGTGCGGACCTGGGTGAGCAGAAGCTCCAGAATGCGTGGCTCATCTTCGCCCTTGAAGGTTGCCCAGACCCTGATCCCGAGACCTTTCTCGTCATCAAAGCTCCAGGCCGGAACGCGGTACTTCTTGAACTCGCCAGTGTCCTCGTCCTTCTTGGTCTTGCTGGTGACTTCGCGCATCTTCCCGATGACGTTTTCCCAGCTGCCGAACCACTCGAAGTTCAAACGACCCTTGACTGGAGCCTTGGCGGTGATCACTGCGTTGACGAGTTGCGCCTCATAGCTCAATGCTCCGCCGTTGACGATGAACGTCTTCTGCGCAACAGCAAATGGATTCATCTGCCACTGCATTGCTTGTAGCACTACCGCCATGCAGTCAGCTTGATTGCCCTTCAGGTGCTTGGGGACTGTTGTCACGCCCTTCGACATCATCAGTGCGAGGTCGCTCATCGACTTCATGGTGCCTGGATCGAGGATGAGCGCTGCCGCGTTGTGCGATGGATCGTGGTACGTGGCAAGTCCGGTTGGTGTTGGGGTGTCTGAATCGGTCATAGCGCTCTCCGTGGCCGACAAGGAGTAGGTCGGCCGTTAGATGGAAAGGGTGGTTAGAAGCGGATGGCGCGAAGCCAGGCGCGAGCAGTGTCGAGGTCGACGTCGAAGCCCAGGGCTACAACCTCGACAATGTCGTCAACCGATGGCGCGGTCGTAGTCACGTCGTCGGATTCAGCCGCAATCGCATGTGCGCTGACGTGTGCGACTTCGACCTTCTCTGCGACCATGGGCTCAGCCGCAGTAGCGATTGGGGCCGGCGCGGTAGCTTGGGCGCGCAGGCGGGCCAGCTCTTCCTGGTCACGCTGATACTGTGCATCGCGTTCGCGCTGCTGGCGCTGTTGCTCTTCCTGCTGCTCACGCTGCTGGCGTTGCTGTGCCTCCATGTCGCGGCGCTGCTGGTCCAGCTCGTCCTGCTGCTGCTTCAAGCGCTTGCGGTCTTCTTCGGCGCGTTGCTTGCGCAACTCCTCTGCTTCCGCGTCGGCGATGCGCTGCTTCTCGCGCAGCTCGTCGAGTTCTTTCTGCTGAGCCAGCAGTTTGGCGGCGGCCTCTTCTCGCTCAACGGCAGACTTGTGTAGCGTTTCAAGCTGCTCAATAGCGTTGTCGCGAGCGATGGTGCCAACCGGGGCGGGCCAGCATGACTTCAACGTCGACGCCCGCCGACTCGGCCTCAGGCTTGGCATGAAGGTGACTGTCTCGCTTGTTGTCTACTCGGCACAGTCGATCAACTTTTCAGTCTTTGGTCGCGATGCCGCAGGCGCCACCGTTGGTGACCCGTCCAACGTCAGCTACACATGGTCATCTGCCATGGTTCAGGAGATCCGCAAGACCCTGACTGTCGACCAGACCATGCTGGACGCGGTCAAGTTTATACAGGTGCGAATCCTCAACGGGCAAACGGTCGGGGCAACACCTATCGAGATCTGCGCTCGCGGAATATTTGTCGGCGACACCGCCCCGATGCTATTCGACGACTGCTATGCCGATGACCAGGCGGCGATTGAGCGGAAGCGCCTGTCGGTATTCGGTGAGAGCACCTTGCGGGAAACACAAAAGCGCCTGACCGGCATCCTGTTCGGCTCGACCATCACCAAGCAACTCAAGACCGCGCACATTGGCGACAGCTACACGCACCTCCCGGTACGCTGGACTCAGCCGTTTGCCACATACATGCAGGGGCGATTTGGCGACGGCGGCCCAGGCTGGGTAGGCTTCGGCAACCCGGACGCCGGATCTGGCAACATCAACGGGCAGAATTGGCTGGGATTGACCATTACGGTTACCGGTACATGGACGTCGGCCTATGCAACCGCGCCCGGCCCTGATATCTGCTCGGTGGCTAGCTCGAACGTTGCCAACCAGTACCGGGTTAACGGTCTTCCTGCGGGACTATCAGCAGTACAACTCTACGCGCTGACCGCTGCGGCCACCGTCGAGTACTCTACTGACGGTGGCACCATCTGGTCCCCAGTAGACTTGTCTGTAGGTTCTGGTGTTACGGTCGCCACCCTGACCGTTCCAGCTACAGGCTTCAACCTATGGGTTAGACCCGCAACAGGCACCTGCACGCTGTACGGAATTGACGCGCAGAAGGCGACCGGGCATCGCGTCCACAAGCTGGGTGCGACCGGGTCCAGCGCTGCGCAATGGGCCACGCAGACGGCGACGGCGACCTGGAAAGCAAGCATGACGGCGCTTGATCCTAACTTGGTGTCGATCATGCTCGCTACCAACGACCAGACCGGATCAACAGCGCCGTGGGTGGTGGGCGGGTATATCGAAACCATTATCGCCAATGTGCGCTTGGCGCTGCCGTTAGCTGACATTGCGGTATTGATGCCGGCGGAAAACCAGCGCAGCAACAACGTGAAAATGGCGGCCTATGCGTCTGTCGTTCGCGAACTTTGCGCAAGGTTGAACGTTGCATTCTGCGATCTCCAGCAGGACTACGGCATTGATCCAGCGGACTATGCATCAAGCAGTGCGCGGAACTGGTACAGCGCGGACTTGATCCATCCCAACCCAGCAACAGACGGCGGACTTCCCATCGCTGCTCGCATGGTGAAACTATTGAAAAATGGTCTCTGACAGTTGGCTGCATGGAGTGCTATTAACCCGTTATGTTGGTGGGCCAGCGCATGTGTTGAGAGAAGCAGAGGGGCGTAGAGCAGTGCTGAAGTACCATCCTTACATCTGAATTTGGCAGTAAGGCTGCTCGCGAAATTAAAATTCATGAGCGTGCCGTAGCTTGATACATTCGGGATTGCATGGATACTGGCAATGTCAGTCCGAGGGACAACCGGTGCGCCGCTGAAAGTAGCTATTACCGCCAGCTCGACTTACTTTTGGGGAGGTATGTTAGTTAAGTAAGTCGAGTGGCGGTTTGGTTAGCTATTTCTGTGCTTTTTTGAAAGTGATATAGCCTTTTGGTCCTGCGACTATCAGAATCAAAATGATGAGGGATGCGGGGTTTCCAATTGCGAGTAAGTACCTTGCAATAATAGATTCGATGAGAATGAATGCGACCAATCCGACTATCGCGGCGTCCATTGTGTTGGGGGAGTTCTTGAGTCTTTTGGCAGACTTTAGTGCAACAAATATTAATCGGCTAATAATGATTAGAAGGGATATGAACCCCGCTTCTGCAATTGCTACGATGTAGCCGTTGTCTACGGCGGAAATGTAAGTGCTTAGCCATGTGTTTCGAAATCCACCACCCCATAAAAATGGAATATTAGAGGTGAAGAATTGAGAGAATACCGTTTGCCACAATTCTTGCCGCCCCGAAAATCCGCTGTCGAGCCCTCGCTGTGCACTGTTGAGGTCCATGATCAACGAAAGGCGATCAATGTATTCACTCTGAAATAGTGCGATATATGTGCAGGCAGCTATAATGGTAGCAAAAATAAAAAATAGGTACTTGATGTTTCCTCGGTACGTAATGAATATGCCAATCGAGAGGGCGCATACTAGTGCTACGAGTCCGCCGCGCGATGAAGTAGATAAAATTATTAAAAAAGCAATTACCGCAGTGGCGTAAAAGATGATTTTCACGCTAGTTTTTTCAGATGGGGCTAGTAGTACGGCAAGTATGGCGAATGTCGCCATGATATGCGCTATGAGATTTGGATGTGTTAAATAGGGGCCGCTAGACCGGTCGTCAATTGTAATGGAGTTGCCAGTTGCTGAAAGCGCACCTTCGATTTTGAAACCTGAAAGCATTAGATATAGGAACACGGATATAACGCCGCCGTAAGCAAAGCTGCGTAATATCTGAGGTATTGTGTAGTATTGAAGTATTACAACTATAGATATCCATGCCAAAAAAAACACAAGTGCGTACAAGCAACTTTGGGCGTCTTGTGATACGGCAGAGCCTATTAATGCCGACAATGTTATAGCTGCACCGGCTAGGATGGACTTTGTCGCAGACTTTTGAAGATACTTAACCTTGCCGGTTAAGAAGAGCAGCAATGCCAGTGATATGGAGCCTACTGCTGGGATGTATTGAGCCAGCTGTGTGACGGTATTTAGATTGCCATAACATGAAGATAGCGCTACGATGCAAATCAAGTAGATACTTACGTCAGCTGTGCTCTGTTTCTGTGCTGATGTAGTGATTTGATTTGAGCTTCTCATTGACAACTCCGGGCCGATATTAGTATGTTTAACTCTGCTTTATTCTTTGTGGTATTAATATCAGCCATCCTTGGGAGCTCACCTGCGTTTAGTAGTGAAGAAATAGATCTGTGCTCAGATAGAAATCCACCCGTGCATGCCCTTGAGAGCGGCCAATTTAAGGTGCTTTTTACATACTGCCCAAAATTGGAGGGTGTCTCGATCGGGCGCGACTCTACACATAATCTTTTCGCTGGTCAATGGTACGACAGGAAGAAACCAACTCTTGTGTTCTACTCGCAAACTGCTGAGGGGCTTAGTATTGCATTGGGTGGTTCTGTATCTACTGTGAATATGAGTTCCAAGAAAGGTATGCTGCCACTGCTGCCTGGTAGTAGTGGTTTTTATATTGAATTTCTAGCGCGTATTGATAACGACTCTATGGATCACTGGCCTGCTCTTTGGCTTAATCCAATCGAGCACAATGCGAAAGAGGATGATCGGTCTTTTTCCTACGGTAGGCTTTATCAGCACTGGATGGAGTTGGATGTTGATGAGGGCGGGTTTCAAAGTGGTATGTTTGGTACGGTAATTGAGTGGAAAGGAAATCATCCTCATTATCAGAAGGTTCAAAACAAACACCCGGCTGCTAAACAGTTGGACAGAACTAGCTTCCATACTTTTTCTGCTTATTATGATCCGGTTAAGGGGTCTGTTAAGTGGTGGGTGGATGGTGAGCTTCATAATGAAGCCCCTGCGCCAGCTATTGGATCTAAATACAATTATTACGTAACCATGGGGGCGCAAACCCACGGCAAGAATGAACCGTATAGGCTTATTGTGAAGCGGATTCGCGCGTTTGTTTCAAGGTAAAAGCAAGTGGTAAGTTTGGGTGTGAGTGTTGTTTGTCTTTGCTTTGTAAGAATTGGCTGTCAAGGTTAGGCTTTATTTTACTGATGACTTAAGCTCTCGTATTTCCTGTCTTTGTTGTTCAAGGTTGATTTGGTGGCTAAGTTTTGTTGAGTAAAAACTTCTGGCTTAGGTGGGGGGATAAGCGCCTAGATTTGTAACCTTAGGTGCATGGCAGCATCGGGTTGTAATGCGGTTTGCTGCAGGGTGGAATATTGTTGGGCTGGTAATATAAATTGATTGCTATTTTGTATAAGGAAATATATGACACTCAATACTGCAGAAATTTCCCAGGTTGCTTACGAGCGTCGTCTTGTGCTCGACAAACTAAATCGAGCGTTCTCTGCGGCTGAAGTTTTGAATCCGGAAACTGCTGAGCTGGCTTATAGCCCTCCGGCAATTACTAATCCAGTAAATGCTATCCCTTTGACAAATGCAATTACAGTGGTGAATACCCCGTCCGCTGTCCGCCTGTTGGGTGGTGCGCCGCAGATCTATAGCGGTTTAGCAATCAAGCCGGTGACAACAACCCGCAAAGATCTCACTCAGTATGCATACTCTGGCGCATTCGATATCGTTACTGATGCTCCGTCGGTATGTTTTGGATTTACTTCAAATACCGTTCAGGCTCGCTTTCTGGTCGATGGTCGCTATGTGAGTAAAGCAGTTACGAATGCCACTGGCGGTAGTACAACCTATATCAACCTCGACTTTTTCAGTGTACGAAAGGTACGCCGAATAACTGTATTGACGAATGCTGCTCTGCGTTTCATTTACACTGATGCAATCAGTCGTGTTACAGCTCCTGCTACCAACGACATCGTGCGTTGCATCTTCACAGGTGATTCATACACGGCCTCGACTGGCGCAAGTATGCCTGACACGTCGTGGTCTCAGGTCGCATCGCGGTATTTGGGGATCGAGGATGCTAGAGCGTGTGGTATTGGTGGCACGGGTTACCTCAATCCAGGATCAGGCACCGCATGGACCTGTCGGTCCCACATCAGTGACGTAATCGATAATGCTCCTGACCTAGTTATTTTTGCCCATGGTGCCAACGACTTCACCTCGACTCCAGCCGCAATTTCTGCAGAGGTTTTGCTTTGCCTCGCCGAAGTGCGCGCAGCGTTACCCACGACGCCAATAGTAGTTATGGGCTGCTGGCCGCTGGGCTCTGGGCCTTCTCCGGCCGCAATCGCAACAGAAGGTGCGATTCTTGCTGCAGTCAGCAGTTTTAATGACAACTTCTGCAAGTTTGCTCCTGTTGTGAGTGAGCCTTCAGGCTCATGGATTTTTGGTATGGGCAGCACGGCTATTCCAACAGGTACAGGCAATGGGGACGATTACCTAGGTGGTACTTCTGGCACTGATAAGGCGCACCCCAATGATGCCGGGCACGCGTACATTGGATATAAAGCCTCGGAAGCAATCAAGAAAGCAGTGTCAGCTATGACAGCATAAATTCAACTGCTGTAATCGCTATTAACGCCGGCTAGCAGCCGGCGTTTTTGTTTCTGATATTTGGAGAAGGCTATGCCCATCAATGCGCAGCAGTTGCTGCAGATCCTCCCGAACGCCGGCCCAGTTGCCGGCGTTTTTGTGTCCGCACTGAATGATGCGATGGCACGCTTCAAGATCGATACCCGACTGCGTGTCGCCGCGTTCCTGGCGCAAGTCGGGCATGAATCCGGCCAGTTGCGCACGCTCGTCGAAAACCTGAACTACAGCGCCGAGGGCTTAATCCGGACTTGGCCGAAGCGATTCAACCTGCTGACGGCCACCAGTGCCGCCCGCAAACCCGAGCAGATCGCGAACATCGTCTACGCCTCGCGCCTGGGCAATGGGCCAGCGGTGACGGGTGACGGCTGGAAGTACCGCGGGCGCGGACTTATCCAGGTCACTGGCTGGGTCAACTATCAGGCATGCGGATCAGCACTGAGCCTGGACCTGCTGACCAAGCCGGAGCTGCTGGAACAGCCGATCTATGCCGCGCTGTCTGCCGCCTGGTTCTGGTCGAGCAATGGACTGAGCGAACTAGCGGACGCCGGAAGGTTCGAGGCGATCACTCGTAAGGTGAATGGCGGATTGAATGGCCAGGCCGATCGGCTGGCTATTTATGAGCGTGCGTTGAAAGTGTTGCCTATGTAAAGGAAGGAATTGTGTTCGGTCGGCAGGACGCCGGAGAGGGTGCCAATAAGGCGTGCGTGACTTTTGCGTGACTTTCTCACGCACTTGTAAGCTCTTGTAGGCATTCGATTGCAGCGAGCGCCAGTAAAAACGGCCATTACAAAGGGGCTTGCATGGGTCCTGCGTGCATGGGGTGCTAGGGGTCGAGTGTTCGAATCACTCCGTCCCGACCATATAATTCAAAGGGTTGCGAGATTTTATCTCGCGACCCTTTTTTATTTTTGGTCGTTTTTCCCCCTACAAAACGACTGGCTCTGGGTGGAATCTTCAGTTGATACCAAGGCCAGAGTTCGGGCACAAGCAGTACGTCGATGCGTCCAGCCAGAGCTTCGGGCTGTGGGGCAACGACGGATCGCTCCAATTGACCTGTTCATCGCCCGGTATGCCGCGCTGCCGATTGCATCTGCTTCGATGATGCTCTGGCGTCCACAGCAAATCCTTCGCCCTTGACCAGGCCAGTGTCATTGAACAACCAGCGAAACAGATCACTGTCCCGAAAACGGCCGTGTCGACTTTTGGAAAACGTCGAGTGGTGGGGACTTCATCTTGAAGGCTCAACCGGCAGAACCAGCGATACGCCAGGTTCAAGTGGGCCTCTTCGCACAACCGTCGCTCTGAGCGAATGCCGTAGCAATAACCCACGATCAGCATGCGGATCATCAGTTTAGGATCAATCGACGGACGCCCAATCGAGCTATAGAAATCGGCGAGGTAATGGCTCAGGTCGCTCAAATCGAGTCATTGATCAATGCTGCGCAGAAGGTGATTTGCCGGGATGTGATCTTCAAGGTTGAACGAGCAAAACAGTCGCTCCTGCCCATTCGATAACTGTCCCATCATGCAGTGTGATCCCCCTCCGGCCAATGCAGAGATTTTGCCGCAGGCCAGACAGGGGGGCTACTTATTCAACAGAATCGGCCGATTGCTGCCTGCCACGAAGGGTCGTAACCGACCCATACTGTGTGAAAACGTTTTAGAGCAAGTTTGACAGTCAGGACTAGAGAGAAAATCGCGTTCCTACGCAAGTTTCCGGCCTGCTGATAACCAACCGCTGTCAGATTTTACGTAGTAACGCGGACTTCAAAACGGCGCATGCGTTTTCACACAGCCTGGACCCAAAGCTGACGATCAAAGTATCAAGCGCCAACTGTGATTTACCTTGTCGACCTCACGCGCAATGGCTTTGCCACCTCCGAAGGATCGCTACTTCCCAGGGTGGCCAACACTCAGTCAGTCACACAGCCCTGCGGTATCTTCCCAGCGAAACTGTCCACCAGGCTTGCCACCACCATCTCGCCCATCCGCGTGCGGGTCTGCAGCGTTGCACTCGCGCGATGGGGCTGCAGCACCACGTTCTCGTTATCAAACAGCTCCTCGGGCACGTTCGGTTCATCGACAAACACATCCAGCGCCGCACCCGCGATCTCTCCAGCGGCCAGTGCCGTCACCAGATCGACCTCGTTGATCAGCTTGCCGCGCGCCACGTTGATCAGATACCCGTCCTTGCCCAGCGCCTGCAGCACCTCGGCATTGATGATGGCTTCAGTCTTGTCGGCAGCGGCCGCGAGAATCAGCGCATCACTGTTGCTGGCCAGCTGCTTCAGATCGGCGATGAAAGTGTGGTTCACATCGCTCATCGGCTGCAGATCGGTGTAGCTGATCGGGCAGCCGAACGCCGCGGCTCGAGTCGCCACTGCACGGCCGACCCGGCCCATGCCGACGATCCCGATGCGCATGCCCGACACCTGACGCGCCAACGACAACGGAGCCAACGGCGTCGGGCTGTACGGCCACTGCCCCGAACGTACGTAACGATCACTGGTGCACAGCCCGCGGCACACGGCAATCAACAATCCGATGGCCAGGTCGGCGACGTCTTCGGTCAGCGCTCCGATGGTTGCGGTCACGCGGATCCCGCGATCTCTGGCGTAAGCCAGATCCACCGCATCGGTACCCACGCCGTTGACCGCCACCACTTCCAGTTTCGGTAGTTGCGCCATCAGTGCTTGGCTGATCCCGGTATGCCCGCCGGTGATCACCCCGCGAACGTTCGCGCCGTGTTCCTGCAAATAAGCCTGCTTGTCGGCCTGCTGGAAGTAACGTCTGACGGTAAACAGCTCATCGAGCCGCGCGTTGATTTCAGGGATCAGGATCGGGCTGAGCTGCAAGACTTCTGGCTTCATGTAAACCTCGCGTAACGGAATAAAAAGGCCGGTTTAACCGCGACCGGCAAACGGCATGGCACTGGCCATGACAGTCATGTTCAGGACGTTCGCTTCCATCGGCAGGCCGGCGATGTAACGCACGGCATCGGCCACATGCTTGACGTCCACCATCGGCTCCACGGCGATGGTGCCGTTGGCCTGGCGCACGCCTTTGGTCATGCGCACCGACATTTCGGTCAGGGCGTTGCCAATGTCGATCTGGCTGCAGGCGATGTTGAATTCGCGCCCGTCCAGGGCCAGGGATTTGGTGAGTCCCAGGACCGCGTGTTTACTGGCGGTGTAGGCGCTGCTGAACGGTCGTGGGGTATGCGCCGAGATCGAGCCGTTATTGATGATGCGTCCGCCCTGTGGCTGTTGCCGGCGCATCAGTGCGAAGGCACCACGGGCGCAGAGGAAAACGCCGTTGAGGTTGGTGTCGATCACGTTTCGCCACTGCTCGAACGTCAGCTCATCGAGCGGCACTGCAGGGGCGTTGACCCCGGCGTTGTTGAACACCACGTCGAGGCGTCCGTATACCTCGGTGATGGTGGCAAACAGCGCGTCGACGCTGGCCGGGTCGCGCACATCAGTGGGCACCGCCAGCGCTTCGTGTCCTTCGCTGAGCGCCAATTCGACCAAGGCCTGCAACGGCTCCGGCCGACGTCCGGCCAATACCAGGGTGAATCCGTCGGCCATCAGAGCCAAGGCCACGGCGCGGCCGATTCCGCTACCGGCGCCGGTGACCAGGGCCACTTTCAAAGGGCTGGACATGTTGTTATCTCCTTTCTCAATTCACGAGGGCGTTGCTGGGTTCAAGGTCGCTGACCGACGGGCATTTCCAGTTGGCCGATGCCGTCGATCCYGGCGTTGATGATGTCGCCCGGTTGCAGCACATCGACGCCCGCCGGGCTGCCGGTCATGATCAAGTCACCGGCCCGGAGCGCTACCGATTGCGAGATGCGGCTGATGATTTCACTGACTGACCAGATCTGACTGTCGAGGCTGTCGCGCTGGCGCTCTTCGCCGTTGACGTTCAGCCACAAATCGCCGTCCGGGTGTCCGGCGCGAGTCACCGGCACGATGGCGGTCATCGGCGCGGCGCCGTCGAACACCTTGGCACCTTCCCACGGCAAACCATTGCTTTTGGCCGCGCGCTGGACATCGCGACGGGTCAGATCAAGACCGACGGCATAGCCCCAGACATAGGCCAGCGCCTGACTCTCCGGAATATTGGCGCCGCCTTCACCGATGGCCACGACCAATTCGATTTCATGGACAAACTCTTCGGTCAATGGCGGGAAAGTCACTTCACCCGCCGCATCCACCACGTTGCTCGCCGGTTTCATGAAGAACACTGGCGGCTGGTGGGACTGGCCTTGGGTGTCTGGCCAAGGGTAGTTGCGGCCGACGCAAAATACCCGGCCAACGGGAAAGCGCTGCTGGCTGCCGGCAACCGGTAAGGTCACGGGCAGATCCGGGGTAAATACATACTCGGTCATCGTCATTTTTGTAGTCGTCCTGTTAGAAGCGTCAGCGTAAGGCGGCAATCTTTTGCGAAGTTGGACGAATGCCGCTTCGTGTTGGAGAAAAACGGTGTCTTGGCTCAGCGCGCCTTGAGTTCGATGCGATACAAGCGACCGAGCAGCAACGAATAGGACAAGGTCCCCATCAGCGCCACGCCGCCAATGAACCAGAAGGCGTAGGCAAACGAGCCTGTCGCGTGGACGATGCCGCCAATCACGATCGGGGTGACGATCCCGCCAATGTTGGCGGCCAGGCTGGTGACCCCGCCGGTCAGGCCGATCAGTTCCTTGGGCGCGACTTCCGATACGGCCGCCCACGACGACGAAGCGATTCCCTGGGCGAAGAAGGCAATGGTGAGCACGGCAATGCAGATCACGTTCGAGTCGGTGAAATTCACCAGCACAATCGACATACCCAGCATCGATCCGACTACCAATGGCAACTTGCGAGCGAAGGACATTGAGTAACCACGGCGTATCAGCAAGTCGGAGACGATGCCGGCCAGCAGAATGCCGACGGTAGCGCCCACGAACGGCAGCACCGCAAAGATCCCGGCCTTGATCATGGTCAGCTTGCGCTCTTCGATCAGGTACGTCGGGAACCAGGTCAGGAAGAAGTACAGCGCCGAGGTGCTGGCGAACTTGCCGATGCAAATCGCCCAGATCTGCCGATAGCTGAACAACTCGGCGATCTGCCGCCAGTTGAATTTGGTGCGCTCCTGACTGCTCTTGACCAGGCCACCCCCGGCTTCGATGTACTTCAGTTCTTCCGGGCTGACGTTCTTGCAGCTCAGCGGATCGCGGTACAAGTAGAGCCAGATCACACCGAACACAATGCCGAGTATCCCGGTGCTGTAGAAAACATGGCGCCAGTCGTAGGTAGTGGCCAGCCATAACAGCGCGCCGGTAAACAGCGCGGTGCCCAAATACTGGCCGCACACGTAAATGCTGCTGGCCAGCCCCCGTTCGCGGGCCGGGAACCACACCGTGACCGCTCGGCTGTTGGCCGGAAACGCTGGAGCTTCCATGGCACCGACGGCCAGGCGCAGCCCGAACAGCGAAGCGAACCCGGTGGCAAAGCCTTGGCACACGGTGACCGTCGACCAACTGATCAGCGACACCCCGTAAGTGAACCGGGAACCGAAGCGATCGGCAATGAACCCGGCGGGGACCAAGGCGAGTGCGTAGGTCCAGGCAAACGCGGAAAAAATCAGGCCCATTTCGATCTTGTCCAGGCCCAGATCCTTGGCCATGAACGGTGCGGCAATCGAGATGTTCACGCGGTCGATGTAGTTGATGATGGTCGCAATCAGCAGCAATGACAGCATGAACCAGCGCCGACGCGTCGGCAGTCGCTGAGGCAATAGGGCGTCCCGGGCGCCGGCGCTCACCGGCGGTGCGGTGGACGGGGAGGTTTGCGAGTTCGACATGAGTAGACCTTTTTATTGTTAGAAGAATCGAGATGTTCGCGCGCAGCCGAAGCCGATGCCCCCAGTGTCGGGGCAGAGCAATCGCTACTTGAATGAGAGGCGCGGACAGCTACTGTCAGGCGCTCAGATACGCCTTCGGACTGGCTCGATCGGGGGAGGGTTAGCGAGGGGGAAAAACAGGTTCATCACGTGCGCACCTTTTGATTGTTTTTGGAAGGGTCGGGCTGCATTGGTTGTCACAGTGGTCGTACAACCTCTCAAAATCAACGGAGGCGTTAGATCGTTTTTTCTTCTGGAAAAGGAGATCAATGCAGGTGTCCAAGAAAAATCAAATCAGTTAATTTCCTTGGTTATGCTTTATTTGTTTAATAAGTAATTGTTTTTGAATGATTAAATATTTATGTGTGCTCGTAGTTTTTTGGACAGACGACACATCACACACGGATACAATTAATTCTCTGTATTTCGTTGTCATCCTATGACGTGTTGAAGCCAGCGGTGTCTGCCTTCACAATCACCGCAGTCGCCGCTTGCATCTCGGCGCGACGACAACCTGTCCATGTACCTGTCGAGGAATCCCAGGCGATGTCGTCACCCGATCGAGTGCCCACCTACGTCATGCAGCAACGCAGCGAATTGACGGACTTTTACATCCGCGACAAAAAGGGACGGCGCGCCGAAACCAGCCCGCATCGCCATGAGTATTTCCAGATCCAAGTCAACCTCGGTGGCGATACCGTGCAGCACATCGGCAACGTCGAACGTCCGTTTCCGCGCAATACGCTGGCCTTCATCCTGCCGCATCGCGTGCACGTGATTCCGCATCCGGCCGACAGCAATTTCATGGTGATCAATTTTTCCCAGACCTTTCTGCTGCCGCACTTGCAGTGCGACCCGATGGACCTGGAGGAGGTCTCGATTCTGTTGGCGCCCGAGTTGTCGCCATTCCGCTTCCAGGAACATCTGGATTTCATTCTGGGTGATGAGGACTTTCGCAAAGTCTGTGCCTTGATCGAACAGATGCGAGTCCTGGATGAGAACCGTCAGTTCGGCACCCGCGAGATGCTCAAGGGCTTGCTGCTGCAATTGGTGGGGAGCGTCTGTGCCCTCTATGCCGAGCCGCTGAAACGGTTGGCCGAAGAGAATGCCGCCGAAGTCAGCCGACGCGATGCGCTGAGCAGGATGTCCGAATACTTGCGCAAGAATATTGCCGACCCCGATCTCAACCTGATCAAGGTGGCTGCTGCGACTTACCTGTCACCGACGTATCTGACGCACTGGTTGCGCAAGGAAATCGGCAAGACCTTCACTGAGCTGGTGCTCGAGCGCAGGATGCACGCGGCACGCAATTATCTGCTCAATGGCACACGACCGGTGGGGGAGGTGGCGAGGTTGTGCGGTTTCGCTGACGAGGCTTATTTCTCCCGACGCTTTCGCCAGATACATGGCCAGCCTCCAGGGCAATTCAGACGTCAGCAACTCAATCCCGATACGCCGCAATCACCGTCCAACACGTGATCGACAGCTATGGGTGATGTGGCGGTAGGTATCGAGGTCGATCCGGGCGCACCGAATTGTCGAGGTTGATTCGCCTCGGAAAACACCGACCAGATTTTCGCTTCTTTCTACACGACCAAGCCCACCGGATTGGGGGTGGGGTGATCGGCAGTGGGACGCAACGCAGCGCCCCACAAACGCCACGTTGCTCAAGCACGTTTCACTGCATCGGCACCAAGAGGCGGCAGGTGAACATCAGCTGTATTGATTTGCCGATCCAGCAGCGGATTTTAGCTTTCTGGAATGGGTCAGCTGATAAGCAATTGCCAACCAAATGAACCACCCGGGCATGACCAGCAAGGCAATACGAGTGTCAGGTCTTAATGCCAGCAGGCAGAGAACAAACCCTAGGAACGCCAAGGAGAACCAGGCCATCGGCACGCCACCAGGCATCTTGTAGGCCGATTGCGCATGCAGGTCGGGTCGGCTTTTGCGATAGGCAATGTACGACGCGAGGATGGTCGACCAAGTGAAAATCACCAGGATCGCCGACACGGTAGAGACGATGGTGAACGCTGTCATGACTTCCGGAACGATGAAAAGCAGCAGTACACCCACCAGCATCAACAGTGTCGTGAACGCCAGGCTTAGCAAGGGCACGCTACTGCTCGACAGGCGCCGAAAAATCCCCGGAGCATTGTCGTGATTAGCCAATCCAAACAGCATACGACTGGAAGAAAATACGCCACTGTTAGCCGATGAGGCGGCAGACGTCAGCACCACAAAGTTAACGATACCTGCTGCTGCGGGAAACCCTGCAACCAGAAACAGTTCGACGAAGGGGCTCTTGCTGGGCGAAACCTGCTGCCAGGAAGTCACTGCAATAATGCAGGCCAGTGCCAACACATAAAACAGGATGATTCTCAGCGGTATCGAGTTGATGGCTTTAGGCAGGGTCTTCTCGGGGGAACGGGTTTCGGCGGCAGCGATGCCGATCAGCTCGGTGCCGGCAAATGAGAAGATGGCCATCTGGAAACCGGCGAAGAAACCGAATAAGCCGTTAGGAAAGGTTGCCTGTTTATCCAGCAGGTGGCTCAGGGATGCCGTGACGCCATTGGGTGAGACAAAGGAGCTGGCAATCAGCACCATGCTGACCCCAATCAGGGTGACGACAGCAATGATCTTGATGATTGCGAACCAGAACTCCACTTCACCGAAAAGCCTCACGGTCAGTACGTTCAAGGCAAACAACGTCATTAGCATACCGATGGCCGGTATCCAGGCGGCTACATCGGGGAACCAGTACTGAAAGAAGCCGCCGACCACCACGGCATCGCCCACCACCGCGACGCTCCAACTCAGCCAGTACGACCAACCGAGGAAAAATGCCGCTCGCGGGCCAAGGTAAGCACCGGCAAAATCCGCAAAGCTTTTGAAGTTCAAGTTGGAGAGCAACAGTTCGCCCATGGCGCGCATGACGAAGTAGACGAACATCCCGATGATCATATAAATGAGGATGATCGACGTGCCCGAGAGGGCAATGATCTTCCCGGAACCCATGAACAGACCTGTACCGATGGCACCTCCCATGGCCATTAATTGAATGTGACGATTGCTGAGCGTGCGCTGCAGCGCGGGCTGTTCAACCCGCTCGGATGGAGTCGATTTCATTACAAAACCTCTTGATTTTATGTTTTTGTGTTTTGGCAGAAAGTGGGTGTCTAGCGTTCTTGTTAGAGATGCAACGGCTACTGACGGTGGTGGTTTGGGGGTGGCAGGGTTTCTCCTCCGCTAACAAGGTGCACGGCCCATTGGCATTTGCTCAGGGGGCTATCAGCTGACTGTGCGCAGGCGCGAGAGAACTGCTGGTTGCTGCCCAAGCAGTTGGTAGAGATTTTTTATGTTGGCAGGCGTCGGCACCAGATGGATGCGCTCACCGATGGCATGCTTGCGCGCCAGGTCGTGCAGGTAGCGCAGTGACGAAAAGTCTTCCAGGGCAAACCCCACCGAATCGAAAACGGTGACCTGTGCGTCGTTCTCGCGGCCCGGGACTTCGCCCTGAACAATCCGGAAAAACTCCACGACGGGAAAGTCAGGCTCCAGTTGTTGAATATCGCCTTCAATCCGGGTTTGAGGTTCAAACTCAACGATGACCCGGGCATTGCGCAGAATGTCGGCGTGCAGTTCGGTTTTCCCCGGGCAGTCACCGCCGACGGCATTGATATGCATGCCGGGCTCGATCATCTCGGGCGTCAGAATCGTCGCATAGGCTTTGTCTGCGGTAACTGTGGTGACGATGTGCGCGCCCTTGACCGCTTCCTGTACCGAGTTGGCCAGAATCACCTCAATATCCGGGAATGCGGACAGGTTGTGCTTCAACTTGAGTGAAGCGTCGCGATCGATATCGAAAATGCGTAATTCCTTGATGGACAGCATTTCGTGGAAGGCGAGGGCTTGAAATTCGCTCTGAGCGCCATTGCCGATGATTGCCATGATGCTTGCACCGGGGCGCGCCATAGACTGCGCGACCAAGGCAGAGGTCGCGGCAGTGCGCACGGCTGTGGTCAGCGTCAGTTCACTGAGCAGGGTTGGATAGCCACTGTGGACATCGGCCAGGACACCGAAGGCCATGACCGTCAGCAAGTCCCTTTGACCGTTGTCCGGGTGGCCATTCACGTATTTGAACGAGTACTGTTGGCCATCGTCGGTCGGCATCAACTCGATCACACCGGCGGCCGAATGATTGGCGGTGCGAGGCGACTTATCAAACTGCGCCCAGCGTGAGTAGTCAGCTTCGATGTAAGCCGCCATTTCGCGGATTGCCCGGCGGACTCCTACCTTGGCGAACAGGCGTGCGGCATGATCGACGTCTATAAAAAGAGTCATGTTTTTATTCTCCGATTCAATAGTTGAAACGCTGCGATTCAGGGGATGACTCAGGCGCGTTTGCTCTCGTAGCCATGCAGCACGTTGACCGCATTGATCCCGATTTCATCGACCATGTAGCCGCCTTCCATCACAAACAGGGTGGGGCAGCCCGCGCCCGCTATCAGCTCGCCGATGCCGATGAAGTCTTCGCTTTCCAGCAAGAAGTGGCTGATGGGGTCGTCCTTGAACGTGTCGACGCCCAGTGAAATAACCAGTACTTCAGGGGCAAATTGCTGGAGTTTCTTGCAGGCGTGGAGCAAGGCGTTGCGGTAGCTTTCCCAAGTGGTGTTCTTCGGCAGCGGATAGTTCAGGTTGTAACCTTCGCCGTGGCCAGCGCCTACTTCGTGGCTGTAGCCTGAGTAGTACGGATAGGACACCGTCGGTTCGCCGTGCAGCGAGACAAACATGACGTCACTGCGCCCGTAGAAAATGTTCTGGGTGCCGTTGCCATGATGAAAGTCGACGTCCAATACAGCGACACGCTTGGCGCCTCGGGTAATAGCCTGCTGTGCGGCAATGGCTGCGTTGTTGAGATAGCAGTAGCCGCCCATGTATTCGCGTGCTGCGTGATGGCCGGGCGGGCGGCACAAGGCAAAGGCACTGTCGTGGCCTTCATCGATCAGCGCCAGTCCGGTCAGCGCGATATCGGCGCTGGTTTTTACCGCGTGCCATGTGGTGGCGGTAATCGGGGAGCCGGCATCCATGGCGTAGAAACCCAGCTTGCCGTCGATGAAAGTCGGCACTTGCTCGTTGGCCAGATCGCGCACAGGCCATACCAGCGGCAAGGCATCGTGGGTGCGTCCGGTTGCGCTCCATTCAGACCAGGCGTTTTCCAGAAAGGCTACATAGCGCTCGCTGTGCGCGTTGACATAGCACGCCCTGTCAAATACTCGCGGTTCGATGACCTGGCCAAGCCCTACCTGTTTGACCCGATGATGGACGGTATCGGCCCGACTGGGCTGTTCGAAGGACTGCTTGAGCACGCCGTCTTTCAATTCGGTGCCATGGTGCAAACGGTGGGAATCACTGAAAACTGTAAACATTGTGCGCATCCGTTGATGTGAACCAGTGCAAATATTCTGTTCCGGCTGGGATGTGCTTTCTTTGCTTTGTTTTCGTGATTTACTAGATTATTCGGGAATTTTTACTCAGGAATGGCGTAATGCAGAAAAAAACATCCAAGCGCATCAGTCTCGACGACACCGACCTGGCGATTCTCGCGTTGCTGCAGGAAGACGCGAGTATTTCCAACGCCGAGCTCAGTGAACGGCTGTCGTTAAGCCTTACGCCTTGCTGGCGACGGCGTAAGAGAATGGAGGAGGCGGGCGTGATAAAGGGCTACCAAGCCAACCTTGATCGACGAATGCTGGGGCTGGATATCCTGGCGTTCGTGCACATCCGTTTTTCCACCCACGCCGATCACGCTCCGGACGCCTTCGAGGCGGTGATTGCGCAATTGCCCGAAGTGTTGTCCTGTCACAAGATCACCGGGGATGCCGATTACGTGCTGCAAGTGCTGGCAGAGGATCTTGATAGCTACAGTGACTTTATCGAGCAGGTTCTCAGGCGTCAGGTGGGTATTGCCTCCATCCAGTCCAGTTTGTCGTTACGCGAGGTCAAGACCAGTAGCCGTATCGCGATACCCAAATCGAGCAGGGGGTAAAACGATTGAGGTAATCCGGAGCCCCGACGCCTGGTCCAGGCGACATCGGGCGACAGCTGCTGAGCGATCATGTCCTTCGGTACAGACCCGACAAAACGAATGCCTGCATCGTGGACCTCTCCAATCACGTCGACCATTTTATTGGTCACGGTGAGATCAATCTCAATGCCCGGGTCGCGGTCGACAAAGACCGAAAAAACAGGCCCTGAAAAAATTCTGCGCCATCGCTTAATACGTTCAGCCATTAAAAAAAGCAGCCCTTTGGCACCGATAACATCGTTTCTCGGGCGCACCGCTTTTCAATATATTGGCCGCCAGATCTGGTGAATGACTCAACACTCACCACCCTCAGTGCGAGTAGTCTTAATGAACAATAAACCTGACAACACAGGGCTTGATAACGCCGGAGCGGGGACCCGAGCGGTCTGGGGCGGGGAGCAAGTCAGGCACCCCTACAACGCCACTCAAACACCGATCGTGGTCAGCGCCGCTTACGGTTACGACGACATCGACGTCTGGTACGACGTTGCGTTGGGCAAGACGCCGGGCTTTATCTACAGCCGCATGAGCAACCCGACGGTCGAGATTCTCGAAGCAAAAATTCGTGAGTTGGAAATGGCCGAGTCCGCCGTGGCCTTCAGCAGCGGCATGGCGGCGATCAGCAGTGTGCTTTTCACCTTCCTGGCCAATGGCGATCGTGTGGTGTCAACCAAGGACAGCTACGGTGGCACCAACAAGATTTTCGAAGAGTTCCTGCCGCGCACGGGTGTGGAGGTGACCTTGTGCGAGACGTTCGATCACGAGGAGATCGAGCGTGAAATCGCCAAAGGCTGCCAGTTGGTGTACCTGGAAACGCCGACCAACCCGACCCTGAAAATACTCGATATCCAGCGTCTGGTAGCTGCAGCCAAGCGCGTCGGTGCGGTGGTGGTGGCGGACAACACCTTTGCCACGCCGTTGAATCAAAACCCCCTGGCGTTAGGGGTGGACGTGGTCATCCACAGCGCGACCAAGTTCCTCAGTGGCCATGGCGATGTGCTCGGCGGTCTGGTGTGCGGTAACGAATCCTTGATGGCCAAGGTTCGTCATTACCGGGAAATCAACGGTGCGACGCTCGACCCGTTCTCGGCCTACATGATCATCCGGGGCATGAAAACGCTGGTGCTGCGCATGCGTCAACAGCAACGCAGTGCCCGTGCCCTGGTGGAGTTCCTCTGCACCGAACCGTTGGTGGAATCGGTCAATTATCCCGGCTTGCCCGGTCATCCGAACCACGCTGTGGCGTGTACGCAAATGTCCGGCTTCGGCGCCATCGTCAGTTTTGTTCTGGTCGGTGGGATGGACACGGTCAAGGTGCTCTTGCCACGTCTGCGATTCGCCCACTGCGCGGGCAATCTCGGTGCAGTGGAAACCATTTACGGCCCGGCCCGGACCACCAGCCATGTCGAGAACACGCTGGAGGAACGACTGGCTCTGGGTATCTCCGAAGGACTGGTGCGGGTCTCGGTCGGCATTGAAGACACTGACGATCTGCTCGACGATTTGAAGCAGGCGTTCGCTTTTGTCAGGTGTTCGCGCGATGAGCTGGCACAGGCAAACACACAGCACTCAAACAACAAAACGTGCATCGAGGCAGCAAGCTGAAGTTTTAACGTTAGTACCTCACGACAAGGCCGTTAGTGAGGCGTTCATGAAGTGGAATAATAATAAAACTAGTGGCGACCTGTTTTTACTCTGCCCCGTAACTCATCGCAGACGTTAATGCGCGCCCTAACAACTTTCATGAGAGCAACCATGTCCATAAAAGAAGAACAACTCAACACACGTACCGGTTTTAAACAGGAAATGCAGACACGCCATATTGTCATGTTGGCATTGGGTGGCGTCATTGGTACCGGGCTGTTTCTAACGTCCGGGTACACCGTTAACCAGGCCGGTCCGTTGGGTGCGGTCATCGCTTACATCATCGGCGCACTCATGGTTTACATGGTCATGATGTGCTTGGGCGAATTGGCGGTGCATATGCCGGAAACGGGTTCGTTCAGCACCTACGCCACTCGTTTTCTCGGACCCGGCACCGGCTACACCGTGGCGTGGCTGTATTGGCTGACCTGGACTGTGGCAATCGGCTCTGAATTTACCGCCGCCGGGATTCTGATGGCGCGTTGGTATCCGGATACACCGGTATGGATTTGGAGTGCGCTGTTCGCAGGCTTGGTGTTTCTGACCAACGTGATATCCGTGCGCTTGTTCGCTGAGACCGAATTCTGGTTGTCACTGGTCAAAGTGGTGACCGTGGTGGTGTTTCTGCTAATCGGTGGTGGCGCGATTCTCGGCCTGCTGCATATCGATCAGGCTCACAGTATCGGGCTGAGCAACTTCACTCGCGAGGGGCTTTTCCCTACCGGTTTCATGCCGATTGCCATGACGTTACTGGCGGTCTCCTTTGCGTTCTCCGGCACTGAGTTGATCGGTATTGCCGCTGGGGAAACCAAGGATCCGCAGCGCAACGTGCCGCGCGCCATTCGCACGACCGTGCTGCGCCTGGCGATCTTTTTCGTGGGGACCATTTTCGTCCTGGCAACACTATTGCCCCGAGAACAGGCCGGTCTCGTAGAGAGTCCATTCGTCACGGTGTTCACTTACATCGGGATTCCATATTCGGCAGACATCATGAATTTCGTGATCATCAGTGCCTTGCTGTCGGCCGCCAACTCAGGTTTGTATGCCGCGTCACGGATGCTCTGGACCCTGAGTGACCAGGGTCACCTGCCCAAGCGGTTCTCGGCACTGACGCGCATGGGCACGCCGCTCAACGCGATTATCGTCAGCATGGCGGGTGGGGCTGCCTCGTTGCTCAGCAGTGTGTTTGCCGCCAACACCATCTATCTGGCGCTGGTGTCGATCTCTGGATTGGCGGTCGTAGTGGTCTGGATGAGCATCGCTGCGAGCCAGATTGCTTTCCGCCGTCACTATGTGGCCAACGGCGGTGACATCCGCGACTTGAAATTCCGTGTCCGGGGTTATCCATGGGTGCCGTTGGGAGCGCTGGTCTGCTGCAGTCTGGCGTGTGTCGGGATTGCGTTCGATCCGGAGCAGCGAGTGGCGTTGTACTTCGGTTTGCCTTTCATCGCCTGGTGCTATTTCGTGTATTACATTACCCGCAAAAGCCGCGAGCGACGCTTGTCGGTTGCCCCCTTGGCACAACCGTCCGATGCGTTCTAGTCCGCGTCGACGGGATGGGCAAGCGTGCTCGGTGGAGGGGGCGTCCTAGAGGTTCAAGCCATGAAGCAAAAGACGCTACCCCCATTGAACTGGCTGCGGGCATTCGAGGTGTCTGCCCGCTGTTTGAACTTCACCCATGCTGCCGAAGAGCTGTTTTTGACCCAGGGGGCAGTCAGTCAGCAGATCCGCCAACTGGAAAGCCATCTTGGGGTAGCACTGTTCAAACGCTTGCCCCGAGGTCTGGGACTGACCGAGGAAGGCCAGGCGTATCTGCCGGTGGTGCAGGATGCGATCACGCGGCTGGCAGTGGGGACCAACGAAATTTTTGGTCAGCACAAGCGTCGACCGATCAAGGTGCGTGGCAGCCTGGCGTTCTTCGTGCATTGGCTGGCGCCCAAGCTGGCGGGGTTTAGCCAGGCGCATCCGCATGTCGATATCCGCTACATCAGCAATATCTGGGTCAAGGAACTGGACGGTGAGGATGACATGGAGATTCGCTGGGGCCACGGTCAATGGCCCGGCCTGGTGTCGCAGCGCCTGACCTGGGACACGTTGTTCCCGGTCTGCTCGCCGGACCTGATGGCGAGGTCGCCGCTGACGGTCCCCGTGGACGTGTCGCACCATCCGCTGTTGCATGTTCTGGGTTACGAAGAGGGTTGGGGTTACTGGTTGAACATGGTCGGTGCGGACACCGTCGACTCCTCGACCGGCATGCAGTTCGACACATTGATTTCCACTTTGCGCATGGCCGAGTTAGGGCAGGGAATCGCCTTGGCGCGGTCCTCGATGGTGGAGGAAATGCTTCAGGATGGACGATTGGTCGAACCCTTTACCCAGCGTATCGAAGCCAGCGAGTCTTTTTACCTTGTGCGCGGTTCCGGGGCCGAGCAGCACCCCGACGCGGTGATGTTTTCCACCTGGCTGGTCGAGCAGGCACATCGTTTCAAATGAATGGCCGGAGCCAACCATGCGTTATGTAAGTACCCGAAATTCGGCCGTGCAGGTCGACTTCGAACAGGTCGTATTGTCTGGCATTGCCGAGGACGGTGGGCTGTTCGTACCGCTCGAACTGCCGCTGTTTGAAGCGCAGGACATCGCCAACTGGTCGACCTTGCCCTATGACGAACTGGCCTACAGGGTGATCAGTCCGTTCGTGGGGGGGGCGATCCCCGAGACAGACCTCAAGCGCCTGCTCAAAGAGGCTGGCAGTCAATTCAGCCATCGTTCCCTGGCGCCTTTGCATCAGGTCGATCGTAACGAGTGGGTGCTGGAACTGTTCCACGGGCCGACTCGCTCCTCGAAGGATTTTGCCGCGCAGTTGCAGGCGCGGCTGGTGCCGTATTTTCTGCGCAAGCGCGGGCGTCGCGGGGTAGTGATCGGTGCCACCAACGGCGATACCGGGCTGGCGGCCATCGAGGCGTTCAAGCGCTGCGAGGACACCTGCGTGGTGGTGTTTTACCCAGAGAAGGGCGTTCCCCGGGACCAACTCCAGCATCTGCAAGCAGCGGCGCACCCGAGGGTTCATCAGTTCGCGGTCAACGGCAGCTTCGACGAGTGCCAGACCATCGTCACCCGGCTGTTCCGACAATGGCCGTATGCGCAGTACGAGGCGATCAGTTTCAACTCCAGTAACTGGGTCAGTGTGTTGGCGCAACTGGTGTTTTACTTCCACGCTGTGTTGCAACTGGGGGGTGGCCAGCGTCCGATCGGTTTCAGCGTGCCTGCGGCGAGTTTTGCCGAGGTGTATGCAGGCTATATCGCGCAAAAAATGGGCCTGCCGATCACCCAGATGATTGTTGCGACCAACCAGAATGACGCGTTGCATCAGTTGTTTCAGAAGAACCACTACAGCAGGTCACGAGCCAACAAGACGCTTTCGCCTGCCATGGACCTGTCGATCTTTTCCAATCTGGAACGGTTCCTTTGGGAGCTCTACGGGCATGACGACCAGGCGGTGTGTGCCCTGATGGAGGGGTTCGAGTCCAGCGGCGAGATGGTCATCGCCAACGAGTTCTGGTTGCAGGCGCGGATGATCATCGACTCCTACGCCGTCAGTGATGAGCAGACGCTGACTGAAATCACCTCGTTGTATCACGACACCGGTTACGTCATCGACCCGCACACGGCCACTGGCGTGCTGGCCGCCAGGTTGTATCGGCGAAGCCTGGTGGCGCCAATGGTGACCCTGGGGGAAATCTCACCGGTCAAGTCGGCAGCACTGCTTGGCGAGTTAGGCATCAGTGTGGCGGGGCTGCACCCTGAGGTCGCGACGCTAGGACAGGCGCAGGTTTACCGGATTCAACCGGACGACCTCGATACCATCCATGAACTGCTCGGCGCGCTGTGAAGGCGCGCCAACAGGAGGTCAAGTGAAGCGAATTCTGGACCCTCTCGATGAACACATCATCGCGGAACTACAGCTCAATGCCAGGGCTGCACACGCCGAACTGGCGGCCAAGGTCAATCTGTCACGCAATGCGGTGCGCCAGCGCATAGAAAGACTTGAACGCGACGGTGTAATACAGGGATATACGGTACGCACGGGGGAGGGGCGACAAGCGACGTCGAACATCAACGCGGTGATTTTCGTTTACCGCTACGACCGGATGCGGGGAGCGGAAGTGTTGCAATCGCTGCGGGCAATTCCGGAAGTCATCCAGTGCGATGTCATGAGCGGCGAGTTCGACTTGATGTTGCGGGTGGGCGCTGCGAGCCCGCAGCGGGTGCACAAGGTCTGGACTGAAATTGCCGCGTTGCCTGGAGTAGAAAACACCGTGACCTCCTTCGTGCTGTCATCTGTCGTTTAACCCATTTTTCGTGCTGCCAAAAGCCAACCTGCGTTGGCTTTTTTTATGGTGCGCCAGGCATGGCGCGTTGCGCGCAAGCGCAACCAGCTTGGCTGTGGTGGCCTCGCTGGTGACTTGGAGGTGAAAGTCCTCTACACACCCGGCAAGGGGAAGTGTTAGCCAGAGGCAAGGGTGTCGTGGGTGACCGCGAATCTGAAGGAAGCCCGAGGCAAAATGCTGGCCTGACGAACAGGAAGCGGATGAGGCGGCGCAGCGGGGTAAGACGGCCATAATCGTCAAAGCCCAATACTTGCACGGAACGCTGTGACGTAGATCCGACAGGCATAAGCAGGAAGGTCGCGCGAATTACCCTGGGAGATCTGCACGTTTGCCACTGTGCTACCGAGCGTCGTGAGGCGACGGGATGAGCGTGCAGAAGTCAGCCGAGGCCGTAGTAAGTGGCAAGTAACTCTGCCACCAAGGGCCGAACAGGTTATGCCGCCAGTAGGCGTCAGAGTCTCGTCGAATACCGAAATGCAGAAATTTCTCCCAGAGAAGACTGTTACTCCGAGTCCCGGACAGAATCCGAGGATGACGGCTGACAGCGCACAGGTATCGACGGCGTCTGTGACGTGGACGAACGCGGAGCCGGAAACACTGATGGAGCGGGTGCTTGCACCCGCCAACCTTAGGCGTGCGTATCAACGCGTGGTCAGCAACAAGGGCGCGCCGGGTGCCGATGGCATGACGGTCGAGCAATTGGCGGACTACGTGAAACAGTATTGGCCGATCCTCAAGGGCCGGCTGCTGGCCGGCGAGTATCACCCGCAAGGTGTACGCGCCGTCGACATCCCCAAACCCAAAGGGGGAACAAGGCAGCTGGGCATCCCCAGTGTCGTGGATCGCCTGATCCAACAGGCCTTGCTGCAACAGCTCACGCCGCTCTTCGATCCGTTGTTCTCGGACTACAGCTACGGTTTTCGTCCGGGCAGAAGCGCTCACCAAGCCATCGAAACCGCCCGAGCTCATGTGGCGGCGGGACACCGCTGGTGCGTGGAGCTCGATCTTGAGAAGTTCTTTGATCGGGTCAACCACGATGTCCTGATGGCCTATGTCGAGCGCCAAGTCGAAGACAAGCGCGTGCTCAGGCTGATTCGCCGTTACCTCGAAGCGGGCGTGATATCGGGCGGATTCGTCGGCCAACGGCAGGAGGGGACGCCGCAAGGCGGCCCGCTGTCGCCATTGCTGTCGAATATCCTGCTTAACGAACTGGATCGCGAATTGGAACGGCGAGGTCATCGTTTCGTGCGTTATGCCGATGACGCGAACATTTATGTGCGCAGTCGGCGTGCTGGCGAGCGAGTGATGACCAGCGTCGAACGGTTCTTGAGTCAGCGTCTGAAACTGACGTTGAACCGGGAAAAGAGTCGTGTGGCACGCCCTTGGGTTTGTGATTACCTGGGTTACGGGATGAGCTGGCATAAGCAGCCGAAGCTGAAAGTGGCGAAGATGAGCCTGGGTCGCTTACGCGACCGGCTTAGAGAACTGCTGCGCGGGGCAGAGGGCCGCAAGATGGCGACAACTATCGAGCGGATCAATCCTGTACTGCGCGGTTGGGCGGGTTACTTCAAGCTCATCCAGAGCAAGCGAGCGTTTGAGGAACTGGACGGCTGGGTACGGCATAAACTTCGTTGTGTGATCTGGCGCCAATGGAAGCGGCCCTCAACAAGGGCTCGTAACCTGATACGCCTAGGGCTCAGCAGGGCCCGCGCCTGCATATCGGCGTTCAATGGCCGTGGCCCATGGTGGAGTTCCGGAGCTGCGCATCTGAATCAAGCGCTACCGAAGAAACTGTGGGATAGGCTGGGACTGGTCTCAATACTGGATACGATCAATCGGCTTAGCCGCATAACCTGAACCGCCGTATACGGAACCGTACGTACGGTGAGAGGACGGCGGATGTAAATCCGCCTCCTACTCGATCTTGCCGGGTGGCGATGTACCGCACCCAAGGGTAATACCTGTCAACTCTGACAGTAGACACCCTTGGGGTTTGGGGATTTCATACATGTGCTTCGGGTACCTGATCCAACGCTTGCAACAGCGACGTTGAGAGCGGGCAGTGTTGCAAGGATGAGTGTCTGTCTGTTCCTGTCTCTATGGCTTTCGTGCCATGTCTTGGTCATGCAGTGGAACCGCATTGGAAGACATTCCAATAGAAACGCCGGGGTTGGCTTTGGCTCTTTTTTTGCCTGCCACTTCGGTTCAGGTGGTTCGCCGCAGGACACTGAATCTGCAGATTTGTCCGACGGGTTGAAACACTTGGCTGACGAGTGAGGCTCGCTTCATGAATAAGTCTGTCGGTGTGCTTCGTTTGCTGTGGCTCGCGTGTCTGGTGGCGCTCGCCGCTGTCATCGCTTTAGCGGTGTTCACCGGAACATCAGAGTCAGCTCCCTCACCTCGGTCCTGTACCGCACCCGCTTACGAGAAGGACACGGCCTATGAACAAGGGCAACAGGTACAGCACGCCGGCCAACAGTTTGAATGCTGGAAAGATGACGAGGCACCGCTTGGTGTCGGCAGTTGGCAATGGTGTCGGCAACCGGCCTATGAGCCACTCCTTCCAACCAACCACTGGAAAGGCGCGTGGAAGGAACTCGGTGAATGCGGTGGTTTTGAGGGCAATCGCCTGACGCTGAGCTTTTCCACTCTTAGCGGCAAAGCACCCCTGAAACCGGCGGTGCCCGGTGTCGCTCGCGCTGATCAGATGGTCACCGGGACTTTGCGCTGCAAGGCCGAAGAGATTTCGATCAGCGCGAAGGCCAACGAAACGATCCACCTCGATAATCTGAAAGCCTGCGACTACCAATTGGTGATGAACAGCACTGATGGATACATCCCGCTGAACACGCCGCGCATTGTCACGTTCAAGGCAGCGCAAGGGGCAGAGCAAGCCGTGACGGTGAAGTATCGTCCACCGGTGGATGTGAGCAAGCTCAGTGGTTTGCCGGGGATAAAAATCGAGCTGTTTGCCCAGGGGCTTATTCAACCCAGGCAGATGGCCATGGGCAAGAACGTATTGTATGTCGGCTCCAGCGCAATCCCTTCGTACGTCTATGACGGAAAAATCGGCGACATGATCTATGCGTTGCCACTGGATGGAGCGGGTAAACCGACGGGCATTCATGTCATTGCCAGCGGTCTGGAAGAGCCTCACGGCGTGGCGTATCGCGACGGTGACCTGTATTACTCGACCACGGGTGGTCTGTATCGCTTGCGTAACGCGGACGATCATTACAAAGACCCGAAACCCGAACTGGTTTTCAACTTTCCGGCAGATGACAACCTGTTTCCCTTGCCCCCTCTGTCGTCCGGTTCGAACACTCGCATCTGGCACATGAAACACCCCTTGCGCTTCAATCCACTCGATCCATCAGACAAGTGGCTTTATACGGCGGTCGGCATTCCGTGCAACTTGTGCATGATTCCTGCCGACAAGCGTTATGGGGCTGTCTTGCGCTACTCCCTGGAAACGGGGGCGTCCGAGATTCTGGCCACGGGGGTGCGTAATTCTGTCGGCTTCGACTGGAACCCTAAGGACGGCAAAATATGGTTCAGCGACAATAATCGCCAAGGCTTCCCCAACCCTGATGAGGTCAACTTTATCCGGGGCCCCGGGTTGCATTTCGGCGTGCCTTATCGGTTTGGCAAGGACACGCCCGGATTCACCCAGGAGGAGTACCTGAACTCGGGTGTGATCCAGCCACCGCTGGTGCCCGGTGCCATTGTGTCCGACAAGTCGCTCGAGCAGATCAACCCCGCTGATTATGTGCCGGCAGCTTTTGAGTCGGGCACCAACACGGCACCGCTCGGGGTCAAGTTCTGGTCAGGTTACCCGGCCACTGCGGATACCCAACATTTGCTGGTTGCGGTGCATGGTGCGGGCTCCACCGCCCGTCCAGGCATGGACATACAAATGCTGACCATCCAGGGCGGTACGCGCGTGGTCAACCAGATCCCGTTGATCAATGGATTTGTGCAGGATCCGGATCGGTTTGATGTCTATTGCCTGGACAACTCGTGCATTGGGCGCCCCGTCGAGTTTCTTGAACTGACGGATGGCAGCCTGTTGATCAGCGACGATGTCGCCGGGGTCATCTATCGCGTGCGCTATGACACAACCGGGTTGCCGCAGACCGAATTGGCGTTGCGTCCGATGCTGTCACCCCCCGGCCTGGAAGACGAGATGATCAGCGGTTATCTGATTGCCCCCGATGGCAATAGCCGGCTGGTGCAAATGTCATGGCATCCGTTAAACAATGAGTTCGCGCTGGTTCTCAAAGGGCTGGCGTACGGTGAGTATCAGTTGCGGCTCAATGATGTGAAAAACTGGATTCCTGAGGTGCGCAACACATCCTTCACGCTATCGGAAACCAACAAGACTCGTACCATCACCACGCGTTACCGCGAGCGGCCGATCAAGCTTGAGGTCAAGATTGCGATCCAGGCACCGGCTAAACCTGCTTCAGTCACCGATGGCCAATGGCACATCAGCCTGGTCAATGAGGCCCGGAGCAATGCTGAGCAACAGGTCATAAACATTCCATGGGGCGGGACTACAACGCAGCTCCTCGACTATGGCAAGTACAAGGTTTTCTACCCGTTTTACTCGAAGGAAAAACCGGAGCCGGAACTGGAGCTGGTGGTGATTGATGAGTCCAGTCAGGACCGGCAGTTACCACTCATGACTTACCAACATGTCGAGAGCCTGGGCGAAAGGGTCTTGGCGGGGGCCTGTACCAAGTGCCATTCGGTCGAGTACTTCAACAGCGTGAGTAAGGCCTTGCTCTGGAGCGTGGCGGGTCGGGAAGCGTTGGTCAAACAAATCAAGACCATGCCGGTTTCAGGGCATTGCGACACCACCTGTGCGACTGAAATCAGTAATCACTTGTTCGACGTCGTCTGGAAACCTTACCTGGATCAGGGCGAATCCTATGGCGCGCGGCAGTTGCGATTGCTGACGCCAAGTGAGTATGCCGTCACCGTCTGGGACATTCTGGGTGTCGAAGTTAATCCCGATAAACTGCCGGCCGACAAGTCCGAAAAAGACTTCAAGTACCCAGGGGAAGCGAACATGGGCGTTCTGCAGGCAGAGGACGTCAAACTGTTTTACGACATGGCATTGTCGGTGGCAGAAAAGGTTTCGCCATCGCGGTTGAGCGCGCTGGCAACCTCCCGGACAGGCAACGATCTGGTTACCTCCCTGGGTTATCAGTTGTTCCGACGGCCTGTGACTGACGCCGAGCGGTTGCGTTACCAGAAAATCCTCAACGAGCAAGGGGCGCCGGCTTTAATCACCGCTCTAATGATGTCGCCGAACTTTCTCTATCGCTCTGAACTGGGGACGGCGACAGCATTGGCAAACAACGTGTACGAGTTAACGCCGTTCGAGGTAGCGACTGCGCTCTCTTACGCGTTCGAGGGCACGACTCCGGATGTTGAACTGCTGGCCAAGGCGCAGCGTAACGAACTGCGGACCTCACAACAGATCTCTGCAGAGATTGAGCGAATGATGCAAACGGATCGCGGTATCGAGCAGTTCAACCGATTCGTCAGCTACTACGTCAAAACCGCTCGGGGCGTGCAGGAAAAACCGGGACTGAGCAAACACATGATCGAACTCATGGCCCAGGAGCAGTATTTGCTGAGCAAAACCATGTTACTGAGTTCGGGAACCCTGAGTGAGTTGTTCAACCCTGGTTACACCTATTTGAATCAGGACCTGGCCGCGCATTATGGAATCAGCGGCGTCACGGGCAGCACGATGCAAAAGGTCGTAGTGGACGAAAAACGGGGAGGGTTGTTGCATCTGGGGCTGACTCAAGCTGCCACGTCAGACTTGGTGAGCACCTCATTGGTCAAGCGTGGAATCATGGTACGTGAGCAGATGTTCTGCCGTGAATTCGGTGCCCCGGTGGAGCCCGAGCCTGAAGGCCCTACGCTTCCAAACCGGGCAATTACCACCCGTGAATACTGGGGGCTGGTAAACGGCGAACATGCTTCAAACGGGCGTTGCTGGCAATGCCATCAATTCATGAATGACACCGGGGCGGCATCGCAGAACTACGATGCGGCCGGTCGTTATCGCACCGTGGAAAACGCCTACAACTACAATCAATATCCACAAATTATGCCGATCGACGCCTCCGGTCCGTTTATCACTTCGGCCGGAACCGAGCATATCAACGACGTTCGGGATATTGCCCGAATAATTCCACGCCATCCGGCATCCCAGTTCTGCATGGCCGACAGTTACTTCCGGTTTGTATTCGGCACCAAATCTGATGCCTCGACCTCGGGGACCGTGAAAGCGATTGCCGATGGTTTGAAAACCTCAGGGGCCCTGGCAGAAATGTTGCGAACTCTGGGTACCTCCAAGGCGTTCACCTACAAGACCGAGAGGAACTGATCATGGGCATTTTGAAAAGTCGTCGACGCTTTCTTGCGGGTCTGGCTGCGGCGAGTGTCTTTGGTCCGTTGACCCAATTCGGATTAGCGCGGATGGCATTGGCGGGGCAATCCGAGCAAGCCAGGTTGAAGGTCGTGTTTGCGGTGGTCCCCGACGGTCTGGCGGTGGACTCCTACAATGGCGGTGGTTTTGGTGATGGGCGCGGATTGTGGCATCCCACTGCACAGGGGACGGATACCACGGCCTTTACGCTGAATGAAGTCAGTTCAGAGCTGGCCGCCTATCGCAACCAGTCGTTGTACCTGCGCGGGATTATTCTGGGGCCGGGGAACGTGGGTCATAATGGCTGGAACTGGGTATTGCGTGATAGCGCACAGAGTCAATCGTCTATTGACGTGTTGCTGGGGCAAGCGCTGCCGGGCACTGAGCCGTCCCACCGAAGTCTGTTTGCCGGTCCCCACGCCGGAATCGATGGAACGCCCTGGTTTGTGTCGTTTCAGGGAAGTGCGATTCGTACCCCCTACCGTGACCCAATGCTGATGGTTGAATCGTTGTTCAAGTCACCCGCTCAGACTCGGGGCGCACTACAGCCTGGGGCCGGTGCGCTGCTGGAGGCATCCCTGGTGGATATCCAGGAACTCAGAGTCAAACTTTCTGCCGGAGAACGGCAAAAGCTTGATACCCATCTCGACTCGGTGGAGCAGGTCATCAAGGACCTGGAGGAAACACGGCCACCCGTGGGGGCATGTGAGCCTGTGACACTCGAGCCCCTGGATTACAGATCGGCGGTGCACCGCACCCGCATTCAGGCTGATCACCACAAAGTGGTGGCCACCGCATTGGGTTGCGGGATAACCCGGGTCGCCACCCTTCAGATCGGGCGCTCGGCGGAGTCGCTCAATATCGTTGATGTCAGTTCCACCAGTAATCCCCATGAATGTGCACATCGTTACGCCGGGGAAGAGCCCTGGAGAGGAACACGGAAATGGTACGTCAAGCAGATCAAACTGTTTATGGATGAACTGGCCAGGTACCAGGACCCGCACGTGCCCAGCGACAATCTGCTCCAACATACACTCGTCGTACTCACCAGCGAGATGGCCGATGGAGCCCCTGAGCACATGGTCGATATGCCGATGTTATTAATGGGAGGCGCGAGCGGATTATTAAAAAGCGGGGACGGTTCAGGGCGGTACTTCAACGTTACGTCGCAAGCCGATCGTCAGCACCACGCGGGGAACCCGGTGATCGGCAAGAATTTCGTCGACATGCAGCGTATCTGGGCAACCGTAGCCAAGGCCGCAGGAACCAGCGTGCCTTATGACGGCAATATCGATCCCCTCAGCGGGATATTCACTAACGTATGAATCAAAACAACGATGCCAGTCAGATTGACTGACTGGCATCGTCTTTTTCGCTGGTTTCTATCTGCTTGTCAGACTTTCATATCTTGCCGAGCAACAACAGGATCAGTATCACCACCAACACCACGCCGAGGATTCCGGATGGGCCATAACCCCAACTTCTGGAGTGCGGGAAGACCGGCAAACCACCGATCAGTAACAGGATCAGAATGACGATCAGTATTGTGCCCATGTCTATTTCCTTGTCGAAAATGCAGTGGATTGACCCTGCCAATCAAGGTCAGCGGGAATGAAGTAAGTTCGAGCTGCTTAAAAAAGCCGACTCTTGCGCTTGCAGGAAAACTCCAGGTTTTTTCAAGTATTTCGAGCAGGTTCTTATTTCTATTGTTGTTGCCTTAGTTGTTTCAGGCGCTCCCGCGGTTTGCTTGGGCCATTCAGCAATCTGATGGAGCGTGGGTCGGGCAATTTCCTTCGCTACACTCGGTGCATCTTCCGAGAACAACAAGGCTGTTTGCTATGCAAAATCGCATGATGATCACTGGTGCAGGCTCGGGCCTGGGTCGCGAAATCGCGCTGCGCTGGGCGCGTGAAGGCTGGCAACTGGCTTTGTCGGACGTCAGCGAGCCCGGGTTGCAGGAAACCCTCAAGCTGGTCCGCGAAGCGGGCGGCGACGGTTTTATCCAGCGCTGCGACGTACGCGATTACAGCCAGTTGACGGCGTTCGCCCAGGCCTGCGAAGTCAAGCTCGGCGGCATCGATGTCATCGTCAATAACGCGGGCGTGGCGTCTGGCGGGTTCTTCAGTGAGTTGTCCCTGGAGGACTGGGACTGGCAGATCGCGATCAACCTGATGGGCGTGGTCAAGGGTTGCAAGGCTTTCCTGCCGTTGCTGGAAAAAAGCAAAGGCAAGATCATCAATATCGCGTCCATGGCCGCGCTGATGCAAGGCCCGGCGATGAGCAACTACAACGTGGCCAAGGCGGGCGTGGTGGCGTTGTCCGAAAGCCTGCTGATCGAGCTGGCGCATCAGGAAGTTGGGGTGCATGTGGTGTGCCCGTCGTTCTTCCAGACCAACCTGCTGGACTCCTTCCGCGGCCCGACTCCGGCCATGAAAGCCCAGGTCGGCAAGTTGCTGGAAAGCTCGCCCATCAGCGCCGCCGACATCGCCGACTACATCTACCGGCAGGTCGCCGCTGGCGAGTTCATGATCCTGCCCCACGAACAGGGCCGCATGGCCTGGGCGATCAAGCAGAAGACCCCGCAATTGCTCTACAACGAAATGACCATCATGGCCGACAAAATGCGCGCCAAGGCCAGGCAATCGGCAAGCTGATCTTGCCCGCAGGCGACGCTGTGGTTAGGGTGGCCGCCATCGGCCATCCTCGCGAGACGCTTGCATGCTCAATTACCTGTGGTTTTTCCTCGCCGCGCTGTTCGAAATTGCCGGTTGCTTTGCCTTCTGGATGTGGCTGCGCCAAGGCAAAAGCATGTGGTGGGTGGTGCCGGCGCTCCTCAGCCTGACCCTGTTCGCCCTGCTGCTGACCCGTATCGAAGCCACCTACGCCGGCCGTGCCTACGCCGCTTACGGTGGCATCTACATCATTGCCTCAATCGGCTGGTTGGCCGTGGTCGAGCGGATTCGTCCGCTGGGTTCGGACTGGCTCGGCGTGGCGCTGTGTGTGATCGGCGCGAGCATCATCCTGTTCGGGCCGCGATTCTCCGCGTCCTGACAGATCGGCCCTACAATCAACCGGCTTGTCAGACCTTTCCGTAAGCGTGGCGCGTCAGGGGCTGTCAGTCCGGTCTGGTTTGCTGTCGGAGCATTGTAGGCGTGCGGCGGGCCGGGCATCTTCAAGGGCCAGTAACCCCTGAAGGACACTCCTCATGCTCGTACTCACTCGCATTGTGGGCGAAACCATTTCCATCGGTGACAACATTACCGTGCGTGTTCTCGCGATCAACGGAAGCAACGTGCGCTTTGGCGTTGAAGCGCCTCAGGACGTCAATGTGCACCGCTGCGAAATCTACGAACGCATCCAGAACAAACTGGCGAAAACCAAGGAGCGCTGAAGGCCTCAGTCAAACAGGTGCTTGGGCACGTCGTGCTTGAGCATTAACTGGCATTGCTCGCTTTCCGGATCGAAGACAATCAGTGCCTGGCCCTTGGTCAAGGCCTGGCGCACGCGCAGGACGCGGGTTTCCAGTGGTGTGTCGTCACCATTGTCCGTGCCGTCGCGGGTCACGAAGTCCTCGATCAGGCGAGTGAGGGTGTCGACTTGAAGTTGGTCGTGGGGGATCAGCATAGGCACCTCGGTTGGATCAATGGCGCGATGCTACGGCGATTGGGCGAGGACAGCCAGCCCGGGGTCTTATGTTGTCTAGTCTGACGCCTTCGCGAGCAAGCCCGCTCCCACAGTTGACCGAGTTACTCCATGAAAATGCGGTCGAATGTGGGAGCGGGCTTGCTCGCGAAGGCAATGTGTCAGACACCGAATATCTCAGCGTTTCAACTCAACTCTCCGACCGCTGCCCCACCAGGCTGTCCACCGACGGCACCCGCGTATCGCTTTCCATCTGTGTGTCGTGTTCAAGCTGATGGCTGAAGCGGTCCAGTGAGCCCTTGGCCGGCTGTGCATCGCTTGCAAACACGGGTGGGCTGAGGATGTATGCACCGAGCAGGCGGCTCAGGGCGGCGAGGCTGTCGATGTGGGTGCGCTCGTAACCGTGGGTGGCGTCGCAGCCGAAGGCAAGCAGGGCGGTGCGAATGTCGTGGCCGGCGGTGACCGCCGAATGGGCGTCGCTGAAGTAGTAGCGGAACAGGTCGCGGCGTGCCGGCAACTCGTTGTCGCTGGCCAGGCGCAGAAGGTGGCGCGACAGGTGATAGTCATACGGCCCGCCTGAATCCTGCATCGCGATGCTCACCGCGTGCTCGCTGGAGTGTTGGCCGGGCGCCACCGGTGCGATGTCGATGCCGACGAATTCACTGACGTCCCAGGGCAACGCCGCCGCGGCGCCGCTGCCGGTTTCCTCGGTGATGGTGAACAGTGGATGGCAGTCGATCATCAGCTCTTCGCCACTGTCGACGATGGCTTTGAGCGCCGCCAGCAGCGCGGCCACCCCGGCCTTGTCGTCGAGGTGACGGGCGCTGATGTGGCCGCTTTCGGTGAACTCCGGCAATGGGTCGAAGGCGACGAAATCGCCGACGCTGATGCCCAGCGATTCGCAGTCGGCACGGGTGGCGCAGTAAGCGTCCAGGCGCAATTCGATGTGATCCCAACTGATCGGCATTTCATCCACGGCGGTATTGAACGCGTGCCCGGAAGCCATCAGCGGCAGGACGCTGCCGCGGATCACGCCATTGTCGGTAAACAGGCTGACCCGGCTGCCTTCGGCAAAACGGCTGGACCAGCAGCCGACGGGCGCGAGGCTCAGGCGGCCGTTGTCCTTCACTGCACGCACCGCCGCACCGATGGTGTCCAGGTGGGCGGAAACGGCGCGGTCGGGGCTGTTTTTCTTGCCCTTGAGCGTGGCGCGGATGGTGCCGCGACGGGTCAGCTCGAAGGGAATACCGAGTTCTTCAAGGCGTTCGGCGACGTAGCGCACGATGGTGTCGGTGAACCCGGTGGGGCTGGGAATGGCGAGCATTTCCAGCAGGACTTTTTGCAGGTAACCGAGGTCCGGCTCGGGGATTTTGCTGGTCATGGAAACTCCTGATTGGTTTTCGCCTGTACGGCCGCCTTCGCGAGCAGGCTCGCTCCTACAGGGGGAACGCGATCAAAGGTGGGAGCGAGCCTGCTCGCGATGGCATCAGTCCAGACAACGCATCACTAAGAGACCACCGGCTGACTGTACGGAAACAACAAATCCACAAACCGCTCCGCCGTGGGCTGCGGTTCGTGGTTGGCCAGCCCGGCCCGTTCGTTGGCTTCGATAAACACATAGTTCGGCTGGTCAGCGGCGGACACCATCAGGTCGAGGCCGACCATGGGAATGTCCAGGGCTCGGGCCGCGCGGATGGCGGCGTCCACCAGCGTCGGATGCAGGATCGCCGTGACGTCTTCAAGCACGCCGCCGGTATGAAGGTTCGCCGTGCGCCGTACGAACAGGTGTTCGCCGGCCGGCAGAATGCTGCTGTATTCGTAACCGGCGGCACGCAAGGTGCGCTGGGTTTCCTGGTCCTGCGGGATCTTGCTTTCGCCATCCGTGGCCGCTTGTCGCCGCCGGCTCTGGGCTTCGATCAATGCACCGATGGAGTGCTGGCCGTCGCCGACCACTTCGGCCGGCCGGCGAATGGCGGCGGCGACCACTTCAAAACCGATCACCACAATGCGCAGGTCCAGGCCCTCGTGGAAACTTTCCAGCAGCACGCGGCTGTCGAAGTGGCGAGCGGCTTCTATGGCTTGCTGCACCTCCTCGATGGTGCGCAAATCCACCGCCACCCCTTGGCCCTGTTCACCATCCAGTGGCTTGACCACCACGCGTTGGTGTTCATCGAGGAACGCCAGATTGTCATCGGCGTTACCCGCCAGTTGCTGCGCCGGCAGTTTCAACCCGGCAGCCTTGAGGACTTTGTGGGTCAGGCTTTTGTCCTGGCACAGGGTCATGCTGACGGCGCTGGTCAGGTCGCTCAGGGATTCACGGCAGCGTACCCGGCGCCCGCCATGGCTGAGGGTGAACATCCCGGCGTCGGCGTCATCGACGTGCACATCGATGCCACGACGGTGTGCTTCCTCGACAATGATCCGTGCGTAGGGGTTGAACGCGGCTTCCGGGCCGGGCCCGAGAAACAGCGGCTGATTGATGCCGTTCTTGCGCTTGATGGCGAAGGTCGTCAGGTTGCGAAAACCGAGCTTGGCGTAGAGGCTTTTCGCCTGGCGGTTGTCGTGCAGTACCGACAGGTCGAGGCAGGCGAGCCCGCGACTCATGAAGTGTTCGATCAAATGCCGCACCAGCACTTCACCGACACCCGGCCGCGCACAATGCGGGTCGACCGCCAGGCACCACAGGCTGCTGCCGTTTTCCGGGTCGTTGAAGGCCTTGTGGTGGTTGAGGCCCATGACGCTGCCGATGACCGCGCCGCTGTCCTCGTCTTCGGCCAGCCAGTACACCGGGCCGCCCAGATGACGCGGAGTGAGCAGGGTGGCATCGATCGGCAGCATGCCGCGGGCCTGGTACAGCTGATTGATCGCCTGCCAGTCGGTATCGCTTTGCGCGCGTCGAATGCGAAAACCACGAAATACCCGGGTCGCCTGACGGTAGTCGCTGAACCACAGGCGCAAGGTATCGGACGGGTCGAGGAACAGCTGCGTCGGCTCAAGCCCCAGTACTTGCTGGGGTGCGGCGACGTACAGGGCAATGTCCCGCTCGCCGGGCTGCTCGTTGAGCAACTCGCCTGCGAGGCTCGCGGCATCGGCAAAGGTATGGCCGATCAGCAAGCGGCCCCAGCCGCAATGCACGGCAATCGGCGCCCCGCCGAGTTCACTGCCATCCTCGGCCAGACGTGCCTGCAAGCGTTCGTAGGAAGGCGACTGGCCGCGCAACAGGCGTTGGCTGAAAGCCGTGGCGTGAGGTTTCATCGGTCAGATTCCTTGTTCGTTGAGCCACAGGTTGAGGGCCGCCAGTTGCCACAGCTTGGAGCCGCGCAACGGCGTCAATTGCCCCTGTGGATCAGTCAGCAGACGGTCGAGCATCGCGGGGTTGAACAGGCCGCGATCCTGGCTGGGATCGAGCAGCAGCTCGCGCACCCATTCCAGCGTATCGCCCTGCAAATGCTTGAGGCCCGGCACCGGGAAGTAACCTTTCTTGCGGTCGATCACTTCACTGGGAATCACTTGTCGCGCAGCTTCTTTCAAGACTTGCTTGCCGCCGTCCGGCAGTTTGAAACGCCCCGGAATCCGTGCCGACAGCTCCACCAGGCGGTAGTCGAGAAACGGCGTGCGCGCTTCCAGGCCCCAGGCCATGGTCATGTTGTCGACGCGTTTGACCGGGTCGTCCACCAGCATCACCGTGCTGTCCAGACGCAGGGCCTTGTCCACCGTCGCATCGGCACCGGGCTGGGCGAAATGGGCTTTGACGAAGTCACCGGCGGCGTCATTCGCAGTCAGCCATTTCGGTTGCACGGTGGCGGCGTAGTCGTCGTAACTGCGGTCGAAAAACGCTTCGCGGTACGCGGTATACGGATCGCTCGCGCCGTCCACTTGCGGATACCAGTGGTAACCGGCGAACAGTTCGTCGGCGCCCTGGCCGCTTTGGACGACTTTGCAGTGTTTGGCCACTTCCCGGGACAATAGGTAGAAGGCGATGCAGTCATGGCTGACCATCGGTTCGCTCATGGCGCGGAACGCGGCGGGCAGTTGTTCGATGATCTCTTTTTCATCGATACGCAGTTGATGGTGCTGCGTGCCGTAGTGTCGGGCGATCAGGTCGGAGTATTGAAACTCGTCCCCACGCTCGCCGCCGGCATCCTGGAAGCCGATGGAGAAGGTCGACAGGTTGTCCACGCCGACTTCCCGCAACAGGCCCACCAGCAGGCTTGAATCGACGCCACCGGACAACAGCACGCCGACATCCACTGCCGCGCGTTGGCGGATGGCGACCGCTTCGCGGGTGCTGTCGAGCACACGGTCGCGCCAGTCTTCGAGGGTCAGATCCGTTTCATCGGGGTGAGGGCCGTAGGGCAGGGTCCACCAGGTTTTCTGCTCGGTGCGGCCATCGGCTTCGATGCGCATCCAGGTGGCCGGCGGCAGTTTTTCAATGCCCGCCAGCAAGGTGCGCGGTGCCGGGACCACGGAGTGGAAATTCAGATATTGATTGAGCGCCACCGGATCGAGGAGCGGATTGATGTCGCCGCCCTTGAGCAATGCCGGCAGCGCCGAGGCAAAGCGCAGGCGCTGGCCGGTGCGCGACAGGTACAGCGGTTTCACGCCGAGTCGGTCGCGGGCGATGAACAGGCGTTGGGCATCGCGCTCCCAAACGGCGAAGGCAAACATGCCGTTGAGTTTTGGCAGCAGCGCTTCGCCCCAGGCGTGATAGCCCTTGAGCAACACTTCGGTATCACCACCGGAATAGAAGGCGTAACCCAGGTTTTCAAGTTCCGCGCGCAGTTCCGGAAAGTTGTAGATCGCCCCGTTGAAGGCCAGGGACAAGCCCAGTTGCGGGTCGATCATCGGCTGCGCCGAGCCGTCCGACAGGTCCATGATTTTCAGGCGCCGATGGCCCAGGGCAACCGGCCCCTGGCTATGAAAGCCCCAGGCGTCGGGGCCGCGGGGGGCCAGGTGATGGGTGATTCGTTCAATGGCTGCAAGGTCTGCAGGTTGATGATCAAAACGTAACTCGCCAGCTAATCCGCACATAAATTCCTTACCGGTTTTTCCGTTGGGGAGGGTCGATCGATACCGCGCCCAAACGGCGGGTACTCAGAAAGTGACCCTCCTCGGTAAGGGGAGTTTTAGATCGATGAGTTATATGCGCGACTGACCGCGGCCGAATGCCCTTGTGAGAGCAACTTCGACTGCTGTATCGACTACTTGCCCCGGATCAGGCGCCGCAGGGCAAACCGGTTGGGGTGACAGGCTTCGGCCACGCTTCTGGGCAACGGCAGGGGTTCGTTGTCCAGCCACGCCGCCAGCAGTTCACCGGACAGCGGCGCGGTGATCAGACCGCGAGAGCCGTGGCCGCTGTTGACGTACAAACCGTCAAGCCATGGGCATTCGACGTCCGGCACCTGCCGGGCATCCTTACCCAGCGCCGCATACGCCTGAGTGAATGCCTGGGTGTCGGCCAATGGGCCGACGATTGGCAAGTAGTCGGGGCTGGTGCAGCGAAATGCAGCGCGACCCTGGAGATGCTCGGGGTCGAGGTGTTCGATCTCCAGCCGCTCGACCAGATCGTGGGAAATCTCTTCGAGCATGGCCAGGTTGCCCAGGTGTTCTGCCGTGGTCGGCGTCAGGTCATCGCTCTTGAAATCGAAACTGGCCCCCAGGGTGTGTTCGCCCAAACGGGCGGGGGCGACATAGCCTTCGGCACACACCACGGTGCTCAGGGCCTGGCTTTGCGGGGTTTGCGCCAGGCGGGTGATTTGCCCGCGAATGCGTTTGAGCGGCAACTCGGCGCTCTCGGGGAAACGCTGGATTTCGGCTGCGCCGGCGAGCACCACCACGGGGGCGTCGGCAAGCAATCGCTCGCCGTCCCAGGCTTGCCAACGGCCTTCAACCTTGCGCAGTTCCAGCGCATCGTGATGGGTGAGCAATTGAATCTGTGGATGCGCAGCCTGCCACTGGCACAGCGCCGGTGGGTGGACCCAGCCGCCTTCGGGATAGAACAGGCCCCCCTGTGCCAGCCCGATACCGGCCACGGCCTGTGCCTCGGGTTGATCCAGCAGGTGCAACAGGTCCGCTGGAAACGCCGCGGCCAATTGCACCTGGCGTTCGGCTTCCTTGGCATTGAAGGCCAGTTGCAACACGCCGCAATCGTCCCAGTCGCGGCCCCGTTGCAAGTGTTCGAGCAGGCGTCGGGTGTAGCCGAATCCGCTGACGATCATTTGCGACAGCGCCGTGCCATGGGCAGATAACTTCAGGTAGAGCACGCCCTGCGGGTTGCCCGAGGCTTCCTGGGCGATGTCGTCGTGGCGCTCCAGCACTGTCACTTGCCAGCCCCGCGCGGCGAGGCTGGCGGCGCTGGCACAACCGGCCAGGCCGGCACCGATCACCAGTGCCTGGCGCTCGCCGGTCAACGGGGTCGGGCGGGCAAACCAGGGTTTATCCAGGGCCGGGGCCGGCGTTTCCTGGGGCCAGCCGAGGAACTCGCCGCGCAGGATCTCCCATTTGTGGCCGATGCCGGGGGTGCGTTTCATCTTGAAGCCGGCGGCGTTGAGCAGGCGCCGCACCCAGCCGGTGCTGGTGAAGGTGCTGATGGATGCACCGGGAGCGGCCAGGCGAGCCAGCTCGGCAAACAGTTCGGCGGTCCACATGTCGGGGTTCTTCGCCGGGGCGAAACCGTCGAGGAACCAGGCGTCGATTCGGGCATCGAGTTGCGGCAGTTGCTCCAGTGCATCGCCGATCAGCAGCGTCAGGGTCACGCGGCCGTGGTCCAGCGTCAGGCGCTGAAAGCCCTGATGGATGGCCACGTACTGCTCAAGCAGTTGATCGGCAAACACCTTGAGTTCCGGCCACAGCGCCAGGGCTCGTTGCAGGTCGGCCGGGCTCAACGGGTACTTCTCGACGCTGACAAAATGCAGCCGCGCACCGGCCGCGGCGTGTTGCTCGAACACCTGCCAGGCACACAGAAAATTCAGCCCGGTGCCGAACCCCGTTTCCCCGATGACCAGCCGTCCGCCCTCGGGCAAGGCCGCAAAGCGTTCCGCCAAGCGGTTCTGCTCAATAAAGACATAGCGGGTTTCGTCCAGGCCCGACTGGTCGGAGAAATACACATCGTCGAACACTCGCGAATACGGGCGACCTTGGTCGTCCCAGTCGAGCTGGGCGTGGGGCAATACAGGTTTCATGGCAGGCTCGGCAACGGCAAGGCCGCCATTCTAGCCGATCACGGGGGCGGTGCTTGATCCGTGGCAAGGTATGCATTGGCCGAGACCGGGAGAATCTCTGCTGGCCTTCAGTTCAATCCGCTAGTCTTGCTCACATCTGGAAGGGAGCCGCTCATGTTTGAATCCGCCGAAATCGATCACGCCATCGACAAAGAAACCTACGACGCCGAAGTCCCGGCCCTGCGCGAAGCGTTGCTCGAAGCGCAATTCGAATTGCAGCAGCAACGCCGCTTTCCGGTGATCATTTTGATCAATGGCATCGAAGGTGCTGGCAAGGGCGAGACGATCAAGGTGCTCAACGAGTGGATGGACCCGCGCTTGATCGAGGTCCGCACGTTCGACCAGCAAACCGACGAAGAGCTGGCGCGGCCGCCGGCCTGGCGGTACTGGCGGATGCTCCCGGCCAAGGGGCGCATGGGGATTTTCTTCGGCAACTGGTACAGCCAGATGCTGCAGGGACGGGTCCATGGCGAGTTCAAGGATCCGCGTCTGGACCAGGCGATCAATGCCGCCGAGCGCCTGGAAAAGATGCTGTGCGATGAAGGTGCGCTGATCTTCAAGTTCTGGTTTCACCTCTCCAAGAAGCAAATGAAGGCACGCCTCAAGGCGCTGGCCGACGACCCGCTGCACAGCTGGCGCATCAGCCCGCTGGACTGGCAGCAGTCGGAAACGTACGACAGGTTCGTGAAGTATGGCGAGCGGGTGCTGCGCCGCACCAGCCGCGACTATGCACCCTGGCATGTGATCGCCGGGGCGGATGCCCATTATCGGAGCCTGGCCGTGGGGCGGATTCTACTGGCGGGCCTGCAGGGCGCATTGCAGCGACCGACGATCCATCCGGAAAAGGTCAGCGCCGCGCCAGTGTTCCCCAGTGTCGATCAAGTGAACCTGCTCGACAGCCTGGACCTGACCCTGCACTTGGACAAGGAAGATTACGAAGAACAGCTGATCACCGAGCAGGCGCGGTTTTCCGGGTTGATGCGTGACAAACGCATGCGCCGCCACGCGCTGGTGGCGGTGTTCGAGGGCAACGACGCAGCCGGCAAGGGCGGGGCGATCCGCCGGGTCGCGGCAGCACTTGATCCGCGCCAGTACAGCATCGTGCCGATTGCCGCGCCCACCGAAGAAGAACGGGCGCAACCGTATCTGTGGCGCTTCTGGCGGCACCTGCCGGCCCGGGGCAAGTTCACCGTGTTCGACCGTTCCTGGTATGGCCGGGTGTTGGTGGAGCGCATCGAAGGTTTTTGCAGCCCGGCAGACTGGCTGCGCGCCTACAGCGAGATCAACGATTTCGAGGAACAGCTCACCGACGCCGGTGTGATCGTGGTCAAGTTCTGGCTGTCCATCGACAAACAGACGCAACTGGAGCGCTTCGAGGAGCGCGAAAAGATTCCCTTCAAGCGCTTCAAGATCACTGAAGATGACTGGTGCAACCGTGAAAAATGGGATGACTATCGCGCGGCGGTCGGTGACATGGTCGACCGTACCAGCACCGAGATTGCGCCATGGACTCTGGTGGAAGCCAACGACAAGCGCTGGGCACGGGTCAAGGTGCTGCGCACCATCAACCGGGCACTGGAAGAGGCTTTCGAAACATCCGACCGACAAGAGCACAAGAAGCGTAAGGACAAGGATTGAAGCGATGGTTACGCATACGCGAGGTGAATAATTGTCGCGGTCGGTGAAGAGCTGGACTTATGCTCGGTCCACTCTCAACCGATAACAACAATGAGGTATGCCATGCGTGAAGTGGTGATCGTCGACAGCGTGCGGACCGGCCTGGCCAAATCCTTTCGCGGTAAATTCAACATGACCCGCCCGGACGACATGGCGGCACACTGTGTCGATGCACTGTTGGCGCGCTCCGGTATCGATCCGGCGAGCGTCGAGGACTGCATCGTTGGCGCCGGCTCCAACGAAGGCGCCCAGGGTTTCAATATCGGTCGCAATGTCGCGGTGCTGTCGCGCCTGGGCATCGGCACGGCCGGCATGACCCTCAACCGGTTCTGTTCCTCGGGCTTGCAGGCGATCGCCATTGCCGCCAACCAGATCGCTTCGGGTTGCAGCGACATCATCGTCGCCGGCGGCGTCGAGTCCATCAGCCTGACCATGAAGAGCGTCAATACCGACAATCTGATCAACCCGCTGCTCAAGGAACAGGTGCCGGGCATCTACTTCCCGATGGGCCAGACTGCTGAAATCGTCGCGCGTCGGTACGGCGTCAGCCGCCAAGAGCAGGACCTGTACGCGCTGCAGAGCCAGCAGCGTACCGCAGAGGCTCAGGCCGCCGGGCTGTTCACCGATGAAATCGTGCCGATGGCGGTGAAGTACCGCGTCGAAGACAAGGCCACAGGTCAAGCACAGATCCTCGACGGCATCGTCGACCGCGATGACTGCAACCGCCCGGACACCACCCTGGAAAGCCTGGCCGGGTTGAAACCGGTGTTCGCCGAAGATGGCTCGGTCACGGCGGGCAACTCGTCGCAGCTGTCTGACGGCGCGTCCATGACCCTGGTGATGAGCCTGGAGAAAGCACTGGGACTGGGGCTCAAGCCGAAAGCGTTCTTCCGCGGCTTTACCGTGGCCGGTTGCGCACCGGACGAAATGGGTATCGGTCCGGTGTTTTCGGTACCGAAACTGCTCAAGGCCAAAGGCTTGCGGATTGACGACATCGACCTGTGGGAACTCAACGAAGCATTTGCCTCACAGTGCCTGTACAGCCGCAACCGCCTGGAAATCGACAACGCCCGCTACAACGTCAACGGTGGTTCGATTTCCATTGGTCACCCGTTCGGCATGACCGGCTCGCGCCAGGTCGGGCATCTGGTTCGTGAATTGCAGCGACGCAATCTGCGGTACGGCATCGTCACCATGTGCGTGGGTGGCGGGATGGGGGCAACCGGGTTGTTTGAAACGGTGCGTTAAGCCTCCATATTTCTCGTTGTCAGTTAGACAGCCATCGCGAGCCTGCTCGCGATGGGGGCACCACGGTCAAAAAACATCACCTGAAGATTACGACCTGCACAGTTTCATTCGCGGCCAGACCGAAACTGTGCCTGTGTACGCCACCGCTGCGAGCCTAGAATGACGACTCCTGTCAGTTGGCGTTGGGGTTCACATGCACATTTCATCGGGTCGCTGGGGTTACGGTCTGTTCCTGGCCTTGTTGACCGCGCTGTTGTGGGGAATCCTGCCGATCAAACTCAAGCAAGTGTTGCTGGTGATGGACCCGGTGACGGTGACCTGGTTTCGCCTGCTGGTATCCGGCGGCTGCCTGTTCATTTACCTGGCAGCCACCAGGCGCCTGCCCAGCCGCAAAGTGCTCGGACCTCGTGGCGGCTGGCTGGTGCTGATGGCGGTGCTCGGCCTGGTCGGTAACTATGTGTTGTATCTGATGGGCCTGAACCTGCTCAGCCCCGGCACCGCGCAACTGGTGGTGCAGATGGGCCCGATCATGCTGCTGATCGCCAGTCTTTTTGTGTTCAAGGAACGTTTCAGCCTGGGGCAGGGGATTGGCCTGCTGGTGCTGCTGATCGGCTTTGCGCTGTTTTTCAACCAGCGCTTGAGTGAGTTGCTCACGTCGCTGACCGACTACACCGCCGGCGTGCTGCTGGTGCTGTTGGCGTCCACGGTCTGGACCTTCTATGCCCTGGGGCAGAAGCAATTGCTGACGGTGTGGAATTCGCTGCAGGTGATGATGGTGATCTACCTGTTTTGCGCGGCGCTGTTGACGCCGTGGGTGCATCCGCTCGAAGCGTTGCAATTGAACCCGTTGCAGGGTTGGTTGCTGCTGGCGTGCTGTCTGAATACCCTGATTGCCTATGGCGCGTTTGCCGAGGCCCTGGCCCATTGGGAAGCTTCCCGGGTCAGTGCGACGCTGGCCATTACGCCGTTGGTGACTTTTGCCGCGGTTGCCATGGCTGCGTGGCTGTGGCCCGACTATGTGCATGCCGAGACGATCAATGGTCTGGGATATGGCGGCGCGGTGCTGGTGGTGCTGGGGTCGGCGCTGGTGGCGTTGGGGCCATCGTTGATTGCCGGATTGAAGGCGCGGAAGGTGCGAATGGCAGCCAGTTAGACCGCGTCATCGTTCATCGCGGGCAAGCCACGCTCCCACAGGTTTCGAGTCGTTCATCAACTTTGTGGACGACGCAAAACCTGTGGGAGCGTGGCTTGCCCGCGAAGACGGACTATCAGGCGCTAAAGATTCAGCCCTTGGCCCCAGCCTCCAGCATATTTTCCGGCCTCACCCACGCATCGAACTCTTCGTCAGTCAGATACCCGAGCTGCAACGCCGCCTCGCGCAAGGTCAGTCCTTCGCTGTAGGCCTTCTTGGCGATCTCCGCCGATTTGTCATAGCCAATGTGCGGGTTGAGCGCCGTCACCAGCATCAAGCCACGCTCCAGGTGTTCAGCCATTTTTTCCGCATCCGGCTCCAGACCGGCCACGCAGTGCTGCTGGAAGTTGCTGCAGCCATCAGCCAGCAAACGGATCGATTGCAGCAGGTTATGGATGATCACCGGTTTGAACACGTTCAACTGCAAGTGGCCCTGACTGGCGGCAAAGCCGATGGCGACGTCATTGCCCAACACCTGGCAGGCCAGCATCGACAGCGCTTCGCACTGGGTCGGGTTGACCTTGCCCGGCATGATGGAACTGCCCGGCTCATTGGCCGGCAGCCTGACTTCGGCGAAGCCGGCGCGCGGGCCGGAACCCAGCAGGCGCAGATCGTTGGCGACTTTCATCAGCGTCACCGCGAGGGTTTTCAGCGCGCCGGACAGCGTGGTCAGCGGTTCATGTCCGGCCAGCGCGGCGAACTTGTTCGGCGCGGTGATAAACGGCAATCCGGAGAGGGCGGCCAATTCCGCGGCGATGGCCTCACCGAAGCCGTGGGGTGAGTTCAGCCCGGTGCCGACGGCCGTTCCGCCCTGGGCCAGCTCGCAGACCGCGGGCAGTGCGCTGCGGATCGCCCGCTCGGCGTAATCGAGTTGCGCAATGAAGGCCGAGATTTCCTGACCGAAGCTGATCGGTGTCGCATCCATCATGTGGGTTCGGCCGGTCTTGACCAGTTTCATATTGCGGGCGGCCAGCTCGGCCAGCCCGCCGGACAGTTCGCTGATCGCCGGCAGCAAGTGCTGTTGCACCGCCTGGACGGCCGCGATGTGCATGGCGGTGGGGAAGCAATCGTTGGAGCTCTGGGAGCGATTGACGTGATCGTTGGGGTGCACCGGGGACTTGCCGCCACGGGGGTTGCCGGCCAGCTCATTGGCGCGCCCGGCGATCACTTCGTTGACGTTCATGTTGCTCTGGGTGCCGCTGCCGGTTTGCCAGACCACCAACGGAAACTGATCGTCGTGGTCGCCGGCGAGCACTTCGTCGGCCGCCTGTTCGATCAGACGGGCGATATCGGCGGGCACGTCGCCGTTGCGATCATTGACCCGTGCCGCGGCTTTCTTGATCAGCGCCAGGGCATGCAATACGGCCAGCGGCATGCGTTCGTTGCCGATGGCGAAGTTGATCAGCGAGCGTTGCGTCTGAGCGCCCCAATAGGCTTCATCCGGGACTTCAACCTGGCCGAGGCTGTCGGTTTCGATACGGCTCATCTTGCTCACTCCTGTAGGTCCGATTGCGCAGTTTAGGCCGTGATCGACGGCCGTGGTTCCATCAGTCTGAATTTGACCATTCAACCCCTCTAAATCAGGTGCGACAAGGCTTGGGGTTGAGCGACACACTTTTTTAGGCGCAGAATGGACGCCCTTGGGGTCTTACCTCGCCAGCTAGAAAAGGAAACTCGATGACTCGTCTTCGTGCCATCTGTACCGCCGTTGCTTTGGTCTGCGCCAGCGGCCAGGTTCTTGCCGACACCGCCAGCCATAACGCCAGTGCCGAGGCTTTCCTGACCATGGCGCACGCTGACAAACTGGGCACCCCGGTGTACATGCAAGTACAGCAGATGTTTGCCCAGCGTTTCGAACAGACCAAAGCCCCTGAGTCGAAAAAGGCCGTGCTGGAAACCTACCAGGCCAAGGCCAACGCCGCTCTGGACCAGGCCATTGGCTGGAACAAGCTGAAGCCGGACATGGTCAAGCTCTACACCACCAACTTCACCGAATCCGAGCTCAAGGACCTGGTTGCGTTCTACCAGTCGCCACTGGGCAAGAAAGTCCTGGAAAAAATGCCTCAGCTGACCCAGCAATCGGCCCAGATGACCCAGGCCAAGCTGGAAAGCGCAGTGCCGGTGGTCAACAAGCTGTTGGCTGACATGACCGCCGAGCTGACGCCGAAAGACGCGGCCGCTCCAGCCAAGAAAAAGCCTTAAGCGGAGTTCGGTATGACCATGCAACAACGCATCGAATCGACGTTGGGCCTGCTTCAGCCCGAGCATCTGCAAGTGCTGGATGAGAGCCATATGCATAGCCGTGGGCTGCAAACCCATTTCAAGGCTGTGGTGGTCAGTACGCAGTTCGAAGGCCTGAACCGGGTCAAGCGCCACCAAAAAGTCTACGGCACGCTCGGCGAGCTGATGGGCGAGTTCCATGCGTTGGCGCTGCATACGTACACGCCAGAGGAATGGGCACAGATCGACGCGGCCCCGGCCTCGCCGACCTGTGCGGGCGGAGAAAAGCAGTAAAAACAGCCGCAAGCCGCAAGCCGCAAGATTGACACGACCTGGTTTTATCTTGCGGCTTGAAGCTTGCCGCTTGAAGCTGTCTTTTTGTTAGAATGCCCAACGCGCCGCTAACCCGGCGCGTTTTTTTTCGCATCCGGTTCACCCCTTACGAGGGTAGCCACCTGGAGATTTACCCATGACACAACAGATTGTCGTGGCGGCACTGTATAAGTTCGTCACCCTGGAAGATTACGTCGCCCTGCGCGAGCCCCTGCTGCAAGCAATGGTCGACAACGGCATCAAAGGCACCCTGCTGATTGCCGAGGAAGGCATCAACGGTACCGTGTCCGGCAGCCGTGAAGGCATCGACGGGCTGATGGCCTGGCTCAAGAACGACCCGCGCATGGACGACATCGACCATAAAGAGTCGTACTGCTTTGATCAGCCGTTCTACCGCACCAAAGTCAAACTCAAGAAAGAAATCGTCACCCTCGGCGTGGAAGGCGTGGACCCGAACAAAAAGGTCGGCACCTACGTCGATCCGCAGGACTGGAACGCGCTGATCAGCGACCCCGAAGTGCTGTTGATCGACACCCGTAACGATTACGAAGTCTCGATCGGTACCTTCGAAGGCGCCATCGACCCGAAAACCACCAGTTTTCGCGAATTTCCCGATTACATCAAAGCCAACTTCGACCCGGCCGTGCACAAGAAGGTCGCGATGTTCTGCACCGGAGGCATCCGCTGCGAGAAGGCCTCGAGCTACATGCTCAGCGAGGGCTACGGTGAGGTTTTTCACCTCAAGGGCGGCATCCTGAAGTACCTCGAAGAGGTGCCGCAGGAAGAAACCAAGTGGCAGGGCGACTGCTTCGTGTTCGACAACCGCGTGACCGTTCGTCACGACCTGAGCGAAGGCGACTACGATCAATGTCATGCCTGCCGCACGCCGGTGAGCGTGGAAGACCGCGCGTCCGAGCATTACGTGGCCGGCATCAGTTGCCCGCATTGCTGGGATAAGCTGAGTGAGAAGACCCGTCGCAGTGCGATCGACCGGCAGAAGCAGATCGAACTGGCCAAGGCTCGTAACCAGCCTCACCCGATCGGCTTCAACTACAAGCAAGCATCCTCCGAGGCCTGAACCATGTCTGCGCGCCTGCTCTATGTGATGGACCCGATGTGTTCCTGGTGCTGGGGCTTTGCTCCGGTTGCAAACGCATTGGTAGAGCAGGCGGCGGCCGCCGGTGTGGACGTGCATCTGGTGGTGGGTGGTTTGCGCACCGGCAGTGGCGCCGCGCTGGAGCCGGCCACCCGGCGCTACATTCTTGAACACTGGCAGGCGGTCACCGAGGCTACCGGCCAGCCGTTCAAGCGCGAAGGCGCGTTGCCTGACGGTTTTGTCTACGACACCGAACCTGCCTGCCGGGCGCTGGTGACTGCACGCAACCTGGCGCCGGATTGTGCGTGGAAACTGCTCGGGCTGATTCAGCACGCCTTTTACGCTGAAGGTCGCGATGTCACGCGCGCCAGTGTCCTGGTGGAGCTGGCAGAGCAGGCCGGTCTACCGCGAATTGAATTCGCCGCCGCGTTCGACCGTGCCGATACGCACGCCGCGACATCTGCCGATTTCACTTGGGTCCAGGACCTGGGCATCGCCGGTTTTCCTACGTTGCTGGCTGAGCGAAATGGGCAGTTGGCGTTGCTGACCAATGGTTATCAGCCGTTGAGCGAGTTGTCCCCGCTGCTCGGCCGCTGGCTGGAGCGCGCTGCCTGTGCATGACCTGCCCGATGATGTTGCTACCGCTAAACGTGTCGACCGTCTGAGCTGGGCGGAAATCCGCCGCCTGGCCCTGCATCACAAGAAATCCCTGTGGATCGCCAACGGCGTGGCCGTGCTGGCGACCTTGTGCAGCGTGCCGATTCCCTTGCTCCTGCCGTTGCTGGTGGACGAGGTGTTGCTGGGGCATGGTGATGCCGCGCTGAAGATCATGAACCACGCGCTGCCCGAAGGCTGGCAGAAAGCCGCGGGCTACATCGGCCTGATGCTGGTGGTGACCTTGACCCTGCGATGCATGGCGTTGCTGTTCAACGTGGTGCAGGCGAAATTGTTCGCCGGGTTGGCCAAGGACATCGTCTACCGCATTCGCATTCGCCTGATCGAGCGTCTCAAGCGCATTTCCCTTGGCGAATATGAAAGCCTGGGCAGTGGCACGGTGACCACGCATTTGGTCACCGACCTGGACACGCTGGACAAATTCGTCGGTGAAACCCTCAGCCGTTTCCTCGTGGCCATGCTGACCCTGGTCGGCACGGCGGGCATTCTGGTGTGGATGCACTGGAAACTGGCATTGCTGATTCTGCTGTTCAACCCGCTGGTGATCTACGCCACGGTGCAGTTGGGCAAGCGGGTCAAGCACCTGAAGAAACTCGAGAACGACAGCACTTCGCGTTTTACCCAGGCGCTGACCGAAACCCTGGATGCCATCCAGGAAGTTCGCGCCGGCAACCGCCAGGGTTTTTTCCTCGGTCGCTTGGGGCAACGCGCCCGGGACGTGCGTGACTATGCGGTGAATTCGCAATGGAAAACCGATGCGTCGAACCGGGCCAGCGGTTTGCTGTTCCAGTTCGGCATCGATATTTTCCGGGCCGCGGCCATGCTCACCGTGCTGTTTTCCGACCTTTCCATCGGCCAGATGCTCGCGGTGTTCAGCTACCTGTGGTTCATGATCGGTCCGGTGGAACAACTGCTGAACCTGCAATATGCCTACTACGCTGCCGGTGGTGCGCTGTCGCGGATCAATGAACTGCTGTCCCGAGCCGATGAGCCCGAATACCCGGGCGGCGTCGACCCTTTCGTCGGTCGCGAGACGGTCGGGCTGGAAGTACAAGGGCTGAGCTTCGGTTACGGCGATGAACTGGTCCTGAACAAAATGAACCTGTCCATCGCCCCTGGCGAAAAGGTCGCGATCGTCGGCGCCAGTGGCGGCGGCAAGAGCACGCTGGTGCAACTGCTGCTGGGCTTGTACACGCCGTTGGCCGGAACCATTCGCTTCGGCGGTTCGACCCAGCAAGAGATCGGCCTGGAAACCGTGCGGGAAAATGTTGCCGTGGTCCTGCAACATCCGGCGCTGTTCAACGATACCATCCGGGCCAACCTGACCATGGGCCGCGAGCGCAGTGACGAGGCCTGCTGGCAGGCACTGGAAATCGCCCAATTACACGGCACGGTCCGGGATTTGCCCAATGGCCTGGACAGCATCGTCGGGCGCTCAGGCGTGCGTTTGTCCGGTGGGCAGCGTCAACGCCTGGCCATCGCCCGGATGGTGCTGGCCGAACCCAAGGTGGTGATTCTGGACGAGGCCACCTCGGCACTGGACGCCGCCACCGAATACAACCTGCACCAGGCCCTGGCGCGCTTCCTGAGCAACCGCACCACGTTGATCATCGCCCACCGTCTTTCGGCGGTAAAACAGGCTGACCGTGTGCTGGTGTTCGACGGCGGGCAAATTGCCGAGGACGGCGACCACCAGCAACTGATCGCCGAGGGTGGGCTGTACGCCAAGCTGTATGGGCATTTGCAGCAGTTGTAATTCAGGACCACAACACTTTCAACGCGTCTGCCCCGCCGTCATGGCCGAACTCTTTCATCACCATGGAACATGACTCGCAAGGGCGCATGGTCGTGGCGATGTCCACGGAGCGCAGCTCTTCGGAGTCGGGGTACTTCTCGCGAAGCACGCGGATCAGCTTGCTTTCGCTGTCCAGTGACGTCGGGCGGGCGGCCATTGACGGATGGTATTTGCCGATGTTCTTGATCGTCAAAGGCACGGCCAGCAGGTTGCCTTCGGTTGTCACGTCCAGCGACGTCTTGGGAAACGTCAGACTGTAATCAATGTTGATGTAGGTCGTATCACCGATCCGTACATGGTTGGCACCCAGATGACGGAACAATGGTAGTCGGGTGGTGGAGCCCCGGGCGCCCGACACGCTGACATAGACCTCGCGTTTACCGTTCGCGGTAGTAACGTCGGCATAGGCAATGTTCCTGGCATTAAACGGGCGTTCGTATCTGGGCAACAGGTTTTGCAGTTTCTGCATCGCGCTGTCGATTCGCAATGCAGCATCCGCATTCCTGGGGTTGATGGTCGGCGACAGGAACAGGGTATCGAATACTTCTGCCGTTTTTTGCCGCAACGCCTGGGAAGCCTCTTTGCTGCGAGTCCACGATGCAGCGCCTTCCGGCCGCTGCGCGACAATCATTCGGGTCCGGTGATCGTACATCAAGGCCTCTCCGGGGCTGGTGTCCACTTTCAGCCACTTCATGTTCGCGGGTGGATTCGAGGTGGTGCCGAGGGGGATGGCGATGGTTTCCATGGTGGTCATGGCGCGTTCGATGTCTTCGAGCTTGTGGATGCGCGCGTTGTTGTTGGCCATCAACCCGCCTTCGTACACGGTCAACAACTCTGCCCCGAGCGTTCCTTCGGCCATCTCGGCGGGTTGCAGGCGCTTGAAAGTCAGCGTAACAGGCGGTTTCTGGCCTTTGGGAATCGTCGTCATGTAGAAATCCCGGGTATTGACCCGGAAAAACGCATAATCGGCAGACTCATCGACAGCAGGCACGAGAACCGCGCCGACCCGTTGCGAATCGTTGAGCCCGTCATACGTCCCGTCAACTTTGATGCGTGCAAAAATGCCTTTGCGAAACTGCAGCGTGGCCTGGGTCTGCTGCCTTGGCACCAGCCTGCCGCCCGGGATGCCCAAACGGGCCAGGTTTCCGGTAAACAATGTCGGTCTGTCGTCCACGATTCGATAGAGCTTGGCATCGACCGCCAAAAACGAACCTTCATGACCTGGCAATGCCGCGGCGTCGGATATCCGGTCGCCAAACCAGGGTGCATAACCCTTGGTTTTGTCGATCGTGCCAATCGGCGGTGTGGGTGCCGGTTCGCCGCTCACATAGCTCGCACGACAATCGCCGGGACTGTCCGGTGCGCGGCTTGGTCGGCACGGTATCCGTGACCAGAGGCTGTTGTCATCGATCATCTCGACGCGGCGCAACTCTTCGCCATCCAGGCGGTAGGGGACGTCGTCGATGAAGACTGTCGTGCGCCCATCGATGTCGAACTGGTAGCGTGCGTGCGCCTGTTCCGGGAGTTCGACGAAGACCAGGTCGTCGGTTTTTTTCACGGTGCCGTAGCTTGAGCGACCGAGTGACAGTTCATGGTTCTGCGGAGAGAGCCGAGGGCCATAGGGGCGGGTGGACAGGGGGTCAAGCAAGTAATGGTGGCCGTCGATCTTTTGCACGGGGACATCTTCGATGCCTTTGACGATGGCTAACTGGTCGGCGTCCGTCAGCGGTTTCCAGCGTCCCGGTTCGGTTACCTGGGGCAGGCTGCTGACAAAGTCATAGCTATCGGCCTTGCCGGCGAGTTTTTTCAATTGGAACATCGCCCTTTTTTCCAGATAGACGACTGCACGTCCTGCTCCTTTTATGCCCCTGCCAGTGAGCCGCAGCAGATCCACGGAGCCGTCCAGGGGGTTGAGGTTCTTCAAGCTCGAAGTCAACAGTTTGCCGGACAACCGCACCATTCGCGGCAGCGTCGAGCGAATCCCCAATCCGCCGGCTCGCGCGGCCAGCCTGATGCTTCCTGCGGCGAACTTACCCAAGGGAACCGCAAATGACACGATATCGAGCACCAGGCCGATCGCGCCGAGGACCCGATCACCAAACTGGTCCGATTGAAGGTCTTCGATGCTACCCCAGAATGGTACGAATCCCTTGAGGTTGTGAAGCCAGTGTTTTTCGTCGCGGTCGCGTTCGAACTGCGTGACGCCCAAGGCTTCGCGACGGAGATTCTGTTCATCAACATAAAACAGGTGGGTTGCGATGAAGGAGGCAATTTGCCGCGTACGGGCAGAAGTCAGTGTGAGATTGGGAGAAATGTCGTGATGTGCCGACGGCGTTGGAGTAGGGGGGAGGACGTCGCCGAGTGGGTCAAGGATCGCGTTACAGCTGGCTCCTGATTTCGCAGGTGTGCCGGTTGTATGGGCATCCCGGTCGAATGGCAGGGGGCGTGCGAGTATGGCGATGTAGTAGTCATAGTCCTCCTCGACAAGGCGGTTGCGGAACAAAAACTTGCCACGGACACCCCCGACATGCGCGGTTGTCACATCGGGGCGCGGTCGTATGACGCCGGCACGGGGCAGGCACTCATAGAAGCGCACGGCGTTCCCGTAAGTGGCTTGCAGCACAAACCCCATGCGCGCCCTGAGCGGCAGCGTGTGTGCTGCGGTTTCTTCCTCAGCCTTGCGCCCGGTTTCGTCCCGGAGGCTGAGCACCCTGACTTCACCCTGCTCCAGCGCCTTGCGATCGTCCCACGGCAGTGAGACCAACAGACTCTTGATCAGGCCTTCGTAGGCTGCTTTTGATTTGGCGAGGTAGCTATTGAATTGCTCGTCGAACAGAGCGTCAATATCCGGCAGGGTGCGGTTGTCTGGAAACGAAAGGCTATGGCGAACAGCGGGATCTGCCACACCTGATTCAAACTTGCGGTCAGAGGACAGTCTGATCCAATGCCCCGCGGTTTTGCCGTCACTACTGATGTACCACTTGCGATCGGGGCTCAAGCCGCCCGAGGCGTATACCTCCGGCAACGGCCAGGTTTTCTGCGGTACGTCCGGGGTATCCAGAAGGCTGCGCTCAACGCGCCTGCCCGACCGGTACAGGTCGCGCATCACGCGGATGCTCAGTGGGTCCATGTGAAACTCGCTGGCCAATGCCAACTCCAATTGTTGTTCCGCCAGCTTCAACCGTTTTGGGGGTGCGATATCGAGTTGGACAATAGCTTCGTTCAACTGTGCCTTGTGGTCCTCCAGCGCTTGCAAGGCTTTCAGTCTGCTTTCCTGAACATCGCCAGTTTGCGCGCTCGCTTCCACTGCACTGGTCGCCTGCGCCCAGGTAAACGCCGCTGGAATACGCGTCAGGGCGATCAACTGGAGCAGGGCGTCGCTGGCGTTCTGGCTTTTCTTCAACGGCAGATCGGTGATTTGCTGGAAGGTCAGTCGTTGCAGCAGGGTGGGGTCCAGTGCATGAGCGAGATGGGCGCCGTGAACGAAATTGACCCATACGATAGAAGTGGCATAGGGCAAGTCGTGAGGAATGTCGCGCACCTGAAATTCAACTGGAAACCCAGTTTGACAGAGCCTTCCCAGCAGCGCTGTTTCGGTCGGCGTTGTCGTGCGAAGTGAGTCCTCCAGGTGTTGCCGGAAGTGCTTGAGAATATCCGCGTAGCTTTTGCCTTGGTTGGCGCGTTGTTGCAATTGATAGCCGGCAATTTTCCGGGACGGATCGGGGTGCGGCAGTTCGTACCACAGTCGCAACGCTTCCAGCAGCAGCTTTGCGCCGATGTCCGGCACCGTTTTTTCATCGGATCTGCCGCCGTACCAATTGAGTGTTTCCAGCAGGCGTTTGGCCAGGTCTTGTGCCTTTGGAGTGTCGAGCAAGCGCTCAATGCAGGCGGTGGGCTGGGTGGCCAGTTGCTGTGGTGTCATGGGGGGCGCGATCTCACTGGCCAGGGCGTCGATGACGGAGCCGGCCTCATCTGTGAGAACTTCGCTGATGACGTCGTGAATCGCAGTGTGATCGTGCGGTTCTATCAGAACACTGATTTGCAGCCCCTGTTCAAGGTTCAATCGGTGGATGGCGCGTTTTTCATCCACCTCTTCAATCAGTCGGGTCAGGGAGTCCGTATTCTGTACAGCTGGCAATGCGAGACCGTAATACTTCAGGACCTGCGACAGGGGCAACACCCTGTCGGTGCGTATGTGTCCACCTATGTCCACAAGCGTTCGTTGAAAGGCTCGAATCTCTCTGGTGGAACCTGTTACATCCTGGATTATGTGTGTATCGACGGTGCCATCCTTGCGGGTCGTCGAGAACACACACTGATCGGCGATACCGTTGACTTCCGTCAGTAGTCCTTTAAGTGGTCGAAGATGCTGAGACAGAGCGTTGTCACCGCTATCTTCGAACAATGCGAGCAGAAGCGTTTTCGCGTGTTCGTACTCAAGGGCCAGGGGCGAATCTGCCAGGGTTGACAGGTAGTAACCACGCAGGTCCGAGGCTTTCGCCTTTACGGCTCGTAACGCGGTCAGTATTGCCCCGTACTCGGCCTGTTGGCCGGCATGCCGTTGAGCCAGGGTGGGCGCAGCAGTTGCAGTTTGCATGAGAAAGCGACTCTTCAATGGATGAGAGCCGCCAGTCTCAAAGTTTTGTTCGCTGCGGATGCGGTACATATGTAGTGCATGTTGTACCGTGTCTGGCTTGCCGGAAGCGATATCGCCCCCTAGTCTAGCTAAAGCGATTTCGTCCGGAAGACGAGAAGGCAGTGCTAATGCAAGGGACCACATGAATCAAACGCGGACTCTCGGAACGCCACGGTTGTTGGGCATCGTCTGGCCATTTATCGCCGTTGTGGTGTTTCAAGCCTTGTTGGGCGGCGTTAGCCTTTACGTGCTGTCGGCGGTTCGCGGCTATGTTGCCGGCGAAAGCCTGTGGTCCAAGGGCCAGAAAGACGCCATCTATTATCTCAACCTCTATGCCGACAGCGGCGACGAAGCGATTTTTCGTAAATACCAGAACGCCATTTCCGTGCCCCAGGGCGGGCATGAGTTGCGTGTGGCGCTGGATCATCGGCCGCCGAACATCGAGGCGGCACGTGTGGCGATCCTCAAGGGCGGCAACCATCCGGATGACAGCACCAGTGTGATCTGGCTGTACCTGAATTTCCGGCACTTCAGTTACCACGAGAAAGCCATCGACCTTTGGAGGGTGGGCGACGCCTATCTGGTGCAACTCGATGCCATTGCGCGGGAGATGCATCAGCGCATCACCACCAGGCAGGCCACCGATGCCGATATCAAGCACTGGAAGGATCAGATATTCGACATCAACGAAAGTGTGACACCGGCGGCGAAGGCCTTCAGCGATGCCTTGGGCGAAGGCTCGCGGATGATCCTGCGACTGTTGCTGGTGACCAACCTCGCCACCGCCCTGGGCTTGATTGCATTGGCCTTGATGCGCACCCATAAACTGCTCAAGCAGCGCCATGCCTTCGCTGATGCGCTGCAGCTGGAGAAAGAACGGGCGCAGATCACCCTGCAATCGATTGGCGACGGCGTGATCACCACGGATGTATCAGGTGCGATTGCCTACATGAATCCGGCGGCCGAGGCGTTGACCCACTGGAAGGCCGAGCAGGCGACAGGGTTGCCGCTGGCGGCGCTGTTCAACCTGCTGGACGAAAATGCCCAGACCGATGGGTTCACCCTGATCGAGCATATTCTGAGCGGCCAGCTCAGTGGCGGCAGTGAACACTCCAAGCTGATTCAACGCCTGGACGGCAGCACGGTGTCGGTCACGCTGGTGGGCGCGCCGATCCGCAATGCTGGCAAAGTCAGCGGTACGGTGCTGGTGCTGCATGACATGACCCAGGAGCGGCAATACATCGCCAATCTGTCGTGGCAGGCGACCCACGACGCCTTGACCGGGCTTGCCAACCGCCGAGAATTCGAATATCGCCTGGAACAGGCGCTGCACAACCTGACCCGCTACGCGGGTCGCCATGCCCTGATGTTCCTCGATCTGGATCAGTTCAAACTGGTCAACGATACCTGCGGCCATGCGGCGGGCGACGAACTGTTGCGGCATATCTGTGCCTTGTTGCAATCCGGGCTGCGCGAAGGCGATACCCTGGCGCGCCTGGGCGGCGACGAGTTCGGCATCCTGCTGGAAAACTGCGCACCGGAAGCGGCGGAGAAAATTGCCGAGAGCCTGCGCCAGACTGTGCAGAATCTGCATTTTGTCTGGAAGGGCCGGCCTTTCGTGACCACTGTCAGTATCGGGCTGGTCCATGTCGCACAGAATCCGACGACGCTCGAAACCTCGCTACGTGCTGCCGACATGGCGTGCTACATGGCCAAGGAAAAGGGCCGGAACCGGGTCCAGGTCTATCATCCGGATGACTCGGAATTGTCCCTGCGCTTCGGCGAAATGGCCTGGGTGCAGCGTTTGCACATGGCGCTGGAGGAGGACCGCTTCTGCCTGTACGCCCAGGAAATTGCCCCCTTGGGTCATGTCGATAAGGGCTGCGGGCACATTGAAATTCTGCTGCGATTGCATGATGAAGCCGGGCGGATGATCTTGCCTGACAGCTTCATTCCGGCTGCCGAGCGTTATGGCCTGATGAGCTCGCTTGATCGTTGGGTGGTGCAGAACGTGTTCAAGATTATTGCTCAATGCCGGGCCGAGCAAGGCCCCGGGCCGCTGGCCATGTGTGCGATCAATCTGTCAGGCACGACGATCGGGGATGATGCGTTCCTGGGCTTCTTGCGCCAACAGTTTGTGACGTATTCAATTCCGCCTGAAATGATTTGTTTTGAAATTACTGAAACCAGCGCTATTTCAAATCTTGGCAGCGCCATCCGATTCATTAATGAACTCAAAGGCTTAGGGTGCCATTTTTCACTGGATGATTTTTGTGCCGGAATGTCCTCATTCGCATACCTGAAACATTTGCCTGTAGACTTCCTGAAGATCGACGGGAGTTTCGTAAAGGATATGCTGGACGACCCGATTAACCGCGCCATGGTCGAAGTGATCAATCACATTGGCCATGTGATGGGTAAACGCACGATTGCCGAGTTTGTCGAAACACCCCAGATCGAGCAGGCATTGCTGGAGATCGGGGTGGATTACGCTCAAGGGTATGTGATTGAACGCCCGCAGCTGTTTACCTGCGATAGCTTGCTGAGTCGTCCTGCCAGGCCTCAGCCGCTGTTGTTCAAGGCGCCTGGCACGTTCCGTTGAAACTCCTGCCGGTCTCACAATCACAATCAAAAGGAGCTCGACAGTGATCGACACATTCAACCGAACCGGACCGCTCATGGAAGCTGCAAGTTATCCTGCCTGGGCCCAGCGCCTGATCCAGGATTGCAGCGAGAGCAAGCGCCGGGTTGTCGAACACGAACTGTACCAACGCATGCGAGACAACAAGCTCAGTGCAAAGACCATGCGCCAGTACCTGATCGGTGGCTGGCCAGTGGTCGAACAGTTCGCGTTGTATATGGCACAAAACCTGACCAAGACACGCTTTGCCCGTCATCCGGGCGAAGACATGGCCCGTCGCTGGCTGATGCGCAACATCCGCGTCGAATTGAACCACGCCGACTACTGGGTGCACTGGAGCCGCGCGCACGGTGTCAGCCTGGAAGACTTGCAGGCTCAGCAGGTTCCCCCCGAGCTTCACGCCCTGAGCCATTGGTGCTGGCACACCAGTTCAGCCGACTCGCTGATCGTTGCGATTGCCGCTACCAACTACGCCATTGAAGGGGCGACCGGGGAATGGTCGGCGGTGGTTTGTTCCAACGGTACCTACGCCGCCTCGTTCCCCGAGGAAGATCGCAAGCGGGCGATGAAGTGGCTGAAGATGCATGCCCAGTACGACGATGCCCATCCATGGGAAGCCCTGGAAATCATCTGCACATTGGCGGGCACCAACCCGAGCAAATCCCTGCAGGTGGAGCTGCGCCAGGCCGTTTGCAAGAGTTACGACTACATGCACCTGTTTCTCGAACGTTGCATGCAATTGGAGCACGCAGAGCGGGTGCCAGTCGTGCGTGAGCGGATGGCACTGGCCGAAGGCTGATTCAATCGCTGCTTGAAAAACAACTGTGGGAGCGAGCCTGCTCGCGAATACGGACTGTCAGTCAACATCATCGTTGAAGGTCAGATCCCATTCGCGAGCAAGCCCGCTCCCACATTGGTTTGTGTGTGACTGAAAAATTAGCCTGCCATCTCCAGCCGGTTACGACCTTCGCGCTTGGCCACATACAACGCGCTGTCTGCCCGTCGCAACAGGCTTTCGGCAGACTCGCCGGGCAACAGGGTCGAACAGCCGAGGCTGACCGTCAGCAGGATCGTATGACCATCGGCCAGGTACTCTTCAGACTGCGCTGCAAACCGCAGCCGCTCACCGACCATGGCCGCGGCCTCGCGGCTGGTATTGGACAGCAGGATCAGGAACTCTTCACCGCCATAGCGGAACACCATGTCCACGTTGCGCAGCTGGTTTTTGATCGTGGCGGCGACCGCCTTGAGCACGTCATCGCCAGTGCTGTGGCCATGGGTGTCATTGACTTGCTTGAAATGATCGATGTCCAGCATCAGCACCGACAACGGTTGCAGATGGCGCCGGGACAGCTCGATTTCCCTTTGCAGCGTCTGGTCCATGGCGATGCGGTTGCCGGTGCCCGTCAGCGGGTCGCGCAGTGCGCTTTGGGTGGCGGTACGGTAAAGCAGCGCGTTGCGCATCGGGAAAAGCAGCGCGGCCAGCAGTGATTCGAGATTGCCCTGTTCCTGTTCGCTGAAACGCTGATTGCGACGGAAAATCAGCTCACCCAGGTGTTCGCCTTCGTGGCTGAGGCTGTAACTGATGGAATGGTGGCCGCGTTGGCCGAACTCCAGGCGCAGGTCACTGCTCTTGTGCAGATAGCACAAGGCGTCCAACGGCACCAATCGCTGAATCTCGCGATAGAAAGTCCCAAGAATGCGTTGCGGCTCCAGACTGGTTTGCAACTGCAGGCTCAGCTGCTGGCGCAATTGCGCAAGACTGACAGGCCTTTCCAGAAGAGGCGGCTGCTGACCAAAGCCCAGGCGCTGCAATTTGGCGCTATCGAAGTCAATTGCGTTGGTCTGGGAAGGTGGTTTCATAAGGCGTGCGCCCCTAAGCAGTAAGGCTGTCTTACAAGCAGGGTGAGAGCGGCTTAGGGCTGCGCGTCGTACTGGTCCGTCAGTCCCGTAGGACATTTCGTACAAGTTTAATCCGCTTTGTAGAAGATGAGTAATCTCTGCACTCAAGCTTCACCCCGTCTGCTTCCACGTTGCGTGTCTGAGCAAACTTAGAGCGAAAGTCGTGCCATTCGGTTCATCAGAATAAAAGCTGTGTTAAATCAACGGGTTGTTGTTTATTTGCTACCTGTGTAGCGCAGCGTGTGACGTTTGTTTGACAGGTGCCTGGCTCGAACCCGAGAGCCTTCGAGTGCCGCGACAGGAAGCTGGCGCGGCACTAAAAAGCGACGTGCGGTCGTTACTGGGCGTTGAACGCTTGGCCATTGATACCGGTGCTGTCCGGGCCCATCAAGTAAAGGTAGACCGGCATGATCTCCTCGGGCGTCGGGTTGTTCAGCGGATTTTCACCCGGGTAAGCCTGGGCGCGCATGCTGGTGCGGGTAGCACCCGGGTTGATGCTGTTGGAGCGTACCGGGGCCACGGTATCGACTTCGTCAGCCAGGGTTTGCATCAGGCCTTCAGTGGCGAACTTGGAGACACCGTAAGCGCCCCAGTACGCACGTCCCTTGCGGCCGACGCTGCTGGAAGTGAACACCACCGAGGCATCCTGCGACAGCTTGAGCAGCGGCAGCAGTGTGCTGGTGAGCATGAACATGGCATTGACGTTGACTTGCATGACCCGCATGAAGTTTTCGCCGGAAAGCTGCTCGATCGGCGTGCGTGGGCCGATGATCGAAGCATTGTGCAGCAGGCCGTCGAGATGCCCGAATTCGCTTTCGATCATGGCCGCCAGCTCATCGTATTGATGGGGCAGGGCGGTTTCGAGGTTGAACGGGATCACCGCCGGTTGTGGATGGCCGGCGGCTTCGATTTCGTCGTAGACCTGGGTCAGGTTGGCTTCGGTCTTGCCCAGCAACAGCACGGTTGCGCCGTGGGCCGCGTAGGTTTTTGCCGCTACGGCGCCGATGCCGCGTCCTGCGCCTGTGACCAGAATGACCCGATCCTTGAGCAGTTCGGGGCGAGCGGAGTAATCAAACATATAAACCTCACAACAATCCAATACTAGGCAGGCATCGCATACCTGTGGCGAGGGAGCTTGCTCCCGCTCGGCTGCGAAGCAGTCGTAAATCCTTTAATAACGGTGCCTGAGTCAGCGCATGCAGAGGCAGAGGGGCCGCTTCGCGCTGGAGCGCCAGTCCGGCCCAGCGGGAGCAAGCTCCCTCGCCACAAAAGCAGGTGCCCACGTCAAGCTATCTGGCTCAGCAGCTGCAAAGCGCGCTATCGAGCACCTTGCGCAACTCTAGCGGATGATCGACCACCACGTCCGCACCCCAATGCCGCGGGTTGTCATCCGGGTGGATATAGCCAAAGGTCACCGCAGCAGTCTTGGTGCCGGCATCGCGGCCCGACTCGATGTCGCGCAGGTCATCGCCGACGAACAGCACGCTGGCCGGGTCCAGGTCGAGCATCTTGCAGGCGAGGATCAGCGGTTCCGGGTCCGGTTTGCTGTTCTTCACATGATCCGGGCAGATCAGCAGCGCCGAGCGTTCAGCCAGCCCCAGCTGTTGCATGATCGGCTCGGCGAAGCGCAGCGGCTTGTTGGTGACCACGCCCCAGATCAGGTTGGCCTTCTCGATGTCCGCCAGCAGTTCGCCCATGCCGTCGAACAGCTTGCTGTGGACTGCACAACCGACGAGGTAGCGCTCCAGAAACTCCAGGCGCAGTTCCTCGAAACCCGGCGATTCCGGGTCCATGGCGAAGGTCACCGCGACCATCGCCTTGGCGCCGCCGGAAATCTCGTCGCGAATGTGCTTTTCGTTCATCGGTGGCAAGCCACGGTCGGCACGCATCGCTTGACAGATCGCAATGAAGTCCGGCGCGGTGTCGAGCAGGGTGCCGTCCATGTCGAAAAGAACTGCTCTGATTGGCATCGGCTTACTCCTCGCGCAGGGTCTGGATCATGTAGTTGACGTCCACGTCGGCCGCCAGTTTGTAGTGCTTGGTCAGCGGGTTGTAGGTCAGGCCGATGATGTCCTTGACGGTCAGGCCGGCCAAGCGGCTCCAGGCTCCGAGTTCGGAAGGGCGGATGAATTTCTTGAAGTCGTGGGTGCCGCGCGGCAGCAGCTTCATGATGTATTCGGCGCCGACGATGGCGAACAGGTACGCCTTCGGATTGCGGTTGATGGTGGAGAAGAACACCTGGCCGCCGGGTTTGACCATGCGGAAGCAGGCACGGATGACCGACGACGGGTCCGGCACGTGCTCAAGCATTTCCAGGCAGGTGACCACGTCGAACTGCTCCGGCATTTCCTCGGCCAGGGCTTCGGCGGTGATCTGCCGGTATTCGACGCTCACGCCCGACTCCAGCTGATGCAACTGGGCAACCGCCAGCGGCGCTTCGCCCATGTCGATACCCATCACGGTCGCACCGCGCTGAGCCATGGCTTCGCTGAGGATGCCGCCGCCGCAACCGACGTCGAGGACTTTTTTACCGGCCAGGTTGACCCGCTCGTCAATCCAGTTGACCCGCAGCGGGTTGATGTCGTGCAGCGGTTTGAATTCGCTTTCGCGGTCCCACCAGCGATGGGCCAGGGCCTCGAATTTGGCGATTTCGGCGTAGTCGACGTTGCTCATGGTTTAAGTCCTCTAAAACTTGAAAAATCCTGTTGCCCCGGATTGCGTTCCAGGGTGCTTACGATTCGGTGCGGCCACTGATGCGCTGGCCCCAGGCCCTCGCGACAGTGCCAAGCTGTTGTTCATCCAGGCGTGTCAGGCGACGGTCGTCGAGCAACTGCTTGCCGGCAACCCAAAGGTGTTTCACGCAGTCCCGGCCGGTGGCGTATATAAGCTGCGAAACCGGGTCGTAGACTGGCTGCTGGGCCAGGCCGGAGAGATCGAAAGCCACCATGTCCGCCGCTTTGCCGATTTCCAGCGAGCCGACTTCGGCCTCGATACCCAGTGCCCGGGCACCGTTGAGGGTGGCCATGCGCAAGGCGCGATGGGCATCCAGCGCGGTGGCCGAGCCGGCGACAGCCTTGGCCAGCAGGGCCGCGGTGCGGGTTTCGCCGAGCAGGTCCAGGTCATTGTTGCTTGCCGCGCCATCGGTGCCGACCGCGACATTGACCCCGGCCTCCCACAAACGCTCGACCGGGCAGAACCCGCTGGCCAGCTTCAGGTTTGACTCGGGGCAATGAATCACATTGCTGTTGCTTTCTACCAGCAGCGTCAGGTCTTCTTCGCTGATCTGGGTCATGTGAACCGCCTGGAAGCGTGGCCCCAGCAAGCCCAGGCGCGCCAGTCGGGCGAGCGGTCGTTCACCGCGCTGCTCGACCGATTGCTGCACTTCAAACGCCGTTTCATGCACGTGCATGTGAATCGATGCGTCCAGCTCTTCGGCAATCACCCTGATTTTTTCCAGGTTTTCGTCGCCCACGGTGTAGGGTGCATGGGGGCCGAAGGTGATTTTGATGCGCTCGTGGTGTTTGAGATCGCCAAACAATTCGACGCCCTGACGAATGGCTTCGTCCGCCGTAGCGGCGCCCGGAATCGGGAAATCGAGGATCGGAATCGCGATCTGCGCGCGAATACCGCTGTTGTGCACGCGCTCGCTGGCAACCTTCGGGAAGAAGTACATGTCAGAGAAACAGGTGATGCCGCCTTTGATTTGCTCGGCGATGGCCAAATCCGTGCCGTCGCGCACGAAGTCCTCGTCGACCCACTTGGCTTCGGCGGGCCAGATGTGGTTTTCCAGCCAGGTCATCAATGGCAGGTCATCGGCCAGGCCACGGAACAGCGTCATCGCCGCGTGCCCGTGTGCATTGATCAGGCCTGGGCTGAGCAGCATGTCGGGCAATTCGCGGGTTTCGGTTGCGTTAAGCTTCAGCGCGGCGGAACGTGGGCCGATAAACACGATGCGTCCATCACGGATGCCCACGCCATGTTCCTTGAGGACAACACCAGCGGGTTCGACGGGTACCAGCCAGGTCGGCAGCAATAACAGGTCGAGCGCAGCGGCAGTGTTCGGCATCGAGGGTCGGTTCCAGTGCTTTTGTAAGGGATGGCGAAGTATACCCGAGCGTCTTCGCGGGGGGATCGCTATAATCGGCGGCTTTTGTTCATGAGTGCGGGGTGAGGGATGCGCGATCGACTGTTGGCTGCGGAAAAGGTAAAGGCCATCGATTGGCGTGATGGCGCTCTCCATCTGCTGGATCAGCGTATTTTGCCGTTCGAGGAAACCTGGATTGCTTACACCAGCGCTGCTGGCGTGGCCGAGGCCATTCGCTCGATGGTGGTGCGTGGCGCGCCGGCCATCGGCATTAGCGCAGCCTATGGCATCGTACTGGCGGCCCGCGCCCGGATTGCCGAAGGTGGCGACTGGTACGCTGCGCTGGAAGAGGATTTCATGCTGTTGGCCGATTCCCGTCCTACCGCGGTCAACCTGTTCTGGGCGCTGGGTCGCATGCACGACCGGCTTGATCGCCTGAAGGACAATGCTGATCCGCTGGCGGTGCTGGAGGCAGAGGCCATCGCCATTCACGAAAGTGATCGCGAAGCCAACCTGACCATGGCCCAACTGGGTGTGGACCTGATCCGCAAGCATCAGGGCAACGCCCAGGCGATCCTGACCCACTGCAACACCGGCGCGCTGGCCACGGGCGGCTTTGGCACGGCGCTGGGAGTGATTCGTGGTGCATTCATCGAGGGTATGATCGAGCAGGTATATGTCGACGAAACCCGCCCATGGCTGCAGGGCTCGCGGCTGACCGCGTGGGAGCTGGCCAATGAAGGCATTCCCGTGACCCTCAATGTCGATTCCGCCGCGGCGCATATCATGAAGACCAAAGGCCCCACCTGGGTCATCGTCGGCGCTGACCGGATCACCGCCAATGGTGACGTGGCCAACAAGATCGGCACCTATCAGCTGGCCGTCAACGCCATGCACCACGGCGTGCGCTTCATGGTGGTGGCGCCGAGTTCGACCATCGACATGAACCTGGCCAGTGGCGATGACATTCCGATTGAAGAGCGTGATGGTCGCGAGTTGCTGGAGGTCGGTGGCAAGCGCGTCGGGGCCGACGTCGATGCCTTTAACCCGGTGTTCGACGTGACGCCGGCGGACCTGATCGATGCGATCGTCACCGAAAAAGGCATCGTCGAACGCCCGGATACGGCGAAAATGGCGCAGTTGATGTGCCGTAAGCGTCTGCATTGATTGCCCTGGTGTCTATTTAATCGCTATCGCGGGCATGCCCGCGAAGAGGCCCTTAAAGCCAACAAATCAGCCCGAATCAGCCACAAATTCTCCATTCAACACAGCTCTAAGCTTCTCTCGTCCCCTTCAAGCCTGTCACCGGTCAACTAACTACTCTCCCATGCGCATCTGGGGGATAGGTGCGTGGCGGCTCTTGTGATAACATCCGGCGGTTTCCAGGGTTGCCCGAAGTGGCGACCCGTACTGCGCAGATCCATGGCATAACTCGTTGATTTGTTGTAAGCCAATGCATGGCACTGAGCCTGCAGCGGCGAGCTTCGTTGGTCCTGACGAAGTTTCACCAGAAAAAGGAATCAGGCTTCTCATGGGCGAACTGGCCAAAGAAATCCTCCCGGTCAATATCGAAGACGAGCTGAAGCAGTCCTACCTCGACTACGCGATGAGCGTAATTGTCGGGCGGGCACTGCCGGATGCGCGCGATGGCTTGAAGCCCGTGCACCGGCGCGTGCTGTTCGCGATGAGCGAGCTGGGCAACGACTTCAACAAGCCGTACAAGAAATCTGCCCGTGTTGTCGGTGACGTGATCGGTAAGTATCACCCGCACGGTGATACCGCGGTGTACGACACCATCGTTCGGATGGCGCAGCCATTCTCCCTGCGCTACCTGCTGGTAGACGGCCAGGGCAACTTCGGTTCGGTGGACGGCGACAACGCCGCGGCCATGCGATACACCGAAGTGCGCATGACCAAGCTGGCGCACGAGCTGCTGGCTGACCTGCATAAAGAAACCGTGGACTGGGTGCCGAACTACGACGGCACCGAAATGATCCCGGCGGTCATGCCGACCCGTATTCCCAACCTGCTGGTCAACGGCTCCAGCGGTATCGCCGTGGGCATGGCGACCAACATTCCGCCGCACAACCTCGGTGAAGTCATCGACGGTTGCCTGGCGCTCATCGACAACCCTGAGCTGACCGTCGACGAGCTGATGCAATACATCCCGGGTCCGGACTTCCCGACCGCCGCGATCATCAACGGTCGCGCCGGCATCATCGAAGCCTACCGCACCGGTCGCGGGCGCATTTACATGCGCGCCCGCTCGATGATCGAAGACATCGACAAGGTCGGTGGTCGTCAGCAGATCGTCATCACCGAACTCCCATACCAGCTGAACAAGGCGCGTCTGATCGAGAAGATCGCCGAGCTGGTCAAGGAGAAGAAGCTCGAAGGCATCACCGAACTGCGCGACGAGTCCGACAAGGACGGTATGCGCGTCGTGATCGAACTGCGTCGCGGCGAAGTGCCTGAGGTCATCCTCAACAACCTCTACGCCCAGACCCAGCTGCAAGCGGTGTTCGGTATCAACATCGTCGCGCTGATCGACGGCCGTCCGCGGATCCTGAACCTCAAGGACCTGCTGGAAGCCTTCGTCCGTCACCGCCGCGAAGTGGTGACCCGTCGTACCGTGTTCGAACTGCGCAAGGCGCGCGAGCGTGGTCACATCCTTGAAGGTCAAGCGGTTGCCCTGTCGAACATCGACCCGGTCATCGCCCTGATCAAGGCGTCGCCAACGCCGTCGGAAGCCAAGGAAGCGCTGATCAGCACGCCTTGGGAATCCTCGGCCGTGGTGGCGATGGTTGAACGTGCCGGCGCCGATTCGTGCCGTCCGGAAAACCTCGATCCGCAATACGGTCTGCGCGACGGCAAGTACTTCCTGTCGCCAGAACAGGCGCAAGCCATTCTGGAACTGCGTCTGCACCGCCTGACCGGTCTGGAACACGAAAAACTGCTGGCCGAGTATCAAGAGATCCTCAACCAGATCGGCGAGCTGATCCGCATCCTCAACAGCGCCACGCGCCTGATGGAAGTGATCCGCGAAGAGCTGGAAGTGATTCGCGCCGAATACGGCGACGTGCGTCGTACTGAAATCCTCGATGCCCGTCTCGACCTGACCCTGGGTGACATGATCCCGGAAGAAGAGCGCGTCGTGACCATTTCCCACGGTGGCTACGCCAAGACCCAGCCGCTGGCTGCGTACCAGGCCCAGCGTCGTGGCGGCAAAGGCAAGTCGGCCACCGGCGTCAAGGATGAGGACTACATCGCTCACCTGCTGGTTGCCAACAGCCACACCACGCTGCTGCTGTTCTCCAGCAAGGGCAAGGTTTACTGGCTGAAAACCTACGAAATCCCTGAAGCGTCCCGCGCTGCCCGTGGTCGTCCGCTGGTCAACCTGTTGCCGCTGGACGACGGTGAGTACATCACCACCATGCTACCGGTCGAGGAATACACCGAAGGTCACTACATCTTCATGGCCACCGCCAACGGCACCGTGAAGAAGACCCCGCTGGAATCCTTCAGTCGTCAACGCAGCGTCGGCCTGATCGCGCTGGAACTGGACGAAGGCGACGTGCTGATTTCCGCGGCCATCACCGATGGCGAGCGCGAAGTGATGCTGTTCTCCGATGGCGGCAAGGTCACCCGCTTCAAGGAATCCGACGTTCGCGCCATGGGCCGTACCGCCCGCGGTGTGCGCGGCATGCGTCTGCCGGAAGGCCAGAAACTGATTTCCATGCTGATCCCGGAAGAAGGCAGCCAGATCCTCACCGCTTCGGCGCGTGGCTACGGCAAGCGCACGGCGATCACCGAGTTCCCTGAGTACAAGCGTGGCGGTCAGGGCGTTATCGCCATGGTCAGCAACGAGCGTAACGGCCGTCTGGTCGGTGCGGTCCAGGTGCTCGACGGCGAGGAAATCATGCTGATTTCCGACCAGGGCACCCTGGTGCGTACCCGTGTCGACGAAGTGTCCAGCCTGGGTCGTAACACCCAGGGCGTGACCCTGATCAAACTGGCCAACGACGAAACACTGGTCGGGCTGGAGCGGGTTCAGGAGCCGTCGGAAGTCGAGGGTGAAGAGCTGGAAGGTGCAGAGGGTGAGGGGTTTGTCGGTGAAGTCGTGATCGACGACGTTGCCGAAGACCAGCAACTCGACGCCGCCGCTGACGAAGAACCACAGGAATAATCGGGTAAACAGGGGGCGGATGAAAATTCGCCCCCTTGTTGTTTGTCCGTAATGAAATATCGACACCCACGAAGATCCAGTGTGGGAGCGGGCTTGCTCGCGAAGACGGACTGACATCCAATGAAGATGTCGCCAGTCCAACCGCTTTCGCGAGCAAGCCCGCTCCCACATTGTATTGGTGTCGGCTGATGATTTACTGCGTGATACCACCAAATCAGAGCGAGATTGGATGTGAGCAAGAGAGCCTATAACTTCTGTGCCGGTCCTGCGGCGCTTCCCGAAGCTGTCCTGCAGCGCGCCCAGGGTGAACTCCTCGACTGGCACGGCAAGGGTCTGTCGGTCATGGAAATGAGCCATCGCAGCGATGAGTTCGTGTCCATCGCCACCAAGGCCGAGCAGGATCTGCGTGATCTGCTGAATATCCCCTCGAACTATAAAGTGCTGTTTCTGCAAGGTGGCGCCAGCCAGCAATTTGCTCAGATTCCTCTGAACCTGTTGCCGGAAAACGGCTCTGCCGACTATATCGACACCGGTATCTGGTCGCAGAAGGCCATCGAAGAAGCTTCGCGCTACGGCCACGTCAACGTTGCCGGCACCGCCAAGCCTTACGACTACTTCGCCATTCCCGGCCAGAACGAATGGAAGTTGTCTAAAGACGCGGCCTACGTTCACTACGCGCCGAACGAAACCATCGGCGGCCTGGAATTCCAATGGATTCCCGAGACCGGTGATATCCCGCTGGTCGCCGACATGTCCTCGGACATCCTGTCGCGCCCGGTGGATGTTTCGCGTTTCGGCATGATCTACGCCGGCGCTCAGAAAAACATCGGCCCGAGCGGTATCGTCGTCAACATCGTTCGCGAAGACCTGCTGGGTCATGCGCGCTCCATTTGCCCGACCATGCTCAACTACAAGGTCGCGGCCGATAACGGTTCGATGTACAACACCCCGCCGACCCTGGCCTGGTACTTGTCCGGCCTGGTGTTCGAGTGGCTCAAGGAGCAGGGCGGCGTCGAGGCCATCGGCAAACTCAACGAAGTCAAGCAGCGCACGCTGTACGGCTTCATCGATGCCAGCGGCCTGTACAGCAACCCGATCAACAAGTCGGACCGCTCGTGGATGAACGTTCCGTTCCGCCTGGCTGATGATCGTCTGGACAAGCCGTTCCTGGCCGGTGCCGACGAGCGTGGCCTGTTGAACCTCAAGGGGCACCGTTCCGTGGGCGGCATGCGCGCCTCCATCTATAACGCCGTCGACATCAACGCCGTCAACGCGCTGGTTTCGTATATGGCAGAGTTCGAGAAGGAACACGGCTAATGTCTGAGCAAGAACTCAAGGCACTGCGCCTGCGCATTGATGCCCTGGACGAAAAGGTCCTGGAGCTGATCAGTGAGCGTGCGCGCTGCGCCCAGGAAGTCGCGCGGGTAAAGATGGCCTCGCTGGCCGAAGGCGAAGTGCCGGTGTTCTATCGTCCTGAGCGCGAAGCTCAGGTGCTCAAGCGTGTCATGGAGCGCAACCAGGGGCCGCTGGGCAACGAAGAGATGGCGCGGTTGTTCCGCGAAATCATGTCTTCGTGTCTGGCGCTCGAGCAGCCGCTGAAAGTGGCTTACCTCGGCCCTGAAGGCACCTTCACTCAAGCGGCGGCCATGAAGCACTTCGGCCACGCAGTGATCAGCAAGCCGATGGCGGCGATCGACGAAGTGTTCCGTGAAGTGGCAGCCGGTGCGGTGAATTTTGGCGTGGTGCCGGTGGAGAACTCCACCGAAGGCGCGGTCAACCACACCCTCGACAGCTTTCTCGAACATGACATGGTGATCTGCGGCGAAGTCGAGCTGCGTATCCACCATCACCTGCTGGTCGGTGAAAACACCAAGACCGACAGCATCAGCCGTATCTACTCCCACGCCCAGTCACTGGCCCAGTGCCGCAAGTGGCTGGACGCCCACTACCCGAATGTCGAGCGCGTGGCGGTGTCGAGCAACGCCGAAGCGGCCAAGCGGGTCAAGGGTGAGTGGAACTCGGCGGCGATTGCCGGCGACATGGCGGCCGGCCTGTACGGGCTGACCCGATTGGCCGAGAAAATCGAGGATCGCCCGGACAACTCCACGCGCTTCCTGATGATCGGCAATCAGGAAGTGCCGCCGACCGGCGACGACAAGACGTCGATCATCGTCTCTATGAGCAACAAGCCGGGCGCGCTGCATGAGTTGCTGGTGCCGTTCCACGACAACGGCATCGACCTGACGCGTATCGAGACCCGTCCGTCGCGCAGCGGTAAATGGACCTACGTGTTCTTCATCGATTTCGTCGGCCATCATCGCGACCCGCTGGTCAAAGGTGTGCTGGAAAAGATCAGTCAGGAAGCAGTGGCACTCAAGGTGCTGGGTTCCTACCCGAAAGCAGTTCTCTAAGGGGCGGTAGCAAATGAGTGGCAATTTCCTCGCTCTGGCACAGCCGGGCGTGCAACAACTTTCGCCTTACGTTCCGGGCAAACCCGTGGACGAACTGGCTCGTGAGCTGAATCTCGATCCAGCCAGCATCGTCAAGTTGGCGAGCAACGAAAACCCGTTGGGCGCCGGCCCCAAGGCGCTGGCGGCCATCCACGACGCGCTGGCCGAGTTGACCCGCTATCCGGACGGCAACGGTTTTGCGCTCAAGACCCTGCTGGCCGAACAATGCCGTGTCGAACTGAATCAAGTGACGCTGGGCAATGGCTCCAACGACATTCTTGAGCTGGTGGCGCGCGCCTATCTGGCGCCGGGCCTGAATGCCGTGTTCAGCGAGCATGCGTTCGCAGTCTACCCGATTGCCACTCAGGCAGTCGGCGCAGAGGCCAAGGTGGTTCCGGCCAAGGATTGGGGGCATGACCTGCCTGCCATGCTGGCGGCGATCGACGCCAACACCCGCGTGGTGTTCATCGCCAATCCGAACAATCCGACCGGGACCTGGTTCGACGCTGAGGCGCTGGACGAATTCCTGCAGGATGTTCCGGAGCATGTGCTGGTCGTACTGGACGAGGCTTACATCGAATACGCCGAAGGCAGCGATCTGCCGGACGGCCTGGACTTCCTGGCGGCTTATCCGAACCTGCTGGTTTCCCGTACCTTCTCCAAGGCCTATGGCCTGGCGGCACTGCGCGTGGGTTATGGCTTGTCCACGGCGGTAGTCGCAGACGTGCTGAACCGTGTTCGTCAGCCGTTCAATGTCAACAGCTTGGCCCTGGCCGCTGCCTGTGCGGCGTTGAAGGACGAAGAGTATCTGGCGCAAAGCCGTCAGTTGAACGAGTCCGGCATGCAGCAACTGGAAGCCGGTTTCCGTGAGCTGGGGCTGAGCTGGATTGCGTCCAAAGGCAATTTCATCTGCGTCGATCTCGGTCAGGTCGCGGCCCCAGTGTTCCAGGGCTTGCTTCGTGAAGGCGTGATCGTGCGTCCGGTGGCCAACTATGGCATGCCGAACCACCTGCGCATCACCATTGGCCTGCCGGCAGAGAACAGCCGCTTCCTTGAGGCGCTGACCAAGGTTCTGGCTCGTGGTTGATGTTACTGCGCTGCAATCTGCTGAACCTGTGATCGGTCGCCTGGTGGTGGTCGGTCTCGGGTTGATCGGCGGTTCGTTTGCCAAGGGTTTGCGTGAACGCGGTCTGTGCCGCGAAGTGGTCGGGGTCGATCTCGATCCACAATCGCGCAAGCTCGCGGTCGAGTTGGGTGTGGTGGATCGCTGCGAGGAAGATCTGGGCGTTGCTTGTCAGGGCGCCGACGTCATCCAGTTGGCAGTGCCGATCCTGGCCATGGAGAAAGTGCTCGCGCGTCTGGCGGGCATGGATTTGGGGCAGGCGATCCTGACCGATGTCGGCAGTGCTAAGGGCAATGTGGTGCGTGCAGCCACCGAAGCATTTGGCAAGATGCCGTCATGCTTCGTGCCCGGGCACCCAATTGCCGGTTCGGAGCAGAGTGGGGTGGAAGCTTCAAACGCCGAGCTGTTCCGTCGCCATAAAGTGATCCTGACGCCGCTGGAGCAGACCGATCCGGCAGCCCTGGCAGTCGTCGATCGTTTGTGGCGCGAATTGGGCGCCGATGTCGAGCACATGCAGGTCGAGCGTCACGACGAAGTACTGGCTGCGACCAGCCATCTGCCGCACTTGCTGGCGTTCGGTCTGGTCGATTCGTTGGCCAAGCGCAATGAAAATCTTGAGATCTTCCGTTACGCTGCGGGCGGTTTCCGCGATTTCACGAGAATCGCCGGAAGCGACCCGGTCATGTGGCACGACATCTTCCTCGCCAACCGCGAAGCTGTCCTGCGCACACTCGATACATTTCGCAGCGATCTCGACGCCTTGCGCGACGCGGTCGATGCAGGGGATGGGCACCAATTGTTGGGCGTTTTCACTCGCGCCCGGGTTGCCCGCGAGCATTTCAGTAAAATCCTGGCCCGCAGGGCCTATGTGGACGCTATGAATTCCAACGATCTGATTTTCCTGGCTCAACCTGGTGGCCGCCTGTCCGGTCGGATTCGCGTACCGGGTGACAAATCGATTTCCCACCGTTCGATCATGCTTGGCTCCCTGGCCGAAGGCGTCACCGAAGTCGAAGGCTTCCTCGAGGGCGAAGATGCCCTGGCGACCTTGCAGGCTTTCCGTGACATGGGCGTGGTCATCGAAGGTCCACACCATGGTCGCGTGACCATTCACGGCGTCGGCCTGCATGGCCTGAAGCCGGCACCGGGTCCGATCTACCTGGGCAACTCCGGTACTTCGATGCGTCTGCTGTCCGGCCTGTTGGCTGCGCAGAACTTCGACAGCACCCTGACCGGCGACGCTTCGCTGTCCAAGCGCCCGATGAATCGCGTGGCCAATCCGCTACGTGAAATGGGCGCGGTGATCGAAACCGCCGCTGAAGGTCGTCCGCCGATGATCATTCGTGGTGGCAACAAGCTCAAGGGCCTGACCTACACCATGCCGATGGCCAGTGCCCAGGTTAAGTCCTGCCTGCTGCTTGCCGGCCTCTATGCCGAAGGCAGGACCACGGTTACCGAGCCTGCTCCGACCCGCGACCATACCGAGCGCATGCTCCGTGGCTTCGGCTACCCGGTAACGGTCAACGGTGCGACCGCATCGGTCGAGTCCGGCAATAAACTGACCGCGACCCACATCGAAGTACCGGGCGATATTTCGTCTTCGGCGTTCTTTCTGGTGGCGGCATCGATCGCCGAAGGTTCGGAGCTGGTGCTGGAGCACGTCGGCATCAACCCGACCCGTACCGGCGTGATCGACATCCTGCGCCTGATGGGCGCCGACATCACCCTGGAAAACCAGCGTGAAGTGGGTGGCGAACCGGTGGCTGACTTGCGCGTACGTGCAGCTAAACTCAAAGGTATCGAGATTCCCGAGGCGCTGGTCCCGCTGGCGATCGACGAGTTCCCGGTGTTGTTCGTCGCCGCGGCCTGTGCCGAAGGGCGCACCGTGTTGCGTGGCGCCGAAGAGCTGCGGGTCAAGGAGTCGGATCGCATCCAGGTCATGGCGGATGGTTTGCTGGCGCTGGGCGTCAAGTGCGAGCCAACCCCGGATGGCATCATCATCGACGGCGGCCAGATCGGCGGCGGTGAAGTGCACGGTCATGGTGATCACCGTATTGCCATGGCGTTCAGCGTTGCTTCGCTGCGCGCCAGTGCGCCGATCCGCATTCATGATTGCGCCAACGTCGCGACGTCGTTCCCGAATTTCCTGGCGCTGTGCGCACAGGTCGGTATTCGCGTGGCACAAGAGGCACAGTCGTGATCAACATTGCACCGGTCATCACTATTGATGGGCCAAGTGGTTCGGGCAAGGGTACGGTAGCCGGGATTCTGGCCAAGCGCCTGGGCTGGAACCTGCTGGATTCCGGTGCGTTGTACCGATTGCTGGCCTTCGCCGCGCATAACCACGGTGTCGACCTGACCAATGAAGAGCTGCTGAAGAAACTCGCCGCTCATCTGGATGTGCAGTTCATCGCGGCGACGGACGGTCAGTTGCAACGCATCATTCTGGAAGGTGATGAAGTCAGCGATGTCATTCGCACCGAAAGCGTCGGTTCCGGCGCTTCCCAGGTGGCTGCGTTGCCCGCTGTACGCGAGGCGCTGCTGCAGCGCCAGCGAGCCTTTCAGGAGGCGCCGGGCCTTGTGGCGGATGGTCGCGACATGGGCACAGTGGTTTTCCCCGACGCGCCGCTGAAGATTTTTCTGACCGCCAGTGCCGAGGAACGGGCGCGCCGTCGATATTTGCAGTTGAAGGGCAAGGTCGAGGGTGTTAGTCTGTCGAGTCTGCTAGATGAGATACGTGCGCGCGATGAGCGTGACACCCAGCGAGCGGTAGCCCCGCTCAAACCGGCGGCTGACGCCATACAGCTGGATTCCACGGAATTATCCATCGACCAGGTGCTGGAACGCATCATGAGCGAGATCGCCATTCGCGATATCGCCGGGTGACCAAGAAGGCCGCAGGGGACCAGTCATAGTCCTGCGGTGGCTTCTTTTAAATGAAACTAACCCACACCGTCTGGGGTGTGGAGATGGGCGTATTCTTCGCCCTCATCAACAGGAATTAAAATGAGCGAAAGCTTTGCGGAACTCTTTGAAGAAAGCCTAAAAACCCTGAACCTTCAGGCAGGCTCCATCATCACCGGTGTTATCGTTGATATCGATTACCAGGCTCGCTGGGTAACCGTTCACGCTGGCCTGAAGTCTGAAGCACTCATCCCGCTTGAGCAGTTCTACAACGACGCTGGCGAACTGAACATCAACGTCGGTGACGAAGTTCACGTTGCTCTGGACTCGGTTGAAGACGGCTTTGGTGAAACCAAGCTGTCCCGTGAAAAAGCCAAGCGCGCTGAATGCTGGATTGTTCTGGAAGCAGCCTTCGCAGCCGAAGAAGTGGTCAAGGGCGTTATCAACGGTAAGGTTAAAGGCGGCTTCACTGTCGACGTTAACGGCATCCGTGCGTTCCTGCCAGGTTCTCTGGTTGACGTCCGTCCAGTGCGCGACACCACGCACCTGGAAGGCAAAGAGCTGGAATTCAAGGTCATCAAGCTGGACCAGAAGCGCAACAACGTTGTCGTTTCCCGTCGCAGCGTCCTGGAAGCCGAGAACTCCGCCGAGCGCGAAGCTCTGCTGGAATCCCTGCAGGAAGGCCAACAAGTCAAAGGTATCGTCAAGAACCTCACCGATTACGGCGCATTCGTCGATCTGGGTGGCGTCGATGGCCTGCTGCACATTACCGACATGGCTTGGAAGCGTATCAAGCATCCTTCCGAAATCGTCAACGTTGGCGACGAGATCGATGTCAAGGTTCTGAAGTACGATCGCGAGCGCAATCGTGTTTCCCTGGGCCTGAAGCAGCTGGGCGAAGATCCATGGGTTGCTATCAAAGCCCGTTACCCAGAAAGCACTCGCGTTACCGCGCGTGTAACCAACCTGACCGACTACGGCTGCTTCGCTGAGCTGGAAGAAGGCGTTGAAGGTCTGGTACACGTTTCCGAAATGGACTGGACCAACAAGAACATCCACCCTTCGAAAGTCGTACAAGTCGGCGACGAAGTGGAAGTTATGGTTCTGGACATCGACGAAGAGCGTCGTCGTATCTCCCTGGGCATCAAGCAGTGCAAATCTAACCCATGGGAAGATTTCTCTGGCCAGTTCAACAAGGGCGATAAAATCTCCGGCACCATCAAGTCGATCACCGATTTCGGTATCTTCATTGGTCTGGACGGCGGTATCGACGGTCTGGTTCACCTGTCCGACATCTCCTGGAACGAAGTGGGCGAAGAAGCCGTTCGCCGCTTCAAGAAGGGCGACGAGCTGGACACCGTTATCCTGTCGGTTGACCCAGAGCGCGAGCGCATCTCCCTGGGTATCAAGCAACTGGAAAGCGATCCGTTCTCCGAGTACGTTCAAGAGAACGACAAAGGCGCCATCGTTAAAGGCATCGTGAAGGAAGTTGACGCTAAAGGCGCCATCATCACTCTGGCCGACGATATCGAAGCGACTCTGAAAGCCTCCGAAATCAGCCGTGACCGCGTTGAAGACGCGCGCAACGTTCTGAAAGAAGGCGAAGAAGTAGAAGCCAAGATCATCAGCGTTGACCGCAAGAGCCGTGTAATTCAGCTCTCGATCAAGTCGAAAGACGTTGAAGACGAGAAAGAAGCAATCCAGAGCCTGCGCGACAAGCCAGTAGCTACTGATGCTCCTGTGGCCACCACTCTGGGTGACCTGCTGCGTGCACAAATGGAAAAGCAGAACTAAGTTCTGACTTTCTGTAAAAAAGGGCGACTTCGGTCGCCCTTTTTTGTGCCTGGATTTTACCTGGGCTGAACAGAATATTGGCCTGCCGGGGTTTGTTGATGAAACCCTGGGCTCCTCAGGTTGTCTCTTTCTTAGTCGGATCAGTCGTTTATTTGCAGCTAGCCTTATGCCTGAAAGTAAGTGATGGTCAGGCGAGATACCTGGCAGGAGGACGATGCGATAACTGCAGCACTGTTCAAAATCTCCGGGTGTGCTGAAGCGCTGATCTGGTTGCTTGAAAAAGAAGGGGGGGCTATGACTAAGTCGGAGTTGATCGAGCGAATTGTCACCCGTCAGGGGCTGCTCTCATCCAGGGATGTGGAGCAGGCCATCAAGACCTTGCTTGAACAAATGTCCCAATGCCTGGCCACCGGCGATCGTATCGAGATCCGTGGGTTTGGCAGTTTCTCTCTGCGCTATCGCTCCCCGCGGGTGGGGCGCAATTCGAAAACCGGTCGGTCTCAGTCTCGACGGCAAGTTCGTTCCGCATTTCAAGCCGGGTAAGGAATTGCGTGATCGGGTGAATGAGGATGAGGAGGGTTGCAGTGACGATTAGTTGGCGAGACAGCAGTCGCTTCAAGCGATTCGTGATCACAGGGTTTGTGTTGTTTGTATCAATTCCATGCCTGCTCTTCGTACTGGAAAACCAGCAGTTTGTTGTCATCTCCTTTTTAGGTTTTTCTTCACCACAGCTTCAGTTGTCGATTTTTGGCGTTGTTTCATTCTTGGTCGGAATGATTGTGGGGGGGGGGCGGTGTTGTGTCTGCTTATGCCTTGAGGGTCAGAAGCAGGGGCGGTAAGTTGAACATTGATTTTATTGGAATTTGTTTCTGGTGTTCGGCAGAGGCAATGATGCGGTATCCTGCGCGCGTTCGTTGAGACGGGAATTCATTGCTGTTTGCGCTTTAGTTGTTAAGGTTTTCTGGCGTAAATGTAGTCGCAATGACAGCCTACAGACTACAGACAATGTGGTACTGGGTATTGACGGTCAAGATCAGGGCGACGTCTCTTGGGAGTCGATGGACGATTACACCGAAGAAATTCGCAGATGGGATGTTTCTCAGTACTTGCCGGATGATCTGCTGGTAAAAGTCGAGCGTGGTGCCATGAGCGCGAGCCTCGAAACCCGGGCACCCTTGCTCGATCATCGAGTCGCGGAACTGGCGTTTTTTTTGTCTTCAGAGCAGTTGATCAAAAATGGCGTCGGGAAATGGCCGCTTCGCGAACTGCTTAAGAGATATGTACCTACCTCGTTCCTCGATAGACCAAAGGTGGGCTTCTCTATTCCGCTGGCGCAATGGTTGCGTGGACTACTGAGAGAGTGGACAGAGAACTTGCTGGCTGAGGAGCGAATCAGGAGAGAGGGTTATTTCGATTGTCAGAAAATTCGCTCGGCGTGGCTCCAGCATCAAAACGGAACGTACGATCGTAGTCTTCATTTGTGGAATATTCTGATGTTCCAATCCTGGCTTGATAAAAATAGTCGCTAATTCAGATTGAGCAAAAGGTTTTCCATGAAGATAGTTTTCAACGCGCTCTCTGCCCGTCTAGGTGGAGGTCAGACATATTTGATTAATCTTTTTCAGTTCGTACCCTTCGACAAGGATCTTGAGATCCGCGTGTTCGCCCCTTCGTCACTCAAGCTGCCGGATCACCCAAGGATCCGTCGCGTCGAACCTGCCTGGCCGACAGAAAATCCGCTTGTCAGAGCCTTGTGGGAAAAGTGGGTGTTACCCGGTATCTTGAAGGCTGAAAAGGCTGACCTGCTGTTTTGTCCCGGGGGGGTAGTGGGCACTCGTGCACCAGCCGGTTGCAAGGTTGCGACGATGTTTCGGAACATGATTCCATTTGATTTGCGCGTACGAAAAAGTTTACCATTCGGGTTGCAACGGATCAGAGATTGGTTATTGAACCGCATTATGCTCAAGAGCATGACTGAAGCTGATTTGACGATATTTATTTCAAATTATGCACGAGGGGTCATCGAATCGCTGACCAAGGTTAAAAACGCCGTTACTATGCCTCATGGAATTGGTTCTGTGTTTCGGACGCACGGCAAAAGTACTGTTCGCCCGGATTTTTTACCAGGGAGCGAGTACATTTTATATGTGTCGAGATTTGACGTTTACAAGCATCATTTTCAAGTGGTCAGTGCTTACGGGAAACTACCTCAAGAGCTTCGCGAAAGGTTCCCGCTGATTCTTGTCGGGGAAACAAATCTGCCGGAAGCTGAGCGCGTAAAGACTCTGGTTTCAACGCTGGGCCTTGAAGGCCAGGTCCTGCTACTGGGCGCTATTCCTTATCAGGAACTTCCTCCTCTGTATCACCACGCTTATCTGAATCTCTTTGCCTCGTCGTGCGAGAACTGCCCGAACATACTTCTTGAAGCGCTCGCTTCAGGTCGGCCAATGATCTGCTCCAATGTTATGCCCATGCCGGAGTTTGGCGCGGACGCAGCATTGTATTTTTCGCCGTTTGATTCCCAAGACATAGCAGACGTATTGACAGAAGCTTTAACAAGTCCGGAACTCTTGAAAAAGCTGGCCGTTGCAGCGGTTGCGCAAAGTGATAAGTTTGATTGGGAGAAAACCTCAAGAAGAACGTGGTCCGAGTTGCTGGCGCTGGCCAAGTTGCGAAAAGCAGGTGTTTGATAAATGAGAGTTCTCGTGGTGTCGCAGTATTTTTGGCCGGAATCATTTATTATCAACGACCTGGTCAAGAGCTTGTCTGCTCAGGGGCATATCGTAAAAGTTCTTACCGGCAAGCCGAATTACCCCGATGGCATTGTGTTCGACGGCTACAATGCCGCCGGATATCAGGAAGAAAGTTACGAAACGACAGTTAGCGTATGCCGTGCGCCGCTTAGACCTCGCGGCTCTTCGGGCGCAAAAAACCTGATACTGAATTATTTGTCTTATATCGTAAATGGGTTGAAATTTTACCCGGATGCTGTAAGGGGCGAGCGTTACGACGCAATTTTTGTGTTTGCACCTTCCCCGATTACGTCGGTCATTCCCGCCATCTATTTGAAATGGAAGCTCAAGAGTCATCTGGCTGTATGGGTTCAAGATCTCTGGCCAGAGAGTTTGAGTGCGACGGGATTCATCAGGAATAAATTGCTCTTGCGCGTGGTAGGGTGGATGGTCAGAGGCATTTACGCCTGCGTTGACACTTTACTCGTTCAGTCGAAGGCATTCCGGGAGCCGGTTGCTCGCTATGCTGATCCCGGCAAGGTCGTGTATTACCCAAATTGTTATCAGGATACTCCGCCAGGCTCCGAAGAGACCCGGATTCCAGTATCGCTGCTCGCGGAGCTCGAAAACCATTTCTGTCTCGTTTTTGCTGGCAACCTGGGGACCGCGCAATCGGTCGAAACCCTGGTTGAGGTAGCAGACAGGCTTCGCCATCTATCCAATCTCCGAATTGTGCTGGTCGGCAGCGGTAGCATGCTGAGCTGGATCGAAAGCCAGAAAAAATCCCGATCATTGGACAACCTAGTCCTCGCCGGCCGGTTTCCGGTAAGTGAAATGCCACATTTTTTCAGTCGTGCCACGGGATTGTTGGTGACGTTGAAGCAAGATGAGGCGTTCTCCTATACCATTCCCAGTAAAGTCCAGGCTTACCTTGCAGCGGGGAGGCCGATTGTGGCCGCGCTGGATGGCGAAGGGGCTCGGGTCATTCAAGAGGCCAATGCAGGCCTGACGAGCCCGGCGCAAGATGCCGAAGGTATGGCCAAGTGCATTGAGCAACTTTTCCACATGAGTTCGGATGAACGGGAATCATTGGGGCAGTCGGGCAGGGCGTACTACCTCGAGCATTTCGAAATGGAGCGTCAAAGCCAGCGTCTCGTCGAAATCCTCTGTACCAGGATCAATGAATTGAAAGGTAGCTCAAAATGAAAGTTCTAGTGTTAGGGGTCACCGGGATGCTGGGTAGCACGGTGTTCAGGCAATTCCATGGAAACCCACGCTATGAGGTGTGGGGCACTTTACGTAATCCAGGTGGCGCAAAATACTTTTCAGACGAAACTCGCAGTTCGTTAATCAGTAATGTTGACGTGCTGGACCAGGACTCGCTGGTTTCGGTGCTGGCACGGGTCAAGCCGGATGTCGTCATTAACTGCGTCGGCTTGATCAAGCAGCTGGCCGATGCCAAGGATCCCCTTTCAGCGCTTCCCATCAATGCCATGTTGCCGCATCGCATTGCCAAGTTGTGCGAACTGTCTGGCGCTCGCTTGATTCACATCAGTACCGACTGCGTGTTTTCCGGACGTAAAGGGCTTTACACTGAAGAGGATGTCTCCGATGCGGAGGATCTCTACGGCAAGTCCAAGTACATTGGCGAGCTTCATGCCCGACCGAATGCAGTCACTCTCCGGACTTCAATCATCGGTCATGAACTGGGAAGCCAGTACTCACTGGTGGATTGGTTTCTATCCCAGAACGGGTCCGTCAAGGGCTACGAAAAGGCCATTTTTTCGGGGCTTCCTACCGTGGAGCTGGCGCGTGTCATTCGAGATTATGTGATCCCGAACCCGGAGCTTAAGGGTCTTTATCATGTCTCGGTGGCACCTATTGATAAATTGTCTCTGCTGAAATTGGTGGCAGAAGTTTATGAAAAGGAAATCGATATCGTCGCCGACAGTGATCTTTCTATTAATCGTTCGCTGGACTCATCAAAATTCCAATCCGCGACCGGTTATGTTCCACCTTCATGGTTGGAATTGGTCAAATCAATGCGCGCAACGCGTTGATCATTAAATACAATCAAGTCTTGGATGGTAGTTATGTTTGATAATAAAATTTTGATGATCACGGGCGGCACAGGGTCATTTGGTCATACAGTGTTGAAGCGTTTTCTTGATACAGACGTAAAAGAAATTCGTGTATTCAGCCGCGATGAAAAAAAACAGGAAGATATGCGCATTGCCCTGTCGAACGACAAGGTGAAGTTCTATATCGGTGATGTTCGCGATCGCGATAGCCTTGATCAGGCCATGGTCGGTGTGGATTACATTTTTCACGCTGCAGCATTGAAGCAGGTGCCTTCCTGCGAGTTCTACCCTATGGAAGCCGTGCGTACTAACGTCATCGGTACCGAAAACGTTTTGAATGCGGCGATTGCTTCGGGTGTTAAGCGCGTTGTCGTGCTAAGTACCGACAAGGCTGTTTATCCAATCAATGCCATGGGTATTTCCAAGGCCATGGCTGAAAAACTGATGGTGGCCAGGTCGCGGATGATTCCGGCAGCGGGACCTGTGATCTGCGCAACTCGTTACGGCAATGTCATGGCCTCGCGCGGGTCAGTGATCCCGTTGTTTATCAACCAATTGCAAAATGACGAACCGCTGACCGTCACTGATCCGAACATGACCCGCTTTCTGATGTCGCTGGAGGACTCTGTCGACCTGGTGTTGCACGCTTTCGAGCATGCCGAGCAAGGCGATATTTTCGTTCAGAAAGCACCTGCCTCGACAGTCGCGGACCTGGCGCAAGCGCTCAAGGAACTGTTCTCTCGCGACAATACTGTCAAGGTCATTGGCACCCGTCATGGCGAAAAACTCTACGAGTCGCTGATTTCCCGTGAAGAAATGGCCAAAGCCGAAGACATGGGGCGTTACTATCGAATCCCGGCGGACAATCGCGACCTGAACTACAAGAAATTCTTTGTTGAAGGTGAGCAGGAGATTTCCGATCTTGAAGATTACACCTCGCATAACACTGAGCGTCTCGATGTTGAAGGCGTGAAGAAAGTTCTTTTGAATCTGGAATACATTCAGGAGAAACTTGATGCTTAAGGTCATGACGCTGGTCGGCACGCGACCAGAGCTTATCAAGATGAGTCGTGTCATTGCTGAGCTGGATAAGCAGGTCAACCATGTGTTGGTCCACTCCGGCCAAAACTACGACTTCGAATTGAATCAGGTGTTTTTCGACGATCTTGAAATTCGAAAGCCCGATTACTTTCTGGGCGCCGCTGGCGATACGGCTGCCAAGACCATCGCCGAGGTGATTTCCAAGGCGGATGAAGTATTTGAAGTTGAAAAGCCGGACGCGCTTTTACTCTATGGCGATACCAATACCTGTCTTGCAGTCATTGCCGCCAAGCGCCGCAAGATTCCCGTATTCCATATGGAAGCCGGCAATCGCTGTTTTGATCAGCGAGTTCCCGAGGAACTGAATCGCAAGGTGCTCGATCACCTGAGCGATATCAATATGGTGCTGACCGAGCATGCCCGGCGTTATCTGATCGCTGAAGGGATTCGTCCTGAAACCATCATCAAGACAGGTTCGCATATGGAGGAAGTGCTCGACTATTACATGCCGAAAATTCTCATTTCCGACGTGCTGGTTCGAGAGGGGCTGGAGCAGGATAAATTCTTCATCATCAGCGCTCACCGAGAGGAAAACGTCGATACGCCGGAGAACCTCCGGGATTTGCTCAAGACGCTGCGAGCCTTGGCCGACGAATATAAGTTTCCGATCATCGTGTCCACTCACCCCCGCACCCGCAAACGTCTGGAGGCGATAGGCGAATCGCTGGATCACCCGTTGATCCGTTTTTCCAAACCATTCGGTCTGCTTGACTACATCAAGTTGCAGATGTCGGCGTTTTGCGTCCTGTCCGATAGTGGCACCATCACTGAGGAAGCCTCTCTGCTGAACTTGCCTGCCATTACCATCCGTAATGCACATGAGCGTCCGGAAGGGATGGACGAAGGGACTCTCATTATGAGTGGCCTGAAAGTGGATGGCGTTCTCAATGCCGTACGTGTGGTGACCAGTCAGCATGATCGTGATCAGCGTGTCATCCCCGTGGTCAGGGATTACCAGGCGGGTCCGGTGTCCAAGCAGGTGGTTCGGGTCGTATTGAGTTACACCGACTACATCAACCGTACTGTCTGGTCGAAACCCTGAGCGGCGTCGAGGTTTGAAAATGCGTGTTTTGTTGACAGGTGCCACTGGTTTCGTAGGCCGTGCAGTCCTGGGCCGGTTAGCGGCTTCTGAAGATCTGGAACCGGTGGCCGCCATTCGCGGGCATGCCCTGCCTGACTGTCCGGCGCGCGTTACAACTGTTCAAACCTCCGGGCTCGCTAGTGATACCGACTGGTCGCAAGCGCTGGATCGGGTGGAGGTCGTCATTCACAGCGCGGCGCGTGTCCATGTGATGAATGACACCGAGTCCGATCCGCTGGTTGCGTTTCGCAAAGTGAATGTCGAAGGCACGCTGAATCTTGCCCGGCAGGCGGCTGGCCAAGGGGTTCGACGTTTTGTGTTCATCAGCTCGATCAAGGTGAATGGTGAAGGTACGCCCCTCAATGAACCCTATCTTGCAGATGCTCCACCCGCGCCAGCGGACCCCTATGGCGTTTCAAAAATGGAGGCCGAGCGAGGGTTACGCGAAATTGCCATCGATTCAGGGATGGAGGTCGTGATTATTCGTCCTGTGCTCGTTTATGGCCCGGGTGTCAGGGCCAATTTCCTGAGCATGATGCGCTGGCTGGACAAGGGGGTGCCGCTGCCATTCGGGGCTATCCATAATCGACGCAGTCTGGTCGCGCTCGACAATCTTGTTGATTTAATAGCGACCTGTATTCGTCACCCTGCTGCAGCGAATCAGATTTTCCTTGTTAGTGATGGGGAAGATCTGTCCACTACGCAGCTGTTGAGGCGCATGGGGCAAGCCCTGGGCAAGCCTGCACGGTTGTTGCCTGTTCCGAGTGTACTGCTTGAGCGAGGAGCGCAGCTTTTAGGCAAGCGGGCTTTATCGCAACGGCTTTGCGGGTCGTTGCAAGTCGATATAAGCAAAACTCGAAAACTGCTGGGTTGGACTCCTCCCGTCAGCGTCGATGAAGCTCTGGTGTCGGTTGCGAACTACTACAAGGACAGGCAGCGATAAGCTGGCTAACGGCAGTGCTGGTTCAATTGCAAAATTGATTTTGGCTGTTTCAGGAAGTTGATCTTTGAACACAATTTGGTTGTTGGCTGCTGTGGTTGGTGTTTCATTTTTGGCCACGGGTGCATTGCGCAAATATGCCTTGGCACGCAGTTTGATAGATATTCCGAATTCACGAAGTTCACATTCGGTCCCGACACCGCGCGGTGGCGGTGTGGCCATCGTCCTGAGTTTTCTGATTGCGTTACCGGCGCTTGTCTGGGTAGATGACATGGCCTGGCCCATGGCGTTGGCTCTACTTGGAGCCGGTGGGTGGATTGCAGTCATAGGTTTTCTTGACGACCATGGACACATTGCTGCCCGGTGGCGCCTGCTGGCGCATTTCGCTGGTGCGATCTGGGCATTGTTCTGGATTGGCGGCATGGCCCCGATCAATGTGTTCGGTTACGAAATAAGTCTGGGATGGTTTGGTTATGTCATCGGGGCTTTTTTTCTAGTCTGGATGCTCAACCTCTATAACTTTATGGATGGTATTGATGGTCTGGCGAGCGTCGAAGCGATTTGCGCCTGTGTCGGTGCTTGTCTGGTGTATTGGATTGGCGGTCATGTGAGTCTCTCCATTGCCCCGTTTGTGCTGACAATGGCCGTACTCGGTTTCCTTGTCTGGAATTTCCCGCCAGCGCGTATTTTCATGGGCGATGCCGGGAGTGGTTTTCTAGGCATAGTGCTGGCGGTGTTGGCCCTGCAGGCCGCATGGACTGCACCGGTGTTTTTGTGGGCATGGCTTATCCTGTTAGGAGTATTCATTGTTGACGCCACTTTTACCTTGCTGCGACGCCTGTTGCGTGGTGACAAGGTCTATGAGGCTCATCGCAGCCATGGATACCAGTACGCTTCACGGAAATTCGGCAGCCATCGTGTGGTCACAGTCGCAATAGCCGCTGTCAATTTGTTGTGGTTATTGCCGGTCGCTATATTGGTCGTCATGCAGTACCTGGATGGTGCGACAGGATTGATTCTTGCCTATGTGCCTTTGGTGGCGCTGGCTTTCAAATTCCACGCTGGCGAGTTGGAAATCGCGAACAATGCGTGATGGTTGCTCTGGCTATCACGCAATGCCTTATCCACAAGAGATACCAAAAGCTGTAGTTGCTGTATCAATGCTAGGAGCTTCGAGAGGTGTTTAGAGGGGTTATGGATAAGATTCGGGCACATTTATTAAGTCTGCCAAGACGACATAAGCGAATTTTGCAGGTTCTGACTGATATTTTTCTGGTCTGGTTTGCCTTGTGGATGGCGTTTGTTGTACGTCTGGGGCTGGACGAGATGGTCAATCCCCTCACTCAGCATGTTTGGCTTTTTGTCAGCGCACCTGTCGTGGCAATCCCCCTGTTCATCCGCTTTGGTATGTATCGCGCGGTGATGCGGTACTTCGGAAATGATGCGCTCATTGCCATTATCAAGGCCGTCACATTATCGTCCCTGATCCTGGGCGTCTTGTTGTACTGGTACAGCAACCATCAGAACGTCGTTCCCCGCTCGATCATATTCAACTACTGGTGGTTGAGTCTTATCATGATCGGGGGATTGCGCTTCGCCATGCGCCAGTATTTTATGGGTGATTGGTTCAGCGCGGTTCAGCATGTTCCGTTTACGAGCAGGGATGATGGCTTGCCAAAAGTCGCGATTTACGGTGCGGGGGCCGCCGGCAATCAACTCGTTACCGCCTTGCGAATGGGGAGGGTCATGCGACCTGTTGCCTTTATCGATGACGATAGTGGTATTGCCAATAGGGTTATTTCTGGGCTGCAAGTATATAAGCCTAAACATATCCAACAAATGATAGACAACACGGGCGCTCAGGAAATTCTCCTAGCCATCCCGTCATCCAACCGTGGTCGCCGCCGCGAGATTCTTGGTTTTCTCGAAGGTTTTCCTCTGCACGTTCGAAGTGTCCCGGGATTCATGGACCTGGCCAGTGGCAGGGTCAAGGTCGACGACATCCAGGAAGTAGACATTGCCGACCTGCTCGGCCGCGATGCTGTTCCGGCTCAGGGGGATTTGCTCGAGCACTGCATCAAGGGGCAGTCCGTTCTGGTTACAGGTGCTGGAGGCTCCATTGGCTCCGAACTCTGCCGTCAGATCCTGGCGCTCGGGCCCACGACACTTTTGCTGTTTGAGCATAGCGAGTTCAATCTCTACAGCATCTTGTCCGAACTGGAACAGCGAATTGCACGAGAGTCATTGCCGATTCGTCTTTTGCCAATTCTTGGGTCTGTGCGCAATCAGGAAAAACTTCTGGATGTGATGAAATCCTGGCGTGTGGATACGGTGTATCACGCCGCGGCCTACAAGCACGTGCCTATGGTCGAGCATAATATTGCTGAAGGTCTGCTCAACAATGTGATCGGCACACTGAATACAGCACAGGCGGCACTTCAGGCCGGCGTCTCCAACTTTGTATTGATTTCGACTGACAAGGCCGTGAGGCCTACCAATGTAATGGGCAGTACCAAGCGTCTTGCCGAGTTGACGCTGCAGGCGCTCAGTCGAGAGATGGCACCGGTATTGTTCGGTGACACGACCAACGTTTCTCGGGTTAACAAGACGCGCTTCACAATGGTGCGATTTGGGAACGTTCTGGGATCGTCCGGTTCGGTTATTCCGCTATTTCACAAACAGATCAAGTCGGGGGGGCCACTGACGGTTACCCACCCCAAGATTACTCGATACTTCATGACCATTCCCGAGGCCGCGCAGCTAGTTATTCAAGCGGGTTCCATGGGGCAGGGCGGTGATGTTTTCGTTTTGGACATGGGGGAGCCTGTGAGAATTGTCGAGCTCGCCGAGAAGATGATCCATTTATCTGGTTTGAGTGTCCGTTCGGAAAAAAACCCGCATGGCGACATCTCTATCGAGTTCACGGGCCTGCGTCCGGGTGAAAAACTATATGAGGAATTGTTGATCGGTGACAACGTGGCTGCCACTCAGCACCCGATGATCATGACTGCCAACGAGGATTACCTGTCCTGGGATGTGCTGAAGGTCAAGCTGAGCGAATTGCTCCGCGCCGTTGATCAAGACGATTATGCGCGTGTTCGCCAGTTGTTGCGCGACACGGTTAGTGGCTACTCCCCGGATGGTGAAATCGTCGACTGGATCTACCAGCAGCGACGCCTGGAACCCTGATTGTTTCATATTTTGCAATGTACATATTTTTGACAGCGCCATGACATAGCCTAAGTTTGAGGAGCAGCCTCGGAAAAGCTGCTTTCTAAAACGCCGTCATGGAGCTTCAATTATGCGTACAGGCTATTTCTACTCTCTGGTTTTTGCCCTTCTCACCAGTGCTCCCGTCGTTACTTTCGCTGCTCCAGCGACCAGTCCTGAGGTGCTCAAAGCACCTCAGGTACTGGATGTGGCCGCCAAGGGGCAAGTGGGCAAAATCGATCTTAATCGTGCCGATTCAGCAACGCTGCAGCGTGAATTGTCGGGTGTAGGCGAGGCCAAGGCCAAAGCGATTGTTGCATATCGTGAAAGCAATGGGCCATTTGCGTCAGTAGATGAACTGCTGGAAGTGAAGGGGATTGGTAAAGCGCTTCTGGACAGAAATCGCGAGAAGATCGAATTGAACTAGACGTGTAGTTGAACGGAAAAGGCCGACCATTGCAGGCTGTGTGAAAACCTAGCAATCTGCTGGCCGGTTAAAGAAAATGCCCGTATGGCAAGATACGGGCATTTTTCTTATGCGCTATGTCCAAGGTGAAAAAACGCTCCTAGTGGCCTGAGCGGTTAATTCATTTTTCTACAAGCGACGATATGTTCATGAGAGATCCTCCGCCAAAAACGAGAAAAGCCCTGCAGCGTAAACCTGCAGGGCTTCTCGGTCAGGCTGACAATCTCATTAAACCCGCCGTAGCGGGTCATGTTGAGATTGAAGCTGTTATGAAGTCATAACGTTTAAGTAACGCTGATTCGTTTCCTCACGTTAACTCCAGCTAATACCGGACAACAAATGAACAGCGTGAACGCGTAAGGCATCCAGACAATTGGCCGCTGATATATACTAAACAGGAACAGCGCGAAAAACAGTAATGCCCATTTCGGCAAATCAGCTCTACGCAGAAGCGCGATAGCAAGCAAAATCATAGAGCCTGCAAAAAGGATCATCCCGATGATCCCAAAGTCCGTGAATATTCTCGTTACCACTTGAGAGACTCCACCAAACGTTACGCTAGCGTCAGAGCTTACCCCGAACATAAGAGTCTTCAAATCTGAAGACCAATAGTCATTGATCAGTTTTTGCATTTCAGGAAGCGATCTATTGTTTATGTACTGAGTCTGACGCAAGGTTGAGGCCGGTAATACAGTGGTGTTTTTCACTACCGAAGCTTCCGATGCCTGCGTCTCTGGAAGGCTAGCAACTAGCTCCGGAGGAGAAGACAATGGTCTTATCAAGCTAGGCGCCGATGCAGTGACTTCGACTCCAGGGCCTTTCGAATTCGTTTCTGTGTGAAAAGAATCTGGCTTGATGACTCCTGCGGCAAGCAGCCCCGCAACTACGCTCAGAGCGAGAGGCGCCAAGGTTGTGGCAGATCGGGTCAGCACCAGCCGAGCAGTAAAACCAGCGACTGTCAGCACTGCAAACGCCAAAGAAAACGAAAGCAGCCCGCCTACGAAAAGTAGGATGGTGGCTGTGGACCTGATCCGGAACCTATGGGCTGCGAGCAGAAATGCTGAAACGGTACCCACCATCCCCGGCTCATCATAAACCGCACACAAACGGTAGAGCGTTCCGCCCCATGGTAGAGACGTCACGTTATTCCCAAGCAATAGCACACCGGGCACATTCAGATAATAGCCCCCCGCTGCGGCCATTACAGGGTTTAGAAGCGGCCTGTGATTAAAGCTGATTTGAAGCCCGAGAATGGCGCCAATCGATACCAAAACACCTGGCAGCAAGCTCAACCCGAAGATAATCGAAAATGCTTTTATAAGCTCGGCTCTTCGACTGTCTTCGAATACGAAGAGCGCTAGCATAGTCGGCAGAACGAAATACCAACGTGTAAAGCTTCCGTCCGTTTTCGGGAGGAAGCTTATGTAGACTATAAAAATTGCCATCATGGCAAAGCCGATCATTTCACTTTTGCGTGGCCTATCACCAGCGATAAACGCGAGCACCGCAATGACGCCAGCCGTTAGTCCGGCAAGTGCAATATGCCTACTGGAGCCCCATAAAAAGTACGGATTCAAAGATGTCCATGAACACAGCGCTAAAGCAGGGGCAAGCAAGAGACTGCCACGATTGACGAATGATGAATACATTCCTGATTTCCTTGAAATACTAAGCCGATAGCCGGCAAGTGTATTGGGCACTCGGGATCTACCTGGCGCTTGCCACAATCGAGTCTCGCTTAGCTCGGGTGAGCTCCACGACGCATACCCTGTCGTAACTTTCCTATTTGATCACCCCCACTGTATCCAGAGAAGCTATCGCACAGGACATGTCAGATTGGGTTTGCTGGGTCCAAGAACGTGAGCCTACTTTGATTAGGCACCCCTCTTGATCTCTTACGGATTTTGGGACCGCATCAATCAGGTCCACATCCGGTATACTACAATCTCTCGCTTCCTGATCTGCCGTTTTCCAAGCTGCAGCTGCTTACTCTACCAAAGACGAGCCCAGCGCAGAGGAAGAAATCAAAACCAGAGCCAACCCCGCCAACCCCGCCAACGTAATCCGTTTCGGCGATGCACAGCGTATTACCTTGGCCAAAGTCATTGCCAGTCGTCCTTTAGGCGAACATATAGTCAGAAGGCCGGCATGCTATCAGCTTTGAGACTGGCCTGCGATAACACACCAGCCGTCCCTCGCATAGGATCGCTTGGGCTACTTCTCCGCTTCAGCCTTCTTGGCTGCAGCCAGAGCTACCTTTTCCGTATCGCAAGGAGGACCGACCTTATGGGTACCGTCGGCGTAGACGAGCTCCGCGCTGATCTTCCCGCTGCGCGGCCATTGTGTGTACTGAATTTTCATCCTACGAGAGCCTCCGCTACGACCGTACCAGAAGAGGCCAAAGCCGCTCCGTTGTAGTAGGTCTGATACTTGTCGAGGTACACCACAGCGCCTGTCACCCCATTGTTCACATGATACAAACGCGCCTTGTTCATATCGTTTCCGCTCAGCACCGTCTTGGTCGTGCCGTTATCGGTAGTTATGGTGCTTGACGGCAAAACGCTGTTTGCATAGTCGCCAGAACGGTTGTCGGGATTGATAGTGTTTCGATGCAGGTAAGGCTTAAAGCAACCCGACAGATAGATGAACGAATCGTAGATGCCCGTGTAGCGGGACGAGTAACCAGGGTGCTCCAACTGATTGATCGTGATTTGAGGCTGTTCGACGTTGATCAACGCCAGCGCCCCGCCGTTGGTCGTGATGTTGTTGTCATGGATGACCATCTGCTGAGCGCCAGACAAGCCGATCACCTCGATACCGCAGTTGCGACCGGTAATCGTGTTGTGCTGGATCGTGAGGCTGTCGCCCATGTAGGTGCCGTGGATGCCGCTGTTGATCCAGCAGCGCTCCACCACGCCTGTGAAGAACCCGTCGAGATTCTTGACGCTATTGTCGAACTCCAGGCCACGCCCCAGAACATCACCGATCTCAACGTAGCCGATACTGAAGTTGGACAGGAAGCAGCCGGCGTTCAGCTTGATGCGCATTCCGAAATCGCCGGTTCCAGCGGTTTTCGGAACCAGGCTGAAGTTATCCCAAGTCCAAAAGCGGCTTGCGGCCCGGCCGGTGGGTGGGGGCACCGTCAGACCAGAGCCCCCATTGAGAATGAAGCGGTCAATGCCTCTGCCAGCGCCGGACCATTTCGGTTGGGAGGTTTGGGTCAAGCCTTGGCTGATATAGAAATCAGCAGCGGGCACATAAAAGTTTCGAATGCCTGCTTGAGCGACATTCCGTGCTGCCTGTGATGGGGCGTAGTCGTCAGTCGTACCATCGCCGACCGCGCCAGCGTCGTATGGATCAACCGGGCGACCCGCACGGCGGCGAATGTAGCGGCCTGTCGCCACACTGGTGAGCTTGAAGACGTCGACCGAATCATCCGCGGCTGTGCTGGTTGCGTTCCAATCGAAGGCGTCACCGCCTCGAGGCACAGGATTCGCCCGCGCGTTGAAGCCACCGCGATAGTCACGCACGATGACCGTAGGTACAGCAGTTGTAAGTGCGCGCATCGCTGCCACCGAGTCGAGCGTCTGGCTACGCAGCGATATCAGTGTTTGCGCTACCGTGCCGCTCACAGGGTCGCCAATCAAAGCAGGACCGCCTTGGGCAGCGAGGCTCTGACGCAGCGATTGATCGCCGACGTCCACCAATCGAGCTAAGTCCATGGCCCACGTCCCGGACAATGTCGCAGGGAAGGAGGCTGGTGTTTTCACCCGCCAGACTGAACCGGCGTAGTCAATCAGCTGTGTGGGTCGCTGCACGGTCAGCGGGGAGCCGGCCACATAGGTGAAATGAACGGGCTCGAAACCGCTTGCCAAGATGAAAGCAGCAAAATCCGTTTCTATGCCTGCCCATGTCTTACGCACATTTCCAAATCGATCAACCCAAGATACCTTGGGTCCATTCATTGCCTCATCGACGTTCGACGCATTGTCGTAAAGCGCGCGTGGATCAGGCGTCCCCAAGGGCAGCGCCCGGGTGTCATATGTATTGGCCATGGGTTTCCTCAGTGATCGAGTAGGAGGCGGATTTCCATCCGCCGTCCTCTCACGCCACCGTACGTACGGTTCCGTATACGGCGGTTCAGGCTATGCGGCTAAGCCGGTTTATCGTATCCAGTATCGAGACCAGACCCAGTCGATCCCACAGTTTCTTCGGTAACGCCTGATTCATGTGTGGCGCTCCCGAGTTCCACCATGGGCCTCGGCCATTGGACGCTGATCTGCAGGCGCGCCCTTCGTTGAGCCCTAAGCGCATCAGGTTTCGTGCCCTCGTCGAGGGCTGCTTCCATTGACGCCGGACGACGCAGCGAAACTTGCGACGCACCCAGCCGTCCAGTCTCTCCAGCGGCCGCTTGCTCTGACTTAGCTTGAAGTAGCCAGCCCAACCGCGCAGTACGGGGTTTATCCGCTCGATGACATACGCCATCTTGTGGCCCCGCGCTCCACGCAGTAGCTCTGCGAGTCGGTCGCGCAAGCGACCCAGACTCATTGTCGCCACTCTCAGCCTTGGCTGTTGATGCCAGCTCATCCCGTAGCCCAAGTAGTCACACATCCATGACCCGGCTACCCGGCTCTTTTCCCGGTTCAGCGTCAGTTTCAGACGCTGCCTCAAGAACCGCTCGACGCCGGCCATCACTCGCTCACCGGCACGACGGCTGCGCACATAAATGTTCGCATCGTCGGCGTAGCGCACGAAACGATGGCCTCGCCGCTCCAATTCACGATCGAGTTCGTTGAGCAGGATGTTCGACAACAATGGCGAGATAGCGCCGGCAACAATAGAGCAAACTCTCGGATAAAATGGGGGCTGTGCATTGCCAGGGAGAGTTTTGCTCCGAGGTATGCGGGATGCCCCGACGTCGAGATTGTTCTCGTCATTGAGGTCATCGCCCCCACTGACGGGAGAATTCAGTCATGAGCCGAAAACCGCGGATCTGGCATATTCGTCTGGCTTTTGAGCCAAATCGATTCTTTTGTGAAGAGCTCGAGAGGGTCTACGAGCAGCTAAAACCGACAGAAACGCGGACTTCCTCAGAGTTGTCGCAATCCCGGTCCCCTGTGAAAAAGCATCGTACTGCCAAGCGAGGTGAGCAATGAGCCAGGCTGTGATGGTGGCGCTCTATGCCCGGGTATCCTCTGACCAACAGGCTAAACGCGGCACGATTGAAAGCCAGATTGCCGCGCTGATGGAGCGGATCGTGGCTGATGGCGCCCAAGTCGTTGAGGACATGCGCTTTATCGACGCCGGCGTCAGCGGCGCGACGCTGATTCGCCCACAATTGGAACGGCTCAGAGACCGCGCTGCACTTGGCTTGGTAGATCGTCTCTACGTCCTGTCCCCCCAGACCGGCTGCCGCGAAAATATGCCCACCAGGCATTGCTGATGGAAGAGCTATCGGCGTGCGGCGTACAGGTCGTATTCCGCAATCATGCCATTGGCGTGACGCTGGAGGAGTCGTTGTTGCTGCAGATGCAGGGCATGATTGCGGAGTATGAGCGGGCCAAAATCATGGAGCGCCATCGTCGCGGCAAGCTTCATGGAGCCAAGCGGGGCAGTATCAATGTGCTGTCGACTGCGCCCTACGGTTATCGCTACATTCGTAATCAACTTGATGGCGCACCCGCACAGTATGTTATCGACTTGGCGCAAGCGGCGACGGTCAGAGCCATCTTTCAATGGATTGGGATGGAGCGACTGAGCATTGTAAGCGACCCATAAACCACACCTCATTTTTGCCAGGTGTGGTTTATGGGTCGCTTACGAAAGAAGTAATCCAGAGCCTGCGCGACAAGCCATTAGCTACTGATGCTCCTGTGCTACCACTCGGGTTGAACAGGATATTGGTTCCCGGGGAGGATTGCAGAAACCCAAGGCGCTTCAGGTTGTCTCTTTCTTTAATCGGATCAGTCATTTATTTGCAGCTAGTCTTATGCCTGAAGGCGAACGACGGTCAGGCGAGGCGTCTGGCATAAGGATGTGAATGAAAAGGCTCATTGTCGTGATTGCCGTACTGACATTGGCGGGTTGTACGACTAATGCAAGGACCCATGCGGTACGCGGGGTCAGTGGCGTCGAGATCGATTGCTCGGGGCTGGGATCGGGGTGGGAGAGGTGTCAAAAGCGAGCTGACAGGGAATGTAAGGGGGCAGGTTACAAGGTTGTGGCAAGGTCCGACGACGCCAAGGATGAAGATGAATACTTCTTTGGCTTCAATCCTGCGGGTTTATTGATACGGACCATGTTGGTTATCTGTAGGTGAGCTGTGTGCCGGGGCGCGGACGCTCATGCAGGGAGAGAATGCGGTAAATGCAATGGGCTGTTCAAAATCGTCCGGGCGTGCTAAAACCTTTGAAGCGCTGATCTAGCTGCTTGAAAAAGAAGGGAAAAATATGACGAAGTCGGAGTTGATCGAACGAATTGTCACCCATCAAGGACTGCTCTCATCAAAGGATGTGGAGCTGGCCATCAAGACCATGCTTGAGCAAATGTCCCAATGCCTGGCCACCGGCGATCGCATCGAGATCCGTGGCTTCGGCAGTTTCTCGCTGCACTATCGCGCACCGCGCGTGGGACGCAATCCGAAAACCGGTCAGTCTGTCAGCCTCGATGGCAAGTTCGTTCCGCATTTCAAGCCCGGCAAGGAGTTGCGTGATCGGGTGAATGAGGATGAGGAGGAAGTGTCGTGATAGTAAACGGAGTTTGGGTTGTTACTGATGCCTAATATTAAACGCGTAATGCTTGCGGTTTTGTTGTTGCTATTGATCTTAGTGGTCTTAGTGTTCGTCCTGGAAAACCAACAAACCATTTCGATGGTGTTTCTTGGGTGGACAGGGCCTGCATTGCCCGTGTCGGTAATTGTAGTGCTTTCACTGTTGGTAGGGATGGTGTTGGGGCCTCTATTGTTTTGGCTATTGCTTAGGATCAGGAAGGTGTCGCGGACGTCAGCCAAGTAAATTATAAAGAGATGAGCGTTCGGTTGACGGTTCAGTGATGTTTTCCGGGTATCGGTAATCCATCGTTTTCGATTTGTTATATCTGCAACTTTTTTCAGTTCGGTAGATAGAGCAGTTTCTCAAGAATGCAGGAGAAGTGCGCCTGCTAGTCTGCCTGCCTTGCTTGTCGATGAGATATAACTCTAGTGTGGTATTTATTGGAGTATCTGTACTGCTCAGTCTACGGGCTCGATGGTAGAAACTAGCAGGTTGTTAAGGCTGGAAGAAGATATTAACTTTCGGCAGCGGTAGCATGCTTGAGTTGGGGCAGGAACAGTAAAAATAATCACTGTTTTGATAATTTGTTATTGTTGGAGCGACGTTCTGTGGGTTGCATGTAATAAATATTTGAGAGTTTCTCAGTTTTGTTGGTTGGTTTAAGTAATGAGGAGATATCTCCTGCGCACTATGCAGTAAAGTCCAATCACATCTTGCGGCCGGTTGCCCTATCATGACGGCCTTGCAAGGAGAGAGATCTGCGTGATCGTTGAGTCGGGCGCCTGACTGGTTTGTGATCCTGATAACAGTGCCGCATTGGCGGCGCGCTATTACCGTATCCCAGCAGGTAGTCGTAATCTAAATTATAAAAAGTATTTTGTTGGAGGCGAAGAAGATATTTCTGAACTGGATGATTATACTTCTCATAAAGCGGGCCTTCAGGATGTGTCTGGTATCAAAGTGCTCCTGTTTAAGCTGGATTTTATTAGGGGGGCAGTTGAATGCTTAAGATTATGACTCTGCTTGGCGCTCGACCCGAACTTATTAAAATGAGTCGTGCAATTTTTGGGTTGGATAAGCAATCGAGTCATATTCTGGTGCACTCGAAACAGGGTACCGATATGGCAGTTCGGGTCTTGTAATTGCTAGTCTCCATTGGTCGTTCTGGCTAAGGTATTTCATCCGGGCGAGAAAGAAAAATTCAGGCCAGGCCCAGATGTTCGACTCTTACTGGTGTAAAATGACAGTCGTACGGGAATGAGCGCATTCTAAGCGTCATAAAAATAGGTGTGGTTGGAGCGTTCGAAGGGGTTATGGAAAGATTCCGGGCTTTGTTATTAGGTCTTCCGCGCCGCAGTAAACGACTGATCCAGGTTGCTGCTGATGTCGCGTTGGTGTGGCTAGCCCTGTGGATGGCATTTGTTGTCCGATTAGGCATCGATGAGATGGTCAACCCGCTCACTCAGCATCTCTGGCTTTTTTTGAGTGCGCCGTTTGTAGCAATTCCACTTTTCTTTCAATTTGGAATGTATCGCGCAGTCATGCGCTATTTTGGTAATGATGCCCTTATTACGATCGTCAAAGCGGTAAGTTTGTCATCGTTAATTCTTGGCGTCGTCGTGTATTGGTATAGTAATCATCAGAATATTGTGCCGCGGTCAATAATTTTTAATTATTGGTGGCTAAGTTTGGTCATGATCGGTGGTCTTCGACTGTTCATGCGTCAATACTTTCTCGGTGATTGGTTTTCCGCAGCTCAACATGTTCCTTTCACCAGCCGGGATAACGGATTACCTAAGGTGGCCATTTATGGAGCTGGTGCTGCCGGAAATCAGCTTGTAGCAGCTTTGCGAATGGGACGAGCCATGCGTCCGGTCGCCTTTATCGATGACGATAGAAGTATTGCCAGTCGAGTTATTTCTGGGCTTAAGGTTTATAAACCAAAGCATATCAAGGAGATGATTGAAGCTACCGGTGTGCAGGAAATATTATTAGCGATACCCTCCACATCTCGTGGGCGTCGTCGAGAAATACTTGGTTTTCTGGAGGAATATCCCCTTCATGTTCGCACTGTCCCCGGGTTCATGGATTTGGCTAGCGGACGCGTAAAAGTCGATGATATCCAAGAAGTAGATATCGCCGACTTATTGGGGCGTGATGCAGTTGCTGCCCAGCATGAATTACTCGAACATTGCATCAAACAACAGGTCGTACTTGTTACTGGGGCTGGTGGGTCTATAGGTTCTGAGTTGTGCCGGCAGATATTGTCATTGCAACCCACGGTCCTCTTATTGCTCGAACATAGTGAATTTAATCTCTATAGTATTTTGTCGGAGCTTGAGCAACGAATTGTTCGGGAGTCGTTGTCTACGAAAATTCTTCCGATCCTCGGATCGGTCCGTGATAAGGCTAAAATTTTAGATGTGATGTCAACATGGCATGTAGAGACCGTCTATCACGCTGCGGCTTATAAACACGTTCCGATGGTCGAACATAATATTGCCGAGGGTGTACTCAATAATGTAATGGGTACACTTAATACAGCCCAAGCTGCAATCCAGGCAGGCGTGGCTAATTTTGTATTGATTTCGACGGATAAAGCTGTACGGCCTACAAATGTCATGGGTAGCACTAAGCGTCTTGCCGAACTGACGCTTCAAGCTCTCAGCAAGGAGCCCGCACCGGTACTATTTGGTGACACTGCAAGCATATCTAGAGTCAATCGAACCCGATTTACGATGGTCCGTTTTGGAAACGTTTTAGGTTCTTCCGGCTCGGTGATACCATTATTTCACAAACAAATAAAATCAGGTGGCCCGCTCACGGTTACTCATCCTAAAATCACTCGTTACTTCATGACCATTCCAGAGGCGGCGCAACTGGTTATTCAGGCGGGCTCTATGGGGATGGGAGGTGATGTTTTCGTGCTGGATATGGGTAAACCGGTAAAAATTGTTGAGCTGGCAGAGAGAATGATTCATCTGTCAGGTTTAAGTGTTCGTTCAGAAAAAAATCCGCACGGTGATATCTCCATTGAGTTTACTGGGTTACGCCCGGGAGAGAAACTCTACGAAGAACTGCTGATTGGTGACAACGTAGTTGCAACTCAGCACCCGATGATCATGAGTGCTCACGAGGATTATTTGGCCTGGGAAGTCCTCAAGGTCAAGCTGAAGCATCTGCTTGCGGCGCTTGATGAGGATGATTACTCTCTCGTTCGACAATTATTGAGAGAAACAGTCCATGGATACACCCCTCAAGGAGAGATAGTGGATTGGATTTACGAACAGCGGCGTCTTGATCATTAAGCCGGTTATATTACGGATTTTAACTGAAAAAAATCTTGGATCCATGGCGGGCTGAGTAGGCGCACTGAATAGATGTATTATATTTTTTAAGCTGTTTTATATTTTTGATGGCGTTGGTACGAATACTAGGGCTTGAATTGTGTGTGCATTTAAGGAGTGAGTCATCTTGAATCTTGAGACAAGTGATACTGAATGCGAAGTTCACGCTACCATTGAACAGCGTATCGTTGTGATAGGTGGAACTGGCTTTGTTGGTCAGCATTTACTCAATTCTTTAGTTGATTGCAGCAAAGAGTTCGAAATTATTTTCGCGGTCCATCGAAACGAGCCACATTGGTTAACAGAATCGCCTATACAGGTTCGACATTTTGACTTGGATGATAGCGCGTCGTTAGAGGAAATTTTGAATTGCGGCAGCATCGTTTTGAATTTGCTGCGGCCAGACGGCACCGGATGGTTCTTGTCAGCGATCAAGAATATTTTGCGCGCTTGCGGCAATGCACGTGTTAAACGTTATATCCATGTTTCAAGTATTGACGTTTTTGGAGCAAGCCAAGACAGCATTTGTACTTCGGCTTCAGAGATCGTGCCTATCACGCCTTATGAGCGTGAGCATGCCGCTGCTGAGAAGTTTGTGAGCGCTGTCAATGCCGAGCATTTCGAAGCCTTGATTTTGCGCCTTGGCGCGGTATTTGGTGTCGGTGGATTAAATGTTGTTTCATTCGTAAGGGAAGTTTCGAGTGCCCCTGGCTGGAAACTCGCATTGCGCCGTTCATTGTACGGTGCGCGGCGAATGCATTTGGTCAGCGTTGAAAAAGTAGTCGAGGTTTTATTATTTGTTACAACGGCGGCACCAATAATTCAGGGGGAAATTATTGTAGTGACTGAAGACGCTGACGCTGATAATAATTTCGCTTATCTTCAGGATTGTTTGTTGGAAGTATTTAACCGTACGGCAGTATTGCATATACCTTACCTTCCCTCGCGAGTACTGCGTTTGGTATTAAATGCCAGGAGGATTAGTAATACCGATCCAATGCGCCGCTTCCATGAAGATCGATTGTTGCAACTTGGATTGTCTGATTCTGCACTATTCACCAATCGCCTAAAAGGTTACTTGAGTCACTTGAGGGCAACGGTATGAATATTTTATTGGTTAATATTTCTCTTGATGCACAACGTGGAGGGGGAACAGCTGAGCGTACGAGACATTTAGCCAATACCCTTGCGGATAAAGGCTGTCGTTGTGAAGTCATCGCGATGTCCGGTGATTCCTGGCAATCAGAATTTAATAGTCGAGGTGTTAAAACCTACATTACTGGAAAAATTGGTCAACGCCTTCCAATCCCATTGGTCAATTTTATGCGTCTGTGGAAAGCGGTGAAGTCTGCTGACATTATCCATATCATGGGCTATTGGAATTTGTTGAGCTTTATTACAGGCTTCTTCGCCTGGATCGCGCGGACTCCTTATGTACTTTGCCCCGCGGGTGAATTTTCTTCCATCGGAAAGCCTAGTCCAGTTAAGAAGCTGTTTCATTTGTTGCTTGGTAAATCACTTATAAAAAGGGCGTCGGGGTTTATTGCAATTACTCAGTTAGAGCGAATACTAATTGCAGAAGTTACAGGCTTTTTGCAGGATCGTATCCCGGTGTTTCCGAATGGGGTGTCGGAGCCCGCGTTAACTCCAATGCGTACACTGCAGTATCTGCCCGAAGAGCCTTATATTTTATTTATGGGTAGGCTTGCCCCTGTCAAAGGCCCTGACTTGCTTATTAAAGCCTATCTCTCTACAAAGGCAGCTCACCATTATCCTTTAGTGCTTGCCGGGCCAGACTTTGGAATGCAAGCCGAGCTTGAAGCCTCTTTGATTGGTCATGAAATAGCTCATCAGATTCATTTTATTGGATTTCTCAATGAGGCCCAGAGAAATGAAGCTTATCAACATGCATTGATGCTTGTCATTCCCTCTAGATCGGAAGCTATGTCACTTGTTGCTCTGGAAGCTGGAATTACAGGTTTGCCGGTGTTACTGACAAGTACATGTGGCTTTGACGAAGTACAGGCGATCAACGGGGGAAGCGTAGTCGAGCCGACAGCCGCAGGTATCAGTAGAGGGCTTCAGGTCATGTTATCAGAGATCGACGATTTGACGCTTAAAGGGCAGCGACTTAAGTCGTTTGTAATCGACCATTATAGTTGGCATGTGATTGTAACTAATATGGTCGATTATTTTGAGGGTTTTACTCAGGATAATTAGAATGGCTATTAATGTGAGGAGTTGATGGTTGCTTTTGTTTATTTAGCATCCATCTCAGCACGATTAATCCCATAAGAAAGGCGGTTATCTCAATCACGAAAAATAGAAATGCCCTGGGGAAATTAATTTGCACTATTAAGTATGCCATTGCAACGCCAATGGTAGCACTTGTCATTATGTTATTTAGTAATCGTTTGGCGGAAAGTTCGATGGTATAACCCAAGAAGAATAATAGAGCCATGCCAGCAAAGAGCGTGAGATAATTTCCGCTGTAATACAGTACTGCTATAGGACCAGGGATTGTCATGAATGTAAAGTTTTCTAATCTTTCATACTTTGCATTAGATATTCGCTGGTATATTGCTTGTGTGCCTTGTGCTGGATCTTCTTTTAAACCTCTCATAAAAAGATCTAAATCCAGGCGATGTACGCTTGTTACTGCTAAAACTCCTTCAGCGCCAATCCAACGGTCTACGATTAGCTTGCTCATTTCGATTGCGATTAGTTTGACCTTCAGTTCGAGTGAAAGTGGATGCGGTGCGACGTACGGTTCTGGGGTGACGTCGTGTGTTAAAGCTTTTTCGGATAATTCCAAGGACGTGGAATTACTCCCGGATAATTCCAGATTCCCTGTCGCGGACGTGGAGCTATTCCCGGATTTTTCCAGATTTTCTGCCTCGATGGTTTTTTCTGTATAAGGTACTGCCTTTGCAAATGAAGAAAGGCGGTCAACTGATACGGAAATTATCGAAAATGCAAACAATAAAGCGGTCGTCGAAAAAATCTTTATCCAGCTAATTTTTGATATGTTCCACTCTAATTTTCTCCCTTGTATCAGGTAAGCAATAAAAGGGACCGAAACATGAAGGATCATTTGTGCACGACTGCCCATCGAAATTGATGTCAGCGCACCCTCAATAATGATGATATAAAAAAGCATGTTTGGGGTTAGTTTTTCGCTTTTTACCAACCAATAAGCCAAAGTAAAAATAGCAATAGCGTTGCCCCAGGCGACCATGAAGGAAAAGACTGCGTAAATATAACTATGCAGCTTTAAAGTTGGTTCGTATCCAACTTTGATGATTGAATGGTGATAGTTGAAAATTAGAGAGGCAATTGCGAAGATGATTGCCATGGCCAAGAGTATTGATAAGGATTTTGTGTTTATATTGGTTTCTAGTTCTTTTCTTTTTTTCAAGCCGGCCACAACAATGAAGTAACACATAAGCAACGCGCTAAATGCTGTGATCAATACTGCAATAGCATTGTCCCATGCTGTTGGCGATTCATCAAAGCTTCCTATAGGCTCAATGAAATTGTTTCCAATGAGCAAATGTAAAGTTATTTTTGCCCAGCAACCTAAAGTCAAAAAAGAAAATAGAAAAAATATGAAGTAGCTTTTTGGTCGGTTTGTAATCGTGGCGTATATTATGGCAATGCTCAGCGTGCAATAGGTTGCAAATAAAGCGATCATGCCTGGGTAATAGAAACCTGCCCATATGCTAAGTAAAGTCACTGTGGCGACAATCCATTTTGTTGTCGCTTTATTATCTAAATAGCCTTCTGAGATTCCGTTCATTTCTTTACCGATGCGGATTTATAAATACCGATTACGTAGCTGATCATCTTGCGTGAAAGTATTGACGATGGGCTTAGTGTTGCGGCCCGAAACATCTGCTTTAAACTGATGAGGTAACGTCCGGAGAAACCATGCATGAATCCTGACAGCAGATAGGCGTTTGCCATCGCCCTTTTTTTCCAGCGAAGAAACCTTTTGGGTAAACCATTCGTATTATAAAAATCTTTAATAACGGTAACTGGCTCATCTGAACGTTGAGCACTGGAGGGATTATAGGTAGTCGACCCAGAGTGAATGCGGAAATCTGCTAGCGCCTCCGGGACACGGATGAATGGGCCGTGTTGACAAAAACGTAGAAAAAAGTCCATGTCCGGAATATTTCTTAACCCAGTATTCCAGTCACCCACTAGCGCCCATGTTGTCCGTTTGAATAGCGCGCCCGGACCAGGCAAACATTGGAAATTGGCAATGAGCAGGTTTTCAGAGTATTCGGGGGCTGTAATGGTCCTGACATAGTTTGAGTCTTCGTCGATCACGCAAAAATCCGGGTATGCCAATACTGCTTCAGGTGACAACGCCATTCGCGAGACTATCGTCTCGATTGCATTAGGATGTAATCTGTCGTCAGCACTTAGATAGCCCAACAAATCACCAGAGCTTTGTTTCCATCCAAAATTCATGGCAGCGCTTTGCCCTGCATTTTCTTGTCTGAAATGCGAGAACTGCATAGGATGATTCATCAGCAAATTCGGAGTGTCATCTGTTGATCCATCATCAACCACAATCAGTTCGATATTTTGATAAGTTTGTTTTTTGACGCTATCAATTGCATCCAGCAAATATCGAGCAGTATTGTACGTGGGGATGACAATAGTGACTTTCGGTAGTGTTGTCGTTTTATCGTCCATGTGGATTCTCTTAGTGAAAATAGGATAGGCTGAATTTGATTGTTGATTTAAAGTTGGCAGTTGTTTTCAAGTTGAATATTCGATTTACATAATGAATCATCAAGGCTGACTGAATAATACTGCCCGAGCTATAAACGATCGCTAATCCAATTATGCCGAAATATATGAACGCCACACTTCCTCCGGCGATCATCAATACACCGCTGACAATAGAGATTCGCATGGTGATATGTTGTTTTTGCAACATGACCAAGACCATGCCGGCGGTTCCAGCAAAGGTCTGAATAACTTGAGCGAAACCGAGAATGATAAATATGAAGTAAGCTTCTGAATACTCTTCTGGCCAAGCTAGCGCAATAATGAGTTGACCTAAAATGGCAAATAATAGATAGCCCGTGATTGCCATTCCCGTTGCTGCACCCGCACCGATACCCATCACTTTTTGCAAGTAACGTTTTTTTCGTCGAACCCACAGACGCCCAATTGATGGTGCGATGACTGTATTGATTACTGCCAAGGGAATTATCACCAAGATAGCAAGCCGTGATGCCAGGCCATAGATTGCCACATCAGCGGTGCTGCCAAAGAAAACAATGATCCACAAGTCTGCTTGAGCTACGATAAATAGCACGCTTGTAGTGGTAAGGTTAGGTATGGTTTGCCACAGTATTTCGGAATAACCTACAGCTTCTTTGGTTTCCCCATCATGGGTATTATGCCAGCGCCACAGGGAATATCCACCCAGTAATGCGGTACATAAAACACCAAGAACTCCCGAGAAGAGAAGGGTATCCAATGGAAGTGTTGTTTTTGACTGCCAGGCAATAATGACGGCAGCAGCACTGGCGACACTAGCACCAACCATCAGGAAGCTCGCCTGAACAAAGTGTCCTAAAACCCGGTGTTGCTCGGATAGTAAAGTTACCGTGGCAGCTAACATCATGCTGATTGAGATAAGTGGTGCTAATTTCTGCAGCGCGCCTGCCAACTCTGAGTGCAACAGGTTTTCCAGTACCGTTAGTGTTATCCAAAAAGTCAACGCGAACAGACTTGCCGCTGAGCATCCAATGATTAAAGTGCGCCGTAAAGTTTGCTTTATCCTGGCAGTGTCTTTGTCACCCATGGCTCTGGAGATAATAGCTGGAGCTGTAATGCTTAAACCTAACTGACCCAAAGTGGCAAGCGCTGCTATTATGGACTGGCACAAAAAAAACAAGCCCACGGTCTCTTGCTTCATAGTGAGTGGCAGTAGAATTCCAGTCAGGGCCCCCGTACCAAGCAGGAGAAATCGACCGACGATAGCTGCAGCACTCGCAGCCACTGGAGAGGATAGAGCGCTGATATTTTTCTTCGCAGTCATTTATTGAGATTTCGCAGCAGGTCATAAGGCAGCTGCCGATTTTCACGGTTTTTCAATGCCCTGTCTACAGCCATGGTCCTCCAGTTCTAACCGATCGGCGGAGGCTGTGATTTCTGCCGTGGCTGACCAAACTTGCTCGCCTGGAAAATGCAGCGGTTGGTGACTCGGCAATCCACAGGCTATTTTAGCAACGCAAAAGGGGGGAGTAATCAGTTCCATCCACTGCCTCTTCACGGAGCGCTATCTGGTTTCAATCGTGCCATTGACCTATTGATGGTGCATCTTCTCAAGACGCTACACGCAACTCTTATAGTTAATCTTTCTGTTTTTATTTAATTTTCGATATGGCTAGATAAATTATTCGGAAAGATTCGCGATTTAAATATAGTTTTTTGGGACATTCTTCGTTCATCACACTGCTGCTGGAATCGTACTGCCAGTTCCTGCGTTTACATTGAAGAAAGTTATCTGGCCAAACTCATTTATCTCGACGTTTGATTGTCTCACATCCCGCAACAGACACATTTTTGACATCCTCCTACGTCGCCCGGTTTGAGGAAGCCGTTTCGGAAAAGCTGCTTCCTCAACCGATGTCATGAAGCGCCATTTATGTGTACGGGCTATTTCTACTCACAGGTTTTTGCCCTACTCACCAGCACCCCTATTGCTGCGAATGCAGCGCCTGCAGCGAAGCCGCAGGCTACCAAGGCTCCGGTGGCGATGCAGGCTTCAGCGAATGCGCAATCTGGCACAGTGGATCTTGGCAAGGCCGATGTGCCGACTTTGTAGCGTGAGTTAAGCGGTGTTGGGGGAGACCAAGGTTCTGGCGATTGTTGCGTATCGCGAAAGTAATGGTCTGTTTGTGTCCTTCGACGAGTTGTTCGAAGTGAAGGGTATCGGCAAGGCCCTTCCAGATAAGAATCGCGAGAAGTCTCGGTTGAACTAAGCTTATAGATCAGCCTTGGAGGCCGGTCATTGACCGGCCTTTTTTCATTTTGGCGACGGCTGCGAAGTTTTGCCTTCCGTCGGCGATGAAAAAATTACGACTATCATATACTGATTAAATTATGCGTATAATAAATGCTCCGCTCGTCCAGGCGCGCTGAGGCTCAGGCGCTTATCTATCCCTCTGGTATCTCCCAGGAGCAAAGTCATGACGTCCATTCAGTCCCAAGGCACCGCCCTCGTCACTGGTGCTTCTTCCGGTATCGGTGCGATTTACGCGCAACGGTTAGCAGCGCGAGGTTTTGATTTGTTGCTGGTTGCTCGTGACCAAGAGCGGCTTGAAGCCGCGGCAAGCGCGTTGCGCAATGCTCATGGGGTTCAGGTGGAGGTGCTCAAGGCAGATCTGACGCAGAAGGACGACGTGCTGAAACTTGAACAGCGTCTGCGCAGCGATTCGAGCATCAGCCTTTTGCTGAACAATGCTGGCGTGGCCGCGGATGGCTTGTTGGCCAACGCCGATACCGATCAACTGGAGCGAATGATTCAGTTGAATGTTACAACGGTGACGCGATTGGCATCGGCCGCGGCGGCCAGTTTTGCCAAGGCGCGCCGGGGTACCATCATCAACATTGCTTCAGTGGTAGCGCTGTTTCCCGAACGCTTCAACGCCACCTACAGCGCCAGCAAGGCCTATGTATTGAGCCTGACCCAGTCGTTGAATGCCGAACTCGATGGCACCGGGGTCAAGGTCCAGGCCGTATTGCCTGGGGTGACGCGCACCGAAATCTGGGAACGCTCCGGTATCGATGCTTCGCAGATTCCGGCCGAGATGGTCATGGAAGCTGGCGAGATGGTCGACGCGGCACTGTCGGGTCTGGATCAGGGCGAGTTGGTCACCATTCCTTCGCTGCCGGATGCCGCCGACTGGGATGCCTTTGTTGCGGCACGCCATGTGATGGCGCCCAATCTTTCCAAAAGCAAAGCCGCTGCGCGTTACAAATGAAACGCCCCTAATCGACTGAGGTATTGCGGTATGAGTGATCGTCGTGTGGTTGTAACGGGCATGGGCCTGGTGTCGCCGCTGGGGAGCGGTGTCGAAGCAGTCTGGGCGCGGCTGTTGGCCGGGCGCTCCGGGCTGCGTAATTTACCGCAAGAGGTGGTTGCCGATCTGCCGGCCAAGGTTGGCGGTGCAGTGCCTGCGCTGGCTGACGATCCGGAGGCGGGGTTCGATCCGGACCGGGCAACCCCACCCAAGGAACAAAAGAAGATGGACCGCTTCATCCTGTTCGCCATGGAAGCGGCGCGTCAGGCACTGGAGCAAGCCGACTGGCAAGCATTGGACGCCAATGCCCAGGAGCGCACGGCCACCATCATCGGTTCAGGTGTAGGTGGTTTCGGCGCGATTGCCGAGGCGGTGCGCACCACCGATAGCCGTGGTCCGAGACGTTTGTCGCCATTCACCATCCCTTCATTTCTGGTCAACCTTGCGGCAGGTCATGTGTCGATCCAGCATGGCTTCAAGGGGCCACTAGGCGCGCCGGTCACGGCATGCGCCGCCGGGGTTCAGGCGATTGGCGACGCGGCGCGGCTGATTCGTGCGGGTGAGGCGGATATCGCGGTGTGCGGCGGTGCGGAAGCGGCGATCGATCGGGTCAGCCTTGCCGGGTTTGCGGCTGCTCGTGCCTTGTCCAGCGCTTACAACGAAACGCCTGAGCGCGCTTCGCGACCTTTCGACAGTGGTCGCGATGGATTTGTCATGGGAGAAGGGGCCGGGTTGCTGGTCATCGAGTCTCTGGAGCATGCGCTGGCGCGGGGTGCCCACCCTCTGGCGGAGCTGGTCGGCTACGGCACCAGCGCCGATGCCTATCACCTGACCGCCGGCCCCGAGGACGGCAGCGGTGCGCGTCGAGCAATGTCGTTGGCATTGGCACAGGCCGGTGTTTCACCGGCTCAGGTTCAGCATCTGAATGCTCATGCAACCTCGACTCCAGTGGGGGATCTGGGTGAACTGGCGGCGATCAAGGCGTTGTTCGGTGCACAAAATGGCATCGCTGTGACATCGACCAAGTCGGCGACCGGGCATTTGCTCGGTGCCGCGGGTGGACTCGAAGCGATCTTTACGCTGCTGGCGATCCGTGACCAGATCGTGCCGGCGACCCTCAATTTCGAGAACCCGGACCCTGCCACTGAAGGTGTCGACATCGTTCATGGCAAAGCGCGGCCAATGGCCATCGAGTACGCGTTGTCCAATGGCTTTGGATTTGGCGGGGTCAATGCCAGTGTGCTGTTCAAGCGTTGGCAGGGTTAATCCTGCGAGTGCTTGAGGTGTTCGCGTGCGACGTCGAGAATCCGTTGGGCAAACTCGGCGTCGGCGACGCTGCGCGATAACAGCAAGGCGCCGACCAGCGTAGACATGATGACGATGCTGCGTTCGTCGGTGCGCTCTCCGTCAAGGGTGTGCTGGATCTGATCGAGTCGCGCCTGGAGCACGACGTCGCTGGTCGGACTCGGTTGACCACGCAGTCCCAGTTCCGAAGAAATGGTCAGCAGCGGGCAACCTTCTTGGGGTGAGGTTTGATGCCATTCGGACAGATAAGCGTCGATGAAGGCTTCGAGTGGCTGTTCCTCGGCGAAGATTTGCGCGCACAACTCGTCGACTTGTACGCCAGCCTCTTGCAAGGCTTTCTCTACCAGTTCGTCTTTGGACTTGAAGTGCGAGTAAAAGCCACCGTGGGTCAAGCCCAGTGCTTTCATCAGGGGTTGCAGCCCGGTCGCGCCTATACCGTCGCGTCGAAATCGCGCTGAAGCTTCCTTGATTATGCGTTGGTGGGTCTGGGCTTTATGGTCCTGCGAGTAACGCATCTGATATCTCCGCATCAATGCGGCCATATTAACCAATGAAAATTGCATGGTGACTGTACTTCTACTTCTTAAAAGCATGCAGATGCATCGATATGGGCACTAAGCGGCATGATTTCAGGAGATTTCACGCAAAAACAAACCCCGCCGTTCAAGGCGGGGTTTTCAGTCAGCGGTCCTGCGCTTCCTTGGCGTCCATTTCCGCATTGCGTTCGGCGACGCGCTTACGTTGCTCTTCGGTCAGTTCGACCTTGTTGGCGGTGTCGCGCAGCAGCATCAGACCACCAACGATCGAGCCGATGGCAACGACCAGAATCAACCAGGCATACCAGGGCATAGGACTCTCCTTGAAAAGCCGGCGGTCGGCGAGGGCTCGCCAACCGATCGTGGATACCACTTTGAGTGATGGGGTTTCATCGCAGCTCCATCGCTATCACCCCCATTCTATGCCTGTTGTTCAAGGTTCACTCGAACGCTTTCAAAGTCCGGTCAGCATCGCATCCGCCGGTGCGTCGGCACGCAATTGCGCGGTGAGCATGAAGTAAACGAAACCTACCGCCATGAAACCCAGGAAGATCAGGCCGATCAACGTGTTGAACCAGGCCATCGCCACCAGGCACACCACCGCCAGCATCAGCGCAATGAACGGCACCAGCGGGTAGCAGGGGGCGCGGAAGGTGCGTTCCAGGTTCGGCTCGGTTTTACGCAGTTTGAACAGGCTGAGCATGCTCATGATGTACATCACGATGGCGCCGAACACGGCCATGGTGATCATTGTGGCGGTTAGCGTCATGCCACCGAGGTTGATCAAACCGTCGCTGTAGATGGCTGCAATGCCGATCACGCCACCGGCGATGATCGCCCGGTGCGGGGTTTGAAAACGCGACAATCTGGCCAGGGACGCCGGCAGGTAACCGGCCCGGGCGAGGGCGAAGAACTGCCGCGAGTAGCCGAGGATTATCCCGTGAAAACTCGCCACCAGACCAAACAGGCCGATCCACACCAGCATGTGCAGCCAGCCCGAGCTTTCGCCGACCACGGTTTTCATTGCCTGTGGCAGCGGGTCGTTGATGTTCGACAGGGTGCGCCAGTCGCCGACGCCACCGGCGAAGAACATCACGCCCATCGCCAGCAGCACCAGGGTCAAAATACCGCTGATGTAAGCCTTGGGAATCGTGCGTTTCGGGTCCTTGGCTTCTTCGGCGGCCATGGCTGCGCCTTCGATGGCGAGGAAGAACCAGATGGCAAAGGGGATCGCTGCGAACATCCCGGCAATCGCCGGAGCACCGAATACGTCGGAACCGGCCCAGCCATTGAGGGCGAAATTGCTGAAGCTGAATGCCGGGGCAACCACGCCCATGAACACCAGCAATTCGGCGACGGCCAATACGCAGACCACCAGCTCGAAGGTCGCTGCCAGTTTCACGCCGAGGATGTTGAGGCCCATGAACACGATGTAGGCACCGACTGCCGCGTGTTTCGGGTCCAGGGCTGGAAACTGGACATTGAGGTAGGCGCCGATGGCCAGGGCAATCGCCGGTGGGGCGAAGACGAATTCGATCAGTGTCGCCAGCCCGGCGATCAACCCGCCTTTCTCGCCAAAGGCGCGACGACTGTAGGCAAAGGGACCGCCAGCGTGAGGAATGGCGGTGGTCAGTTCGGTGAAACTGAAGATGAAGCAGGTGTACATGGTGGCGACCATGAACGAAGTCACCAGAAAGCCCAAAGTCCCGGCCACGCCCCAGCCATAGCTCCAGCCGAAGTACTCTCCGGAAATCACCAGCCCGACCGCAATGCCCCACAGGTGCAAGGTGCCCAGCGTGGGTTTGAGTTGTGTGTTCATGGATTTGCTCCCTGAGTGGTTTGGAAAGCTCGGGGGAGGCCAGTGCAGTGGGCGTGCCATTTCGCAATTGTGCGTCGTAATGGGCTGAAAGGCGTCGTATCGGGGATGTTCGCCACTGGATGCACAAATTTGTGCGTCAGTCAGGGGCGCAGTTGTTGCAAATGCGGCTTTCGCGAGCAAGCCCGCATACCCGCTCCCCAACACCGCTGCAACACGCAGGTTTGGTATTTAAATGCAGGTGCGGGCAGCGGTTGATGCTCAGGCTTGCTGAGTGAGGCACTCGCGCAACGCGGTTTGCCAGTCTGGTTGACTGACACCCCAATCACGCTGCAAGCGACTGCAATCCAGGCGCGAGTTGAGCGGCCGGGCTGCGGGTGTCGGGTAGTCGCTGGACGGGATCGGTAACAGGTCGGCGCAGGGCTTGCCCTGTTGTCGCAATGCTTCGCCGATAGCCTGGGCGAAGCCAAACCAGGAGGTTTCACCTTGAGCGCTCAGGTGATAAGTACCCCAGTTGGCAACTTCGTTCGCCTGCCAGCGTTCAATCATGGCGAGGGTGCTGTTGGCGATTGTACCGGCCCATGTCGGTGCGCCGATTTGATCGGCGACTACGCGTAACTCCGGTTTCTCTTGGAGCAAGCGCTGCATCGTCAGCAGAAAGTTGCGGCCATGAGTTGAATAGACCCAACTGGTACGCAGGATCAGATGCTTACCTTGCACGCCCCTGATGGCCTGTTCGCCGGCCAGTTTGCTCTTGCCGTACACCCCGAGCGGATTTGGCGTGTCGTCCTCGTTGTAAGGTCCGACTTTACTCCCGTCGAATACATAGTCCGTGGAGTAATGTATCAATGGGATGTCGAGAGCCAGCGCTTCTTCGGCAAGGATGCCGGGAGCTACCGCGTTAATGGCAAAGGCTGATTGCGGCTCGCTTTCTGCCAGATCAACCGCTGTATGGGCTGCTGCGTTGATGATCAGATCGGGACGGACGTTTTGCACCTGACGGCGAATCTGATCGGGTTGCGCGAGGTCGAGCTGATCGCGACCCAATACGATCAGTTCGCCGACAGCCCCCAGCCGCTGTTGCAATTCATGTGAAACCTGACCGTGTCGGCCATTGATGAGTATTTTCACGGGAACAGTCCAGTCTCGATACCGGGCGAATCGGGCTCGCACAGATTCATTGCTCTTCCCCTGCCAGTTTGGCCAGGTACTGGCCATACCCGGTTTTGCCAAAGTACCGGGCACGCTCCAGCAACTGTTCGCGGTCGATCCAGCCATGTTCATAGGCTATCTCTTCGAGACAGGCGACTTTGAGGCCTTGGCGGTGTTCGATGGTTTGCACGTACTGAGAGGCTTCGAGCAAGCTATCGTGGGTGCCGGTGTCGAGCCAGGCGAATCCTCGACCAAAACGCTCGACCTGCAGATCGCCACGTTGCAGATAGGCATTGTTGACGTCAGTGATTTCCAGCTCGCCGCGAGGCGAAGGCTTCACCGCCTTGGCGATCTCGATCACATCGTTGTCGTAGAAATACAGGCCGGTAACGGCATAGCTGGATTTCGGCTTTTTCGGTTTCTCTTCGATCGAAAGCGCACGGCCATCTTTGTCGAAATCGATCACGCCGAAGCGCTCGGGGTCCTTGACCCAGTAGCCGAATACGGTGGCACCGCAAGTGCGTTTTGTCGCGTTCTGCAATTGTTCGCCAAAGTGCTGGCCATGGAAGATGTTGTCGCCCAGGATCAGGCAAACGGGGTCATCACCAATGAACTCTTCGCCAATCAGAAAAGCCTGGGCCAGACCGTCCGGTGACGGCTGCTCGGCAAAGCTGAAGTTCACCCCGAACTGGCTGCCGTCCCCCAGCAGATTGCGATACTGGGGTAGATCCTGCGGGGTGGAGATCAGCAGGATATCCTTGATGCCGGCCAGCATCAGTACTGAGATCGGATAGTAGATCATTGGCTTGTCGTAGACCGGCAACAGCTGTTTCGACACTCCAAGCGTAATCGGGTGCAGGCGTGTGCCCGAGCCACCCGCCAAAACGATGCCTTTCATCATGCGAGCAGCTCCTTGGGATTGATGGCGCCAAGGCGTTCACCCTGATAGCTGCCGTCTTGGACACGGCGGCACCACTCCATGTTTTCCAGGTACCATTTAACGGTTTTGCGCAGGCCGGTTTCGAAGGTCTCTTCGGGCACCCAGCCCAGTTCGCGTTCAATCTTGCCGGCATCGATTGCATAGCGCAGGTCATGACCAGGACGATCCTGGACGAACGTGATCAGGTCGGCGTAATGCGCAATGCCCTCAGGCTTGTGCGGTGCCAGTTCTTCAAGCAGGGCGCAGATGCCACGCACCACGTCGATGTTCTTTTGTTCGTTGTGCCCGCCGATGTTGTAGGTCTCGCCGACGGTGCCGGTGGTCACCACTTTGAGCAGTGCCCGGGCGTGATCTTCGACGAACAGCCAGTCGCGCACTTGCAGGCCATTGCCATACACCGGCAGCGGCTTGCCGGCCAAGGCATTGAGGATGACCAGCGGAATCAGTTTCTCGGGGAAGTGGAACGGCCCGTAATTGTTCGAGCAATTGGTCAGCAGCACCGGCAAGCCATAGGTTCGCTGCCAGGCACGGACCAGGTGATCGGACGCAGCCTTGCTGGCGGAGTAGGGCGAGCTCGGCGCGTAGGGTGTCGTTTCCGTAAACAGATCGTCGACACCGTGCAGGTCGCCGTAAACCTCGTCAGTGGAAATGTGATGAAAGCGGAAGGCGCTTTTCTCAGGCTCCGGAAGGGCTTGCCAATAGGCGCGGCTGGCTTCGAGCAGGCTGTAGGTGCCGACGATGTTGGTCTGGATGAATTCCGATGGCCCGTCGATGGAACGATCGACGTGGGACTCGGCTGCCAGGTGCATGATCGCGTGAGGCCGGAAACGTGCCAGCACTGCACTGACGGTCGCCTGATCGACAATATCGGCCTGAACGAACTCGTAGCGAGTGTCGTTGGCAATGCTGGTCAGCGATTCGAGATTGCCGGCATACGTCAGTTTGTCCAGGTTGAGCACATCATGCTCAGTGTGTTGAATCAGCTCGCGGACAAGGGCCGAGCCTATGAAACCGGCTCCGCCGGTAATAAGGATACGCACGTTGGGCCAGCCTTTTTCAGTAATGCGAATAGCGGTAGCTTGCAGGCGCGAGCGGGGAGGTGCAAGAGTTCTTGACCCCATTCGGTTGCGTCGCGCCAATCGGGCGGGATTATCCACGACTTGCAGCAGTCACTCACTACTCTTGCGCACAATTTAGAGTTCTACCTGCGACATTCCCGGTTTTTCCGCACCGGAGCTCCTCCCCGCACCCTGTAACCCCGGCGTAAACCCACTCTTTACGCTTTCTTTATGCCTGGCGCGCCCCCTCGATCTCGTTCCTTTACAGCCTCCTTTCCGACAATGACTCCACACGCGGCAATACGCCGTAACACGGAGAACTTCCATGAGCGTTCTGGACGGGGTGTCGCTGCTGCTCGCAGTGGGGCTGTTCATCTATCTGTTGGTTGCGCTGTTGCGCGCGGACCGGAACTAGGAGCGGCTATGCACAGTTATGACTATTGGCTGATCCTCGGTTTTTTTGCCCTGGTTTTGGTCCCGGCGCCGTTTCTCGGGCGCTTCTACTACAAGGTAATGGAAGGTCAGCGCACGTGGCTGTCGCCGGTCCTCGGGCCAGTCGAACGTGGCTGTTACCGACTGGCCGGGGTTGACCCGCAAGCCGAACAGAGCTGGCAGAAATACGCCCTGGCCTTGCTTGCCTTCAACCTCGCGGGTTTCCTGCTGTTGTTCGCCATCCTGATGTTCCAGGACCACCTGCCGCTGAACCCGCAGAACCTGCCGGGTCAGGAGTGGACGCTGGCGTTCAACACCGCCGTCAGCTTCATGACCAACACCAACTGGCAGGCCTACAGCGGCGAAGCGTCCCTGAGCTACTTGAGCCAGATGGTTGGCCTCACCGTGCAGAACTTCGTCAGCGCTGCCACCGGTCTGGCGGTACTGGTCGCGCTGTGCCGCGGCATCGGTCGCAAATCCACCCAGTCCCTGGGCAACTTCTGGGTCGATATGACCCGCGCCACCCTCTATGGCTTGTTGCCGCTGTGCCTGCTGCTGGCGCTGTATCTGGTCTGGCAGGGTGTACCGCAAACCTTCGCACAGTATGTGAATGCAGTGACGATGCAAGGCGTTGATCAGGTGATTCCACTGGGGCCTGCTGCCAGTCAGATTGCGATCAAGCAATTGGGCACCAACGGTGGCGGCTTCTTTGGCGTGAACTCGGCGCATCCGTTCGAGAACCCGACCGCCTGGGCCAACCTGTTCGAATTGGCCTCGATCATCCTGATCCCGGTGGCGCTGGTGTTCACCTTCGGCCACTACGTGAAGGACCTGCGCCAGAGCCGCGCGATCATCGCCTGCATGCTGGCGCTGTTCCTGATCGGCGGCGCGACCTCGCTGTGGGCCGAATACCAGCCGAACCCGGCCCTGAACAACGTCGCCGTCGAACAGACTGCGCCGCTGGAAGGCAAGGAAGCGCGCTTCGGCACTACCGCCACTGTGTTGTGGTCGGTGACCACCACTGCAGCGTCGAACGGTTCGGTGAACGGCATGCACGACAGCCTCAACCCGCTGAGCGGCATGGTGGCGCTGGTCAACATGATGGTCGGCGAAGTGATCTTCGGCGGCGTCGGTGCCGGGCTCTACGGCATGTTGCTCAACGTGTTGATCGCGGTGTTCCTCGCCGGCCTGATGATCGGCCGCACCCCGGAATACCTCGGCAAGAAACTGCAAGCCAAAGAAGTGCAATTGCTGGTGGTCACCCTGATGGTCATGCCGATTGGCGTACTGGTGCTCGGCGCGATCGCCGCCAGCCTGCCAGGCCCGGTGGCCGCCGTGAGCAACCCCGGCGCTCATGGTTTCAGTCAGCTGCTCTACGCCTACACCTCGGCCAGTGCCAACAACGGTTCAGCGTTTGGCGGTTTCGGCGCCAACACCCCGTTCCACAACCTGATGCTGGGGCTTGGCATGTTGATCGGTCGCTTCGGCTACATCCTCCCGGTTCTGGCCCTGGCCGGCAGCCTGGCGATGAAGAAAACCGCACCGATCGGCCAGAACAGCTTCCCGACCCATGGCCCGCTGTTCGTGACCCTGCTGACCGTGACCATTTTGCTGGTGGGCGGCCTGACCTTCCTGCCGACGTTGGCACTGGGTCCTATCGCTGAACACTTGAGCATGGGCTTCTGAGGACTATTTGATGAATATGCCCGTAACTAAACCGGTCGCCACCGTCAAGGCACCGGAGCAACCGAAAACCGCGATCTCGGCCCTCTGGCGTCCGGCGCTGGTGCAAGCCTTCGTCAAGCTCGACCCACGGCAATTGCAGCGTGCACCGGTGATGCTGGTGGTCGAACTGACCGCGATCCTGACTACCGTGCTGTGTTTCATTCCCGATACGGCCGTGCCGACGTTCGTCGCCGCGCAAATTGCCGTGTGGCTGTGGTTCACTGTGCTGTTCGCCAACTTCGCCGAAGCCCTGGCCGAAGGCCGCGGCAAGGCTCGCGCCGACAGCCTCAAGGCCGGCAGTGAAGGCTTGAGCGCCCGCCGCAAGACCAGCAACGGCACGTTCCAAGTGGTGCCGGCCACCAGCCTGCGCAAGGGTGATGTGGTGCGCGTCGAAGCGGGGGAGATGATCCCCGGTGACGGCGAAGTGATCGAAGGCATCGCAGCAGTCAACGAAGCGGCGATTACCGGTGAATCGGCGCCGGTGATCCGCGAATCCGGCGGCGACCGCTCGGCCGTCACCGGCAACACCCGGCTGGTGTCCGACTGGCTGCTGGTGAAGATCACCGCCAACCCCGGCGAGTCGACCCTGGACCGCATGATCGCCCTGGTCGAAGGCGCCAAACGCCAGAAAACCCCGAACGAAGTGGCGCTCGATATCCTGCTGATCGGCCTGACCCTGATCTTCCTGCTGGTGGTCGTCACCCTGCAACCGTTCGCCCACTTCGCCAGCGGCAGCCTGCCGCTGGTGTTCCTGGTGGCGCTGTTGGTCACGTTGATTCCGACCACCATCGGCGGTTTGCTGTCGGCCATCGGTATCGCCGGGATGGATCGTCTGGTACGCCTGAACGTGATCGCCAAATCCGGTCGTGCGGTGGAAGCGGCGGGGGACGTGCACGTTTTGCTGCTGGACAAGACCGGCACCATCACCTTCGGTAACCGTCGTTGCTCGGCGGTGTATGCCGCGCCTGGCGTGACAGCCAGGGAGCTGGCCGAAGGCGCATTGCTGGCGTCGCTGGCCGACGACACCGCGGAAGGCAAGTCGATAGTCGAATACCTGCGTGGCACTCATCCGCAACCGGAACCGTCCGCTGAGGTGCTGACAGGTGTGCCATTCAGTGCCGAAACCCGCCTGTCCGGTGTCGACTATCAGGGACGCGTGTACCGCAAGGGCGCGGTGGATTCGTTGCTGGCTTTCGTTGGCCTCAAGCGTGCTGACCTGGCACCGGCCTTGTCCCGCGAAATCGACAAGATCGCCCAAAGCGGCGGCACCCCGCTGCTGGTGTGTGCCGACGGCAGGTTGCTCGGTGCGATCCACCTCAAGGACGTGGTCAAGCCCGGTATCCGCGAGCGTTTCGCCGAGCTGCGCAAGCTGGGGATCCGCACCGTCATGGTCACCGGCGACAACCCGTTGACCGCCGCTGCCATTGCTGCTGAGGCGGGTGTGGACGATGTGCTGGCGGAAGCCACGCCGGAGAAAAAACTGGCGCGCATTCGTCACGAGCAAAACGACGGTCGCCTGGTCGCCATGTGCGGCGACGGCGCCAACGACGCCCCGGCCCTGGCCCAGGCAGACGTCGGCATGGCGATGAACGATGGCACGCAAGCGGCACGTGAAGCGGCCAACATGGTCGACCTCGACAGCGACCCGACCAAGCTGTTGGACGTGGTGCAGATCGGCAAGGAGTTGCTGGTCACCCGCGGTGCGCTGACGACCTTCTCCATCGCCAACGACGTGGCCAAGTACTTCGCAATCCTGCCGGCACTGTTCGCTGCGATCTACCCGCAACTGGGCGTGCTCAACGTGATGCACCTGAGCAGCCCGCAGAGCGCGATTCTCTCGGCGATCGTGTTTAACGCCTTGATCATTGTGGTGCTGATTCCGCTGGCGCTGCGCGGTGTGCGGGTTCAAGCGGCGAGTGCGGCGGCGTTGCTGCGGCGCAATCTGCTGATCTATGGCCTGGGCGGGATCCTGGTGCCGTTCGTGGGCATCAAGGCGATCGACATGCTGTTGACCGCGTTGCATCTGGTTTGACCGATCGCGAGCAGGCTCGCTCCCACAAGGAGCACCGCATTCCCCTGTGGGAGCGAGCCTGCTCGCGATGAGTGCACCACGGTGCAACGGATTGAACACTTTACGAATTCGAGGATTTTGCAATGTCCACATTGATACGCCCGGCCCTGAGCCTGCTGGTCCTGATGACGCTGATCACCGGCGTCGCTTATCCACTGGTGGTCACCGGCGTGGCCCAGGTCGCATTCCCGGATCAGGCCAACGGCAGCCTGGTGCGGGATGCCGAGGGCAAGGTCCGCGGCTCCTCGCTGATCGCCCAGGATTTCGTCGGCGACGCCTGGTTCCACCCGCGTCCTTCGGCCGGTGCCTTTGCCACCGTGTCGAGCAGTGCCAGCAACCTGGCGCCGAGCAACCCGGCGCTGGCGACACGGGTACTCGACGATGCCAGCAAACTGCTGGTGCCTGGCCAGGGGCCGGTGCCCTTGGCGCTGGTCACTACGTCTGGCAGCGGTCTCGATCCGCACTTGCCACCGGCGGCGATTGCCTATCAACTGGCGCGTGTCGCGACGGCGCGCAACCTGCCGGTGGCGACCCTGCAGCAACTGCTGGATGCCCACATCGAGCAACCACTGGTAGGCCCGCCTGTGGTGAATGTGCTTGAGTTGAATCTGGCACTGGAAAAACTGTAAATCGGCGGTGCAGCCATTCGCGAGCAGGCTCGCTCCCACAGGAGTATGCATTCCAATTGTGGGAGCGAGCCTGCTCGCGATGACGGACTCACAATCACCACAACAACATCTGAAAAAAGAGATTCCCAAGCATGAGCAACTCCGGCCGCGCCGACGCGCTGTTAGCAGACCTGTCCCGCGATGGCCGTGGCCGGCTCAAGGTGTTTCTCGGCGCCGCGCCGGGTGTCGGCAAGACCTACGCCATGCTGCAAGCGGCCCACACCCAGTTACGCCAAGGGGTGAAAATCATCGCCGGCGTCGTCGAAACCCACGGTAGGGCCGAAACCGAAGCCCTGCTCAGCGGCTTGCCGCAGCAGCCGTTGGTACGTTCCGAGTACCGTGGCGTGTTGCTCGAAGAAATGGACCTCGACGGTCTGCTCCTCGCCAAACCGAAGCTGGTGCTGGTCGACGAACTGGCGCACACCAACGCTCCGGGCAGCCGTCACGAAAAACGCTGGCAGGACATTCAGGAACTGCTCGCCGCCGGCATCGATGTGTACACCACGGTCAACGTCCAGCACTTGGAAAGCCTCAACGACCAGGTGCGTGGCATCACCGGCGTGCAGGTCCGCGAAACCCTGCCGGACTGGGTGTTGCAGGAAGCCTATGAACTGCTGCTGATCGACTTGCCGCCACGGGAGCTGCTGGAGCGCCTGCGCGATGGCAAGGTCTATGTGCCGGAGCAGGCGCGGGCGGCCATCGACGCGTTCTTTTCCCAGACCAACCTCACGGCCCTGCGCGAGTTGGCGATGCAAACCGCGGCGGCTCAGGTCGATAACGATCTGGCCCAAGGGTATCGTCAGTTGGGGCAAGCGGCGCCGGCCGTGCGCGGGCGTTTGCTGGTGGGGGTCGACGGCGATGCGCAGGCCGAGCGCCTGGTACGGCATGCCAGTCGCGTGGCCCAGCGGCGGCACCTGCCCTGGAGTCTGGTGCACGTGGACAACGGCAGCGTGCGTGACGAGCAGTCACGCCTGCGTCTGCAGAGCGCCCAGCAACTGGCTGAGCGCCTGGGCGGCGAAGTGGTGTTGCTGCGCGCCGGTGAAGTGGCGAAAACCCTGATCCAGCATGCCGCCGAACGCCGCGCCAGCCTGGTGCTGGTCGGTCAGTCCCGGCCGCGTTTGCGCCGACGTCTGTTCGGGGGCGGGCTGGCGGCGCGTCTGCTGCGCAATGCTCGCGGACTGGAAATCAACGTTCTCGACAGCGATCACCAACAGCATCAACCCCATCAGCGGTCGATGCATTCACTGGTCTGGTTCGACTACGCACTGGCCGTGGTCGCGACGGTTCTGGCCAGCGCCCTGGCCTGGGCCGTGGCGAGCGTGCTGCCACTGCCGAACATCTCCCTGGTGTTCCTTGCAGCGGTATTGCTGGTGGCGGTGCGCAGCAGTCTCGGGCCGGCGCTGGCCTGTGCGGCGCTGTCGTTCCTGACCTATGACTTCCTGTTCATTCCACCGAATTTCTCTTTCAGAATCCAGCGCGAAGAAGACGTGCTGACCCTGCTGTTCTTCCTGCTGATGGCGGCCCTCACCGGCAACCTCGCGGCGCGTCAGCGCAGGCAATTGCAGGCACTGCGCGATACTCAGGAAGAAACCACCGAATTGCTCGACCTGTCACGCAAGCTCACCGCCGCCACCGACCGCCAGGCTGTGGTCAGCGCGGCCGCCCAGCACCTCAATGGTTGGAACGATGTACAACTGTGCCTGCTCAATCGCGACGGGCAAAGCGGCTGGAAAGTCGAAACCGGTGGCCCGCTGGAGTTCACTGAAGCCGAGCGCGCCGCCGCCGATTGGGCCTGGCAGCACGATCAACCGGCGGGTGCGGGCACCGGCACCTTGCCGTTCGGCCGCTGGTGGTGGTGGCCGTTATCGGTAGAGGACGGCCCGCTGGCGTTGCTCGGCGTATGCGCCAGGGAAGGCCAGACCCTGAGCGGCCAGCGCCGACGCTTGTTGACCGCGCTGAGCCAGCCGCTGGCCCAGGCGCTGGCCCGGGCGCAACTGGCCGATGATCTGGAAGCGGCGCGGCTGCACGGCGAAACCGAGCAACTGCGCAGTGCCTTGCTGGCGTCGGTGTCCCACGATTTGCGCACTCCGCTGACGTCCATGCGCGGCAGTATCGACAGCCTGCTGGCCCTGGGTGAAGCGATCCCGCTGGAGGATCGACGTGAGTTGCTCGAAGGCACCCGCGATGAAGCCGAGCGCCTCGACCGCTACATTCAAAACCTGCTCGACATGACCCGCCTCGGCCACGGAGCCTTGAAGCTGGCGCGGGACTGGGTGTCGCCGGCGGACATCGTCGGCAGTGCGCTCAATCGGCTGCGGACAGTCCTTGCGTCGTTGCAGGTCAGCACCGACGTGTCGGCCGAGTTACCGTTGCTGTATGTGCATGCCGCGCTGATCGAACAGGCACTGATCAACGTGATGGAAAACGCTGCGCGGTTTTCGCCGCCCCACGGGCGTATGCAATTGCGCGCCGGGGCCGATGACAGTGAGCTGTTTTTTTCAGTCAGCGATGAGGGCCCGGGGATTCCGGAGGCGGAACGGGCGAAGATTTTCGACATGTTCTATACCGCGGCGCGGGGTGATCGCGGCGGGCAGGGTACCGGGCTGGGGCTGGCGATTTGTCAGGGCATGGTCGGTGCCCATGGCGGGCGCATCACCGTTACCGACGGCATCGAGGGGCGCGGCACTTGCATCATGTTGCACCTGCCGCTGCAGGCACAGCCGGGATACGAAAGTGAAGCCTGATCGCGCTTGCGCTACTCTCTTGCCACTTCTTTGTATTGATGTGAATTCATGAGCCAGACCGCGACCATTTTGGTCATCGACGACGAACCGCAGATCCGCAAGTTCCTGCGCATCAGCCTCGCTTCCCAGGGCTATAAAGTGCTGGAGGCGGGCACCGGCAGCGAAGGGTTGGCGCAAGCCGCGCTGAACAAACCGGACTTGCTCGTGCTCGATCTCGGCTTGCCGGACATGGACGGCCAACAGGTATTGCGCGATTTTCGCGAGTGGTCGACGGTGCCGGTGCTGGTGCTCTCCGTGCGCGCCAGTGAAGGGCAGAAAGTCGATGCCCTGGATGGCGGCGCCAATGACTACGTGACCAAGCCGTTCGGCATCCAGGAGTTCCTGGCGCGGATTCGGGCCTTATTGCGCCAGGCGCCCGCAGGCGAGGCGCAACAAGCGGCGCTGAGCTTCGGTCCATTGACGGTCGACCTGGCGTATCGCCGGGTGTTGCTCGACGGAGTCGAGGTCGCGCTGACCCGCAAGGAATACGCCGTGCTGGCGCAACTGGCGCGACATCCCGGACGGGTGATCACCCAACAGCAATTGCTCAAGGACATTTGGGGGCCGACTCACACCGAAGACACTCACTACTTGCGTATCGTGGTCGGGCACTTGCGCCAGAAACTCGCGGATGATCCGACCCAACCCAGGTTCATCGTCACTGAGGCGGGGGTGGGGTATCGGTTGTTGAGTGAGGGCAGCCTTTAGTTTTGTGCTGAATGATCCGGCCCCATCGCGAGCAGGCTCGCTCCCACAGGAGTTTCGGCCAGATACACATTTTGTGAACACCAAAGATTCACTGTGGGAGCGAGCCTGCTCGCGATGAGGCCCTTACATTCAATCGAGAGTTTTCAGGCGCTCAGTTCTGCTCATTCTCATACCGGTCCAGCGTATCCCGCGCAATCTCCCGTCCCAGCGCGATCAACTCCGGCGCCTTGTAGAACTCGAAAAACCGACATACGCGTTTGGGCACGTTGATCAGGATGTCAGGCGGATACCCGGCAATCTTGTACTGCGCCAGCGACGTCTGCATCACCTCGAAACTCTGGTTGATCAAATCCAGCAAGGACGCCGGTCCGACATTGTCGATGATGAACGAACCGGTGGCGGAGCGAGGGGCGCCACTGGCTTGCGGAGCGGCCGCGGGTTGCTGCGCTTCGGGCTCGGCGGATTCGATCCACGGATTGAAGTCTGCACCTTCGGCCTTCAAGGCTTCCTGTTCCAGAACCAACAATTGTTCAGCCTGTTTGCGCCGGAACGGCAGCTTAGAGCCGACGGAGTTGATCAGGCTGTCGAAGCGGGTCTTGAAGGCGGCGGGACGCTGGATGACCGGCAATTGATAGTGGCGCTGGTTGGTGGAGTTGAGGTTGACCGCGATGATCAAATCGCAATGGCTCGACACTACAGGCACGATCGGTAGCGGGTTGAGAATGCCGCCGTCCACCAGCATGCGGTTGCCCTGCATCACCGGGGTAAACAGGCTGGGAATCGCTGCCGAGGCGCGCATGGCCTGATGCAGGCAACCTTCCTGGAACCAGATTTCCTGCTGGTTGGTCAGGTCGGTGGCAACGGCGGTGTAGGGGATACGCAAATCTTCGATGTTGATCTCGCCGACGATCTTGCGGATCTGCCCGAAGACTTTCTCGCCACGGATCGCCCCCAGACGAAAACTGACGTCCACCAGACGCAACACGTCGAGATAATCCAGGCTCTCGATCCAGTCGCGGTAATCATTGAGTTTGCCGGCGGCGTAGATCCCGCCCACCACCGCGCCCATGGAGCAACCGGCGACACAGGCAATGTCATAGCCGCGCCGTTCGATCTCTTCAATGACCCCAATATGCGCATAACCCCGGGCTCCACCCGAGCCCAATACCAGTGCGACACGCTTTTTCATGAATCGCCCTCGCTTGAATGGTTCAACAATGCACCCATCGAGGGGCATGCTTCAATCGCCATGGTCGTTCGATGGGGCAAGAGCGTCGTATTTTCGACACTCCATGGCGGCACATGGTTATTCTCGGCAGCGCTATAGTTTGCACAGCGGACCAACGGCACTTTTCAGGTGCCACAACGTCTTACCTGCACGACTGTTGACCTATCTTTGAGGAGTGAGTGATGAAAGCCTGGATCTGCGTGCCATTGATTGCCCTGGCGCTCGCCGGTTGTGCCGGCAAAACCGCTTATCGCGACAGTTGCGGTAGCAACCTGGATGCTGCATGGCATGAACTGGACCTGGCCAAGGCCGAAGGTTTTGCCGGGACTGTCAGCTACTCCAAGGCCCTGTCGCTGTTGACCGCGGCCAAGACCCAGCAGCAATTCGAGGGGTTCGAAGGCTGCACCACCAAAGCCGAGAAGGCCCGTTTCTATATTCGTGAATCGCGCGCAGGGCGTTAAAAGCGAAAAGCGGTTACAAGCTCTAAGCTGCAAACTGCAAGACTCATCGAGTTTGCAGCCTGGAGCTTGCAGCCTGGCGCTGTTTACGGAGTAAACCCCCATGATCGATCGGTTGGTGGCTCAGGTTCTGGGCCTGGAAGTTCGTCTGCTGGCCTGTCAGGCCCGCTTGAAAGAGCGTACAGACCCTGAAGCGTTACACGATCTGCGCACAACCATGCGTCGGTTGCGCAGCCTGTTGCGACCCTTGCGCGGGCAGCCCGGTGTCGAGCAACTGGAAGCGGCCGCCTCCAGGGTGGGCGAACTGAGCACGCCATTACGTGATCGCGAAGTGCTGGCGGCGTACCTGCTCCAGCACCATCAACCCCAAGCCGCACAGTGGCGCATGGCGCAAATGGCCGAGGCCTATCCGGCTGTGGCGGCCAGTCCCGAGCTCGCGCAAATGCTGATCGTCCTCGATGCGTTTCCGCGTTTTCTGCGTGCCGCCCAGCGCCAGGGATTGCTCAAGGGCCTGCGCAAGCGCATCGAAAAGCGCCTGGGCAAGCAGTGGAAAAAACTCGACAAGGCACTGCACGATCCGACCCACGACCGTCATCGATTGCGCCTGCTGATCAAGCGCGTGCGCTATGGCATCGACGCTTACCCCGAGCTGGACCGTTTGCCGAAAGCGGCCATGCCCCGATTGAAATCGGCCCAGGGCGCGCTGGGTGACTGGCACGATTGCGTGCAATGGCTGGCCATGGCTGAACGGGAAGCGGATTTGCAGCCCTGTGCTGCGGTCTGGAAAACTACCATGGCCGAGGCTGAACAGCGTGCGGACCTTGTGCTGGAGAAACTCAGCCGCGACTGCTTCAAATCCTGATATCTATCCAGATCCCTTGTGGGGGCTCAATGTTGGCCAGAGATTTTGTGTTAGAGCCGAGCACGGCTCATCTGTCAGTCAATTTGGCCGGAATGGGTGCTGTATAGCCTTCGCTGGCTGGTTAAGATCCCTTCATCTTTTTCCGATCCCAGAGGTTTTCATGCGTTTTTCCGAACTGCTCGATGCTGTCCGCAGCCAGCCGCTGGAGCTGTCTATCCCGGCCTCCTGGGCCCAGGGACGGGCCAGTTTCGGTGGCCTGGTGGCTGCTTTGCAGTACGAAGCCATGCGCGCCCGGGTTCCGGCGGATCGGCCGGTGCGTTCGTTGGCAATCACCTTCGTCGGCCCGGTTGAACCCGAGGTTCCGGTCAGTTTTGAGGTCGAGGTGCTGCGTGAAGGCAAGGCCGTCAGCCAAGTGCTGGGCCGGGTGATGCAGAAGGGCCAAGTGGTGACGTTGATCCAGGGCAGCTTTGGTGCCTCGCGCCCCTCGGAAGTGGCGGTGGCCGCTGAACCGGCACCTGAAATGAAGCACTGGGACGAATGCCAGGAATTGCCTTTTGTCGAAGGCGTCATCCCGGAGTTCATGCGGCATCTGGCGATGCGCTGGAGTGTCGGCGGGCTGCCGTTCAGTGGTAGTACATCCCGGCAAATGGGTGGCTGGGTACGCTTGCGCGGTGATGTAAAGGAAGAGGCCATCAGCGAGGCGCATATCCTGGCGCTGGTGGACGCCTGGCCGCCGGCCCTGATGCCGTTTTTGAAGAAACCGGCGATGGGCAGCACGCTGACCTGGACCATCGAGTTCGTGCAACCGCTGCTGCAACTGACCACCCTGGACTGGTGCAAATACCTGGTCGAAACCGAATACGCCGCTGACGGCTACGGACATGCCGCCGCAAAAATGTGGAGCGCGGATGGCCGGTTGATCGCCATGAGCCGGCAGACGGTGACCGTATTCGCTTGATCAGTGACGGCGGTGGCGCTCACGCCAGGCGCGCCACCAGCCGCCGCTGAGGAAAAACCGCGGAAACGTCAGGAACTGCTCGACCAACAGGCGCGATACCGCATCCTTGCGATCACTGAAGGGTTCGGAGGCTTGGGTCTCCAGGCTGTGGCCGTGGCGTTGCAAGGCCAGCGCCGCAATCACACCGATCACGCCGATGGCGATGTTTGCCAGGCTCAGGCTGAACACCCCGGACACAATCAGCAGAAACGCCACGATGAACAGCGGCACCGCGATCAGGTGCAGCACCAGATTGGTCGGGTGCTGGTGATTGTTCGGGTACGCTCGCCATTGCCAGGCGGGAAGGTTGGGGTGACGTTTGCCCATGATGCTGATCCTCGATCCATGTTGAACACATGTAGGAAGAATAGGCCCGGTCAATGCTGGCGGCGAATCAAGGCTGGCTATTGGCTTGATAGGTGTCATGGTCTGGATTGATGTTGCCGGTTCCGGCCTCATCGCGGGCAAGCCCGCTCCCACATTCGTCCGCATTCTAATGAAAGAACTCGGTCACCTGTGGGAGCGGGCTTGCTCGCGAAGAGGCCCTCAAAGTTTGAGCTGACCTATCGTCTTGCTTAATTCCCCAGCCAACGCCGCCAGCTCATTGCTGGTGGTCGCCGAAGTCACCGTCTGCTGCACCGTGTTCTCGGTCACGTCACGGATGCTCACCACCGCCCGGTTCATCTCTTCTGCCACCTGGCTCTGCTGCTCGGCCGCCACCGCGATCTGCGTGTTGCTTTCACGCATCTGCGCCACTGCGCTGGTGATCTCGGCCAATGCCGCCCCGGCCTCTTGCGCCTGTTGCACGCAATCGTCAGCCTTGAACGAGCTCTCTTGCATGAAATCCACGGCGTCCCGCGTGCCAGCCTGCAACGCCGAGACCATGAGGGTGATTTCATCCGTGGAGGCCTGCACGCGTTTGGCGAGGTTGCGTACTTCATCGGCGACCACCGCGAAGCCGCGACCCATCTCGCCGGCCCGGGCCGCTTCGATGGCTGCGTTCAGCGCCAGCAGGTTGGTCTGCTCGGCAATGCTGTGAATCACGTTGACCACGCCGTTGATCTTCTGGCTGTCCTTGGCCAGGCGTTGAATCATCTCGGCGGTCTGCTGGACGCCAGTGGACAGCCCGGCAATCGACCGCTGCACCCGTGTCACGACCTCCTGCCCGCTGCCGGCCAGGGTATTGGCCGATTGCGAAAGGTCACGGGTGGCACCAGCGTGTTGGGCGATGTGATAGACCGTGGCGGTCATTTCATTGATCGCCGTGGCGGCCTGATCGGTTTCGCTTTGCTGGCCCAGCATGCCGTGGCGCACTTCATTCATGCTGGCCGCCAGCCGCGCGGCGCTGATGTCCAATTGCCGGGCGGTGCTGGCGACGGTGTTGACTACCCGTTGATAACCGGCCTGCATGGCATTGAAGGCGTTGGCCATTTGCCCGACTTCGTCGCTGCAAGCCAATGGCACGCGGGCCGACAGGTCGCCGGTTTTCTCCACGTGCAACATGACGTCTTTCAAGGTGTTGAGCTGGCTGAGCAGGAAGCGGATCAATAACTGCGATGCGCCGAGCATTGCCAGCATCAGGATGAACACGGCCAAGGCGTAGTTGGCGAAGCGCTCGTTGAACACCTGGCTCAAGCTCGGGCCATGGGCAATCAGGGCGACCCGTTGGCCGTCGGCACGGGTAAACACTTCGGCACCCATCAACGGATTGTCACCGAACAGCGGCATCGGGTTGATCTCGACCCAGCCATTAGCGTCGGCCAGTTCTTGCACGGGTTGCTCATTGAGCGTGGGTGCCTGCCCGCGGCTGAACGCCAGCAGGTTGTCGACGTGGGGCAGCGGTTGCCCGGCGGGCCAGGCTTCGAGCAATCGCGCCTGGGCCTGGGCCGAAGCCTGGGCAGCGTGACTGCGGGCCTGCTGTTCGATCTGCACCGCGTACAGCGCCAACAACAGGGTGGTGACGAAAGCGACGGCGTTGACCGCCCAGAATTTGTATTTCAGCGAGATATTGCTAAGCCAGGCACCCATGGAGGTCTTCTCTGATAGCGGAAACAGTTTTGGCAAGGTGCCATCATTGTGCCGCTACTCAGGTGGTTGATTCTTGATGCAGATCAACTTCAAACCTGTGGGAATCAGGAGATCAATGGCAGGCCATAAAACGCCCGTGCGCACGCTGTCGTGTGCGCCGCCAGATCTTCCTGGCTTTCCCCGCGATGCAGCGCCACTTCGCGCAATACTTCGGTCAGATACGCCGGCTCGTTGCGCCCGTTTTTCGGCTTGGGGCGCAGGCTGCGCGGCAGCAGATACGGTGCATCGCTTTCGAGCATCAGGCGTCCGCGCTTGATCTCCTTGACCAGCGGATGCAAATGCGTGCCCCGGCGCTCGTCGCAGATCCAGCCGGTAATGCCGATGTGCAAGTCCAGGTCGAGATAGCTGAACAGTGCCTTCTGCTCGCCAGTGAAGCAGTGCACCACCGCGGCCGGTAGTCGGTCGCGGAAGTCGCGCAGGATTTCCAGCAAACGCTGGCTGGCGTCGCGTTCGTGCAGAAACACCGGCAGCTGCAATTCGACGGCCATGGCCAGGTGTTCTTCGAGGACTTTCTCCTGTTGCGGGCGCGGCGAGAAATCACGGTTGAAATCCAGCCCGCACTCACCCACGGCCACCACATTCGGCTCGTTGAGCAAGCTGCGCAAACGTCGGGCGCTGTCGGCGTTCCAGTCGCTGGCGCAATGAGGGTGAATACCGGCGGTGGCGAACAGGCGCTGGGCGCTTTCGTCCAGTTGCTGGCACAGCTCAAGAGCCTGTTCACTGCCCTCGACACTGGTGCCGGTCAGCACCAGTTGGCACACGCCGGCCGCGTAGGCACGGTCGAGTACGGCCTGGTGTTTGTCGGCAAAACTGGCGTTGGTCAGGTTGACGCCGATATCGATGAGTTGCATGGTGCTACCTCGGCCCAAAGGCCGGAAAGCATATCAGAGCCGTGGATTTATAAGAAAAGCCAAGAACTACAACGGGTTAACGCTGTCTCTTGAGCCGCGGGGCAAGCCGGGTTGGTAGTTTTGCCATCATTGTGCCAGTCTTTCGCACTTTGCCAGCGCCTTGGGCGCTCTGTTTTTGTCGCCGCGCTTGATGGTTTTCGTCATTGAAGCGGGCCTCATATTCTTTCCGGAGAGTGGATGATTCGTCCCTCGGTTTTGCTACTGCTGTGTTGTTCGCTGCTACTGCCGATGTCGGCGGTCGCGCGTCTGCCCGGGCCGCTGCAAGCCGTACCGGCCAGCAAGGTGCGCGACCTTGCGGAAATTCGCAGCAGTCGTGTGCTGCGGGTGTTGGTCAACCAGAGCCGCAACAGTTCCGGCGAAGTCCAGGGGCAGGCGATCGGGGTTGAATACCATCGCCTGAGAGCGTTCGAGCAATACCTCAACGGCCACGCCCGTGACGGCCAGGAAATCACCCTCAAGATCATTCCCAAGGCCAAGGATCAACTGCTTGGCGCATTGCAGCGCGGGGAGGGCGACCTGGTGGCGCCAGGCGAGTTGCTCGATCTGCAACCCGGCTTCGCCGTCAGCACCAGTGAGCCGATTGCCAGCAACATCCCGTTGGTCCTGGTGGGCATCAAGGGCGAACGCCGCTACACCAGGCTTGAACAGCTTTCCGGCAAGACCCTGGCGTTACCCGCCGGCAGCGCCGCCGGAGATGCCGTCAGCCAGATCAATCAAAAGCTCGCCTTGCACAAACTGCCACCGGTCACAATCGAATGGGTCGATCCGAGCCTTGCCGTCGAGGATGTGCTGGAGATGGTGCAGGGCGGGATCTTCCACCTGACCATCGTCGAGCAGCCGATCGCCGAACGCTGGGGCAAGATCCTGCCCAAGCTGCGTTTCGACAAGCAGGTACTCGTCAGTGATCCAGGGGAAGAGTTCTGGTTCGTGCGCCGCGATGCCTCGATGTTGCGGGCCAGCATCGATCGCTTCCTCACCGTCTACAAAAAACCATCGGATCAGGACGTCGCGTTCCTGCGGATCTATCGTCGTCTCTATCAAGTGCACTATCCACTGGCCAAGGCGGACCGGCAGCGTCTGGAAAAACTTCGCCCGGTGCTGCAGAAACACGCCGATGCCCAGGGCATGGACTGGCTGAACCTGGCGGCGCTGGCCTTCAAGGAGTCAGCCCTGCAACCTGCCGCCCGCAGTGATGGTGGCCCGACCGGATTGATGCAGATCACGCCTTCTGCGGCGCAGCGGGTAGGGGTCAACAATATTCAGGACCTTGATGGCAATGTGCAGGCCGGGGCCAAGTACCTGGCGATGATCCGGCGCAAGTTCTTTGCCAGCCCGAAACTCAACGAGCGCGAACGCATGGCCTTCGTGCTGGCGGCCTACAACATCGGGCCGGAGCGGGTCCAGGGCATGCGCGCCGAAGCGCGGCGGCGAGGCTTGAATCCCAACCAGTGGTTTTTCCAGGTCGAAAGAATTGCCATGGAGCAAGTAGGTATGGGGCCTGTCAGCTATGTTAATAGCGTGAACAAGTATTACTTGGCGTTCGACCGGGAGCGCGAGTCGTTGGAGCCCCAGGAGCAAAAGGTTGCCTCACGCAAATGATCAACTAATCTGATTGTTATGGCGGGTTTTTTGCGCTTTTAACATGCGGTTTACTGATTAATATGGCGGCCAACCAACACACACTTACAAGGAATGAAACAGCATGAGCACTCTGATCAACAAGGTACTGTCTACCCGCGCTGGCTACGGCCTGACGGTTCTGCGCATCGTGGTCGGCATTATTTCCGCCGCTCACGGCTCGCAGAAACTCTTCGGGGCATTCGGTGGCTATGGTCTGGCTGGAACCGCGCAGTACATGGAAAGCCACGGACTGACGCCGGGTTACCTGATGGCGACACTGGCGGGCGGCATTGAATTCTTCGCCGGCCTGGCTCTGATCATCGGCTTGCTGGTTCGCCCGGCCGCGCTTGGCCTGGCCTTCCTGTTGCTGGTCGCGATTTTCTCGGTGCACATCAGCAACGGACTGTTCATGGCCAACAACGGTTATGAATTCGCCCTGGCCTTGCTCGGTGGCAGTATCGCGGTATTGATCGAAGGTGCGGGCAAACTCTCAGCGGACCGCGCCATCGCCGGTTGACCGCTCTGGTTCAACGAAAAGGCCCGCATTGTGCGGGCCTTTTTTGTTGCGCGTCATTCTTGACACTGTCCAGTCAGCTTCTCTAGGATGTTGCTCATGCGCCGATTTAAACAGCTACTTGCGGGGCGCCAGGTGACCATCCAGTTGCCGATAGAAGCCGGAACAGGCTTCGAAATACCGCTAAAGCGCTGGTTCGGTGTTGCCTCTCACCTGCCATGCAGACTTTTGAGGCAGAGACACGACACAATGAATGCACTAAACCCCGTTGTACGTCCCGCGCCGATTACGGCACATCTGACCCAGCGCAATCCAAAAATCCTGCTTGGCGGCAAACATCAGCCGACGCTCTTGCGTTATCTCGATGGCTGGCCACGTCGTACCGGCGGCCCCGCTGCCTTCCTGATCCAGTTTGTCGAAGACGGTGAGTCGCTCGCTCGTTTCGCCGACGACAGTTTCGATCTGGCAGTGATTCAGTCCCCCAGCCTCGAAGATGCGCCTGAAGTGATCCGGCAACTGACCCGCGTTGCCCGGCAAGGGTTGATTACCCGGCGTTAAGGTTCAGAGCGCCGCAGGTCAGGGATAGTCGATCGCCACGATATACACACACTGCTCACCCGTTGGCGTCTGGACCCGAACTTCGGCGTCCAGTGCCTTGCCGATCAGGGCGCGAGCCAAGGGCGAGTCGATGCTGATCAGGCCCTGTTTGAGATCCAGTTCATCCGGCCCGACAATGCGGTAGCGTGACTCTTTGCCGTCCTCGTCCTCGATCGTGACCCAGGCGCCGAAATAGACCTTGTTCGGATCGCTGGGTTTTTCGCTGACGACCTTGAGCGCTTCCAGGCGTTTGGTGAGAAAACGCACGCGGCTGTCGATCTCTCGCAGCATCTTTTTGCCATAGGTGTATTCGGCGTTCTCCGAGCGGTCACCCTGGGCCGCGGCTTCGCTGACAGCCTGGGTGACCTGGGGCCGACGTACATGCCACAACTCATGGAACTCGGCGCGCATCCGCGCTTCACCCTCGGGGGTGATCAGCGCGGTGCCAGCGGTGCGGGGAGGGCGGTAACGGCTCATGACAGCTTCTTGTGGTGAGGATGGCAGGAGTCTATCAACCCTCACGCAGGACTGTCAGCGGGCTGGCGTTCAATGCCCGACGGGTGCCGAACACCCCGGCACCGCCAATGAGCACGGCGCCCAGCAGTGGCAGCAGCAACAGCCATGGGTGCGGATGCCACGGCAGATCAAAGGCGTAGCGGTAGAGCACCCAACTCACCACTTCCGAACCCAGCGCCGCCAGCAAGCCACTGACTGCGCCCAGCAAGCCGAACTCGATACGTCGAGCCTTGACCAGTAATTGTCGCTCCGCCCCCAGCGCACGCAGCAACGCGCCCTGGCGAATGCGCTCATCCAGCGTCGCTTGCAGGCCGGAGAACAGCACCGCCATCCCCGCCGCCAACACAAACAACAACACGTACTCCACCGCCAGGGTCACCTGGGCGAGGATGCTGCGCAGTTGCTCCAGCAAGGCTTCGACCTGCAGGATGGTCACCGCCGGGAAGGCGCGGGACAGGTCGACAATCTGTTGGTCATGACCCGATGCCAGATAGAAACTGGTCAAGTAGGTCGCCGGCAGATCCTTGAGGGTGCCGGGCTGGAATATCATGAAGAAGTTCGGCTGGAAGTTGTCCCAGTTGATCTCCCGCAGGCTGGTGACCTTCGCCTCGCGATTGACCCCGCCCACGCTGAAAACCAGATGATCGCCGAGCTTGATTTTCAGGCTTTCGGCGACCTTGCCTTCTACCGACACGCCGGGAACATCTTCCGGCGTCTGTTCGTTCCACCAATTGCCGGCCGTGAGTTTGTTGCCCGATGGCAGGTCCGCGGCCCAGGTCAGGCTCAGGTCGCGCTGGATCGCCCGGTCGCCTGCAGATTCCTTGGTGACGATTTGCTGTACCGGTTCGCCGTTGATGCTGATCAAGCGCCCCGGCACCACCGGGTACAGCGGTGCCGATTGCGCCGACACGGCGATCAGGTGATCGATGAAGGCCTGTTTGTCCGCCGGCAGGATGTTCAGCGCGAAGTAGTTTGGTGCGTTTTTCGGCAGCTGGTTCTGCCAGGTGTCCAGCAACTCGCCGCGCAGCAGCGCAATCAGCGCCATCGACAGCAGAATCAGGCCGAACGCCAGGGACTGGCCCGCGGCAGCGAGCGGATGACGCAGCAGTTGGCCGAGTCCCAGGCGCCAGGGCAAGGATGCACGCGCGAGCATGCGCCGCAGACTCTTCAACAGCAGCAGCAACAAGCCGCCCAGCACCAGCGCTGCAATCACGCCGCCGCCGAGCAGGGCAAAGGTCAGCACCAGGTCCAGGCTCAGGCGCCACATGATCAGGGCGAGGGCGCCCAGCGCTGCGCCGTAGACCATCCAGGTGCTGGAAGGGATCGGCAGCATGTCCCGACGCAGCACGCGCAATGGCGGAACCCGGCCCAGAGCCGCCAGTGGCGGCAAGGCGAATCCGGCCAGCGCCACCAGTCCGGTGCCGATCCCGGCAACGGCCGGTAACAGCCCGCCCGGAGGCACGTCGGTCGGCAGCAAGTCGCGCAGCAGGGCAAACAATCCCAGCTGTGCGAGCCAGCCGAGGAGGGCGCCGCTGATGCTGGCCAGCAGCCCGAGCACGGTCAGTTGCAGGCTGAACAACACCATGGTTTCCCGGCGTGACAGCCCGAGGCAGCGCAGCAAGGCACTGGCATCGAACCGGCGGGTGGCGAAACGGGTTGCCGACAGCGCCACCGCCACGCCGGACAGCAACACCGCCACCAGGCTGGCCATGTTCAGGTAGCGTTCGGCCTTGCCCAGGGCGCCGCCGATCTGCCGGTTGCCGTCGCGGGCGTCCTGCAAGCGTTGATTGGCGGCAAGCCCCGGTTTGATCAGTTGCCGATACGTCTCGAGTGCTTGAGCATTGCCTCGCCATAATTCGCGATAGCTGACCCGGCTGCCGGGTTGCACCACGCCGGTGGCCGCAAGGTCGTCGAGGTTGATCAGCACTCGCGGCGTCAGGCTGTAGAAATTGCCGGCGCGATCGGGTTCGTAAGTCAGCACCCGCGCCAGTTTCAGGGTTTTCATGCCGACATCGATGCTGTCGCCGATCTTCAGGTCCAGGGCTGTCAGCAGGCGCGCCTCGACCCAGGCTTCGCCGGGTTGCGGTCCGCCACCGACGGTTTCCGCGGCGAAGGGTGCGGGCGCGCTTTTCAATTCGCCGCGTAGCGGGTAGGTGTCATCGGCCGCCTTTATGCTGGACAGCTGAATGCCGTTGTCGGTGGCGATGACGCTGGAAAACTCCACCACCTGCGCATGTTCCAGTCCCAGTTCGGTGCCGCTTCTTATCTGTTCGGGGCGCGCAGGCGAACTGCCTTCGAGCAGCAGGTCGGCACCGAGGAATTCGGTAGCGCGCAGCATCATGGCGCCGTTCAGGCGGGCGCCGAAATAGCCGATGGCGGTGCTGGCGGCCACGGCCACCAGCAAGGCGAAAAACAACACGCGCAATTCACCGGCGCGGGCATCGCGCAGCAATTGGCGGATGGCGAGACGGAACAGGCGCAACAGCGGCAGACGTGCCATCAAGGCTCCAGAGGGGCGACCAGCAGGCCGGCTTCAAGACGGATCAGGCGCCGGCAGCGATGGGCCAGGCGTTCATCGTGAGTCACCAGCACCAGGGTCGTGCCGCGCTCCTGGTTGAGCTCGAACAGCAAGTCGCTGATGCGCTCGCCGGTGTGGCTGTCGAGGTTGCCGGTAGGTTCGTCGGCGAACAGCACATCGGGCTCGGCGGCAAACGCGCGGGCAATCGCCACGCGTTGTTGCTCGCCTCCGGAGAGCTGGCGCGGCGAGTGAGTCAGGCGTTGGCCCAGTCCTACGCGTTGCAGCAATTGGGTGGCGCGTTCGCGGGCGTCTTTGCGGCCATCGAGCTCCAGCGGCAGCATGACGTTTTCCAGGGCATTGAGGCTGTCGAGCAATTGGAATGACTGGAACACAAAACCCACGTGTTCGGCGCGGATGCGCGCACGCTGGTCTTCATCGAGGTTGCTCAGGCCTTGCCCGGCGAGAGTGACTTCGCCGCTGCTCGGCAGGTCGAGGCCGGCGAGGAGGCCCAGCAGGGTGGACTTGCCAGAGCCGGAAGCGCCGACGATGGCCAGGCTATCGCCCTTGTTCAGTTCCAGGCTGAGTTCGTGCAGGATGGTCAGTTCACCTTCCGCGCTGGGAACCACTTTGCTAAGGTCCTTCGCGATGAGAATGCTTGCGCCCATGGAGAGTCCGATGCGTGTCTGGTTTTTGAGTGCTGGCCTGGCCTTGATGTGCATGGCCCAAAACGCAGCGGCGGGTACAGTCCTGATCGTTGGCGATAGTATCAGCGCCGGTTTCGGGCTGGATACCCGGCTGGGGTGGGTGTCGCTGCTTGAGCAACGGCTCAGGCGCGAAGGTTTCGACGACAAAGTGATCAATGCGTCCATCAGTGGCGACACCAGTGCCGGAGGCCAGGCGCGCCTGCCCGCGCTGCTTGCAGAGCATAAACCGGAGCTGGTGATCCTCGAGTTGGGCGGCAATGATGGCCTGCGCGGGATGCTGCCAACTCAATTGCAACAAAATCTTGCTTCGATGATCGACAGCTCCCGGGCCAGCGGTGCCAAGGTGTTGCTGCTCGGCATGCAATTGCCACCCAATTATGGTGCGCGTTACACCAAGGCGTTCGCCGAGGTCTATAGCAACCTGGCCGATGAGAAAAAGATCCCGCTGGTGCCGTTTTTCCTCGACGGTGTGGGCGGTCATCCGGACTTGATGCAGGCCGACGGCATACACCCGGCGGCCGGGGCCCAGGACAAGTTGCTGGAAAATGTCTGGCCTACTCTAAAACCGCTGTTATGACACTTTTCTAGAGGCAGGCTTTCGGCTAAGGTGGCGCCCCCGATTTGGAGCCCCCGATGCCGCGTCCCGCCTGGTCACTATTTGCCTATCAACTGATCGAGCCTGACGAACAGCTGGATCTGTTCGCCTGCCAGGAAGTGCGGGTGCATCTGGTGACCCGTCAGCTGGAGTTGGGCGGTTCGGCGGACCGGACCTTGTGTGGCAGTCTGTTGCCGGCGCAACCGCGCTGGTCGAGTGTTGATCGCCGGGTGTTTCAGGACCAGCGGCTGTGTTCGTTGTGCCGGGCCATACTTGAGTCGCAGAAGCGGGGGACGTCGCCGATCTGGCCTGAGTTGCGGTTCGAGCTTTGATCCGTAGTTGCGTGCTAGCCCTGTTATTTGTTGATTGTGTACATATCCGTTGTTCAGGTAACGGCGGCTTATGGTTTCGCCCTTACGGCGACTCACTTTTTTTACAAGCGCCTAAAAAAAGTAAGCAAAAAAACGCTCGCCCCGAACGTACGGCCCCTCGCTAAGGCTCGGGGTTCCTTCGCTCCGGCATTCATCCGGGGGCATCGCCTCCGGTCGGCTTCGCTCGACCTCCTCTCGATGTGTTCGGCTGCGCCGAACGGCGCTACGCGCCCACCCCCGGATGAACGCCTCCACTCAGCCTGCCGAGGGGGCGGGTGGATCAAGATCAAGAGCTGCAGGCGAGCTAACGCTCGGCCTGATGAGTGGTGAAGAGCGAAGGTGTACGCCGATCCGCCTTTGCTCTTCTGTGGGAGCGACGGTGCGGCGATCCGACTTGCTCGCGATGGCGGCCTGCCAGCCGACCAATGTCTTGCTGATGTCCACCGATCAAATTGTGGGAGCGAGCCTGCTCGCGATGACGGCCTGTCAGCCGACCAGTTGCATCACAGGCGAACGAACCCCGCGATCAGGCCGGCCGGTAGGCCGCCTCGCTTTTGCTTTTGCTTTGGCTTTTGATCTTCTTGCCCCCTCGAGAGGCCGAGTGGAGGTTCTGCGTAGTGGGCAACCCGGCATGGATGCCGGGTTAGCCGCCGCCGGCCCAGAGTGTGTAAAAACATCCAAGCTAACCCTTGCTATGATTCCCCAGGATTTCATCGCAAGGGTTGCCCATGAAACGCTTTATTCAAGGTGAACACCGAGGTCAAAGTAACTTGCTCCCCGAGAGCCTGGACGATTACGTCAGCGACACCAATCCGGTGCGCGTTGTGGATGTCTTCGTTGATGAACTCGACCTGATCACCTTGGGT